>NZ_CP145809.1:2574629-2896458 GCF_038049925.1 Georgenia sp. M64
TTCGACGTCGACGTCCGGCAGGACCCGGTCGAGCCAGCGCGGCAGCCACCACGCCCGCTCCCCCAGCAGGCTCAGCACCGCCGGGGTCAGCGTCATCCGCACGAGGAACGCGTCCACCAGCACGCCGAGCGCGAGCCCGAACCCGATCGGCCGGATCATCGTCAGCTCGGCGAAGATGAACCCGCCGAACACCGCCACCATGATGATCGCCGCGGCCGTCACCACCCGGGCGCTGTGGTCGAAACCGCTGACGACGGCGGAGCGGGCGTCCTCACCGTGGACGTAGGACTCGCGCATCGCCGAGACCAGGAACACCTGGTAGTCCATCGCGAGCCCGAAGAGCACACCGATGAGCATGATCGGCAGGAAGCTCAGCACGGGACCGGGCTCGTGGACGTCGAAGACGCCCGAGGCGATGCCGAGCTGGTAGGTCGCCACGACGCCGCCGAACGTCGCCGCGAGCGAGACGAGGAAGCCCGCGGTGGCGAGCAGCGGCACCCAGATCGAGCGGAACACCATGAGCAGCAGCAGGAGCGACAGCCCGATCACGACGGCCAGGTAGACGGGCAGGGCGTCACCGAGGCGTGCGGAGATGTCGATGTTCGCGACCGTCTGGCCGGTCAGGCCGATCGTGACGCCGCGGGCGTCGCCGATCACGGGGGCGGCGTCGTCGAGCCGGTTGACCAGCTCGACGGTCGACTCCGCCGACGGGCCGTCGGCCGGGACGAGCTGGAACGCGAGCGTGGACCGGTCCTCGCTCACGCCGAACGGCACCACGTACTCCACGCCGCCGACGCCTGCGAGGTCCTCGGCCACGTCGAGCTGGACGTCGGTGAGCGTCGCGTCGTCGGCCGGCACGTCGTCCAGGGTCGCGACGGCGATGAGCGGCCCGTTGGCGCCGGCACCGAAGTTGTCCCGGATGAGGTCGTAGGTGCGGTAGGCGGTGGTGTCGGCCGGCTCGGCGCTGCCGTCGGGCAGGCCCAGCCGCAGCTGCGGCGCGGGGCTGGCCAGGACCGCGGCGACGACGGCGACGCCGAGGATCGCGAGCCACGGCTTCCCCTGGACGACGGCGGCCCAGCTCCGGCGGGTGCGGCGCGCGCGCCGGGTGGTCGCCGCCGGCTGCGCGGTGCGGGGCGCGGTGCGCTGCCGGCGCGGCAGCACCCGGTCCCCCAGCAGGGCCAGGAGCGCCGGGGCCAGGGTGAGCGCGGCGAGCACCGCGACGACGACGGTCGCCGCGGCCACGAGGCCCATGGTCGCCAGGAAGGGGATGCCGGTGAGGGTGAGCGCGGCGAGGGCGATGACCACCGTGGTGCCGGCGAAGGCGACCGCGTTGCCGGCCGTGCCGCTGGCGAGGGCGATGGACGCGGTGCGCTCCATGCCGCGGCGGAGCTGGATCCGGTGCCGGTTGAGGATGAAGAGGGAGTAGTCGATGCCGACGGCGAGGCCCAGCATGAGCGCCAGCGCCGGGGTCACGCTCGTCATCTCGACCACCGAGCTGAGGGCGAGCGCCCCGCCGATGCCGATGCCGACGCCCACCACGGCGACGAGCAGCGGCAGCCCGGCGGCCACGACCGAACCGAGCATCACCAGCAGGACGATGGCCGCGATGACGAGGCCGACCGCCTCGCCGGGACCGAAGGCGCCCGCGATGTCGGAGACGATCTCGGTGCTGTAGTCGACCTGGACCCCGGCCTCGGCGAGGGGCTCGCCGACCCGCTGGACCTCCTCGGTGATCTCCGCGGGCAGCGTGCCGCCCCCGACGGCGTCGAAGCGGATCTGCGCCATGGCGACCGTGCCGTTCTCGGAGACCTGCCGCACGCCGTCGGTCAGTGCCGCGAGCCGCTCGCCCTGGTCGAGCTCGGTCTCCCCGCTGGCGAGATCGGCCTCGCCCTGCTCGATCCGGGCGAGGCCCGCGTCGATCTCCGCCTGGGCGGCGTCGAGCTCGGCGGCGCCGGCCTCGAGCTCGGCCCGGCCGGCGTCGATCTGCGCCTGCCCGGCGGCGAGCTGCTGCTCGGCGGCGGCGACCTGCTCGGGAGGCATGGCGGCCCGGCCGGCGTCGAGCTGGGCGGCCTGCTCGTCGAGCTGGGCCTGTGCCGCGTCGAGCTCGGCGGCACCGGCCTCGAGCTCGGCCCGGCCGGCGTCGACCTGCTCCTGCCCGGCGGTCAGCTCGGCGCGGCCGGCCTCCAGCTCCGCCCGGCCCGCCTCGAGCTCCTGGCGGCCCTGGGCGAGCTGGTCGCCGGTGCCGTCGAGCTGGGCCTGGACCTCGAACGGGTCGGTGGCGTCGATGACGCCGTCCAGAGCCGACCACTCCTCGGTGACGTCGGCGACGGCGGCCCTCTGGTCCTCGGTGAACCCGTCCTCGGTGGAGAACGTCACCGTGCCGATGACGCCGGAGGCCTCGGGGATCTCGCGCTCGAGATCGTCGAGCACCTCCTGGAAGCGGCTGCCAGGGATGGTGAAGTCGTTGCCGAGCGGCTTGCCGAGCACGACGGCGCCGGTGCCGGCGAGCGCGATGACCAGCGCCCAGGCGATGACGACGCTCCAGTGGTGCCGGGCGCTCCAGCGTCCGATCCGGTGCAGCAGGGCGGCCACGAGGGCTCCTCTCCGGGCGCTTGGCCCTGCCGCCACGGTCGTGGCGGGTGAAGTCGGTGGCGCCTTGGGGCAGCCGTTGATGGGGGCGTCTTGGTGCGGGTGGGGCGATGTGCGCGTGGTGGGAGGACGGTCAGTCAGGACTGCGCCACCCGGCGCGGGCGTGCTCCAGCGCGCGGATGAGCTCGGTGTTGAACAGGGCGACGGCGTCGGCGTCGGACAGCCCGGCGCTCTGGGTGCGCCAGGCCTTCTCGACCGTCTCGAAGAGGGTCATGACCGTGGCGGCGAGGGTGCGGGCGCGCAGGGGGTCCGCGTCGGCGAGGCGCTCGGTGAGGACGGCGGCGAGCCAGTCCTCGTGGTGCTGCCACAGGCGCAGGTGCGCGCGGTGGCCCAGCCCCTCCTCGGCGGCCGCAGCGTCGGCCGGCTGCCAGCCGAGCAGCCCCTGGTCGACGGGGGTCTCGCGGACGGCGGCGACGATCTCGCCGAGCGGGTCCCCGCCGCGCGGCTGGCGGAGGAAGGCCTCGACGAGGCGCTGGACGGGCGCGGCGGTCGCCTCGGCGACGGCGCCCTCGATGCCGGAGAAGTAGTTGAAGAACGTCCGGCGGGAGACCCCGGCCCGGTCGGCGATGTCGTCCACCGTCACCCGGTCCGCGCCGTTGTCGCGGCTCAGCTCCTTGACGGCGTCGAGGAGCGCCTGGCGGGTGCGCGCCTTGTTGAGCTCGCGGCGCCCGGGAGCCGACTCGTCCGTCATGTCTCCATGGTGCGCTCCAACTGCACGCAGTGCAAGTTTGCATCGGGTGCATGCCGTCTCGGATGTATCGGGTGCACGCCCTCCTGGATGTAGGAGAATCCCTCCGGGGTCCGACGACGGTCGAGATGTGGACCGGCGCCCCCGTTCAGCTGCCCGGCGCCATCGGCGCGGCGACCGACGAACAGATGGATGCGCATGCCGGAGTGGTGGAGCAGCGCCTGGCCGGTTCTTGTCGGCCTCGCCGGCGCCCTCCTCGTGCTGTGGCTGGCCCTGCTCGTCTCCCTCTGGCGCACGAAGCCGGACGAGCTCCGCCTGCGCGAGGCAGTCCGCCTGCTCCCCGACGTGCTGCGGCTGCTGAGGCGCCTCGCGGGCGACACCTCGCTCCCCCGCGGCATCCGCCTTCGCCTCGTGCTGCTGCTCGCCTACCTGGCCCTGCCGTTCGATCTCGTCCCGGACTTCATCCCCGTCCTCGGCTACGCGGACGACGTCGTCGTCGTCGTCCTCGTCCTGCGCTCGGTCGTCCGCACGGCCGGCCCAGAAGCTCTCGAGCGGCACTGGCCGGGAACTCCCGAGGGCCTCGTCGCGGTCCGCAGACTCGTCCGGGACTGATCCCGCCGGCGCGCCGGCAGGAGCACCCTGGAGGCACGGTGCTGCCACCGACTGTTTCGGACCGCCGAAATCTGATGGACCGCGGAGCGGTCCGACGCGCACAGTGTTCTCAGACATGCCGCTTGCGCGCGCGCAAGGGCAGACCGGCTGCTCGCCCAGCCGGGGTGCCGTCATCGAGGAGGTGGAGCCATGCCGGAAACCCAGGCTCCGGAGCGGCGCCGGTCGCGCCGTCCCCTGCCACGGGCCCTGCAGCCGTTCACCGTCCGGCGCTACCGGATCCTCGCGCTCGCCCTCACCCTCTCGCTGCTCGGGACCGGGATCTGGATCGTGGCGCTCGTCTGGCAGGTCATCGCCATCGACGGCGGGCCGGTCGAGCTCTCCCAGGTCGCGACCGGCTCCGCCGTCGGCATGCTCGTGGCGGTCCTCTTCGGCGGCGTCCTCGCCGACCGCGTCCCGCAGGACCGGATCCTCCTGGGCGTCGAGGCGACCAAGGCGCTGCTCGTCGGCGCCCTCGCGGCGCTCTCGCTCACCGGGACGCTGAGGCTGTGGCACCTCGTGGTGGTGGCGGTGGTGGTCGGCGCGACGGAGGGCTTCTTCTACCCCGCCTACTCGGCCCTGCTGCCCAACGTGCTGCCCACCGAGCACCTCCTGGCGGCGAACGGCGTCGAGGGGGTGCTGCGGCCCGCCGTCATGCAGGCCGCCGGCCCGGCCCTGGCCGGCGCGGCGATCGCGGCACTCTCCCCCGGGCTCGCCCTCGCACTGGTCGCCGGGTCCCAGGTACTGGCCGCCGTCGGCCTCAGCCGGCTGCGCCTGACGCTCCCGCCACGGGAGCCGACGGACCGGAACCCGGTGGCCGGGCTCGTCGCCGACCTGCGCGAGGGCTACCTCTACATGGTGCGCACGCCGTGGTTCCTCGCGACCCTGCTGTTCGCGACCGGCTGGGTGCTGCTGCTCATGGGGCCGATCGAGGTGCTGCTGCCGTTCGCCGTGCGCGACCAGGCCGGCGGCGGGGCCGGGGCGTTCGCGCTGGTGCTGGCGTCGTTCGGCGTGGGCGGCGCACTCGGGTCGCTGCTCGTCGCCTCGTGGCGGCTGCCGCGGCGCTACCTCACGGTCATGGTCATGCTCTGGGGCGCCGGGGCGACGCCCGTCGCCGTCATCGGCCTGACCGACCGGCTGTGGGTCATGGTCGCCGCGGTGTTCGTCGTCGGCCTGACGAGCGGGGCGGCGACCGTCATCTGGGGCACGCTCCTGCAGCGGCGAGTTCCCTCGGCCCTGCTGGGACGGGTCTCGAGCCTCGACTTCTTCGTCTCGATCCTGCTCATGCCGGTCTCGATGGCCCTCGCCGGCCCGGTGGGCGAGGCGTTCGGCCTCGGCCCGGTGTTCCTCGTGGCGGGGCTCGTCCCGGTGCTCTTCGCCGTCGCCGCGGTGATCCTGGCACGGATGCCGCGCGACGAGCTCGAGAACCCGCTGGACCACCACGTCCCCGCAACGGTCGACGGCGCTGTCGAGACGGACGGGACGGGGTAGATCCGACGGCGCCGTGCCACCGTTTCCGCCCCGAACCACCGAAGGCTCCCCAACGAGCCGTCGGGCCAACCCGGCCCTGTCGCTCCGCACACTCGGCACTACACCAGTAGTGACACAGCACAACAGACGTAGTAGATTCTCGCCATGGAGCGCAACCGCAGCTCGTCAGGGCGAACCACGACCGCCCGCACGGACCTGCCCCTGCCGCACGTCGACGGCGTCGAGCACCGCCTCGTGGACCTACCGGGTCTGCGGATGCACGTGGCCGCAGCCGGGGAGGGCGACCCGGTCCTGCTCCTGCACGGGGCGCCCGTGCACTGGTACGAGTGGCACAAGATGATCCCGGGGCTCGCGGCGCACCGGCGGGTGATCTGCCCGGACCTGCGCGGCTCGGGGTGGACCGACGCCCCGCGGACGGGCTACACGCGCGACCAGATGACGGCCGACGTCGTGGCCCTCCTCGACGCCCTGGAGCTCAACAAGATCACCTTGGTCAGCCACGACATGAACGCCATCGCCGGCTACGCGCTGTGCTGGGACCACCCCGAGCGCATCGAGCGCCACGTTGCGCTCGGCGTCCCACCACTGTTCGTCAAGCTTCCCGCGAAGGTGCTGCCGAAGTTCCGGCACCTGTGGCACCAGGAGGCGCTCGCGGTCCCCGGCCTCGGCGCCGCCCTCACGGGGCGCGGCCACCAGCGGGTGATCCGCCACATGCTCAACTTCCCCCCTCCCCAGCAGCCGTGGAACGCCCACGAGCGCGAGATCTTCCTCGCGCCGCTTCGCGAGCCGGCGCGGGCCGGCGCCATGTCGGCGATGCTCCGGAAGATGGTGCTGCCCGAGGTCGGCCGGCTCCTGAGCGGCCACTACCGGTCCCGCCGCCTGACCACGCCGACGCTGGTCGCCGCCGCCGCGGGCGACCCGCTCTTCCCACCACAGCTCGTCCGCGAGCTGCTCGCGGACGGCGACGCGTACGCCGACCACGTCGAGGTCGCGACCGTCGACGGCGCAGAGCACCACCAGCCGGCCGAGGCGCCCGAGCGGCTGGTCGAGCTCATCCTGGGGTTCACGGCGACGTCGCACCGCTGACCGCGGCCGGTCCGGCCCGCACGCACGACGCACGCGACGCCCGCAACCCCCGGCCGCGCACGGGACCCGCTGCCGCGACCCCCCACATCCCGTAACCCGGACACCCGTCTCACGATGCGCCCGACGACGGCCGCCTCATGTCACATTGCCGTAACGAAAAAGTTGTCAAATCCGCCGGTCAAGGACTGGTGATGAACGTCCCCACCCGGTCGCGGTATCCGCGGCGTGACGCCGTTTTCGCGCCCTCGTGAGGGTGCGCCCAACGTCGGCGCACGGACAGCAGCCAGCCATTTGTGGCCCGCACCGCCGATCCCTAGCGTGGCCGGGCGCCATGACCACTCGGGGTGACCCGTCCGGTGCCGCGCGCCCCGGGGCGCGCGGCGTCGGGAGGCTGTGCCTCGTCCGAACCGAAGGGACCATGATGACCACCACGACGCGCCGCAAGGCCGCCACCGCCGCCACCGCCGGAGCTCTCGTGCTCGGGCTCGCCGCCTGCGGCAGCAACGACGAGACCGACGACGCCGCGACCGCCACCGGCGACGCCCTCACGCTCGAGGAGCTCACCGAGGACGGCACGATCACCGTCGGGTTCGCCGGCGAGGCGCCGTACAGCTTCCAGGAGGACGGCGAGCTGACCGGAGCCACCGTGGCCCTGCACGAGCAGATCTGGGGCGAGCTGGGCGTGGAGAACGTCGAGGGCGTCCAGGCGGAGTTCGGTCAGCTCATCCAGGGCCTCAACGCCGGCCGCTTCGACGTCATCGCCGCCGGGATGTCGATCCTGCCCGAGCGGTGCGAGCAGGCCTCCTTCTCCGACCCGGAGTTCATGTACACCACCGCGCTGATGGTCGAGGAGGGCAACCCGCTCGGCCTGAGCGACATGCAGTCGATCGCCGAGTCCGAGGCCCAGATGGCCGCCATGAGCGGGGCGATCGAGGCCACCTACGCCACCGACCTGGGTCTGACCCCGATGGAGGTCGGGGGCCCGCAGGATGGCATGGACGCCGTGGTCAACGGGCGCGCCGACGTCTTCGCGCTCACCGGCATCTCGCTGAACTGGATGAAGGAGAACAACCCCGACGCCCCGGTCGAGGTCACCGAGTCCTTCGTCGCCGAGATCGACGGCGAGGAGCAGGTCGGCGCCGGTGGCACCGTCTTCCGAGACGCCGACACGGAGCTGCGCGACGCCTACAACGAGGAGCTGGCGAAGATCGTCGGTGACGAGCAGGCCTACCTCGACGTCGTCGGCGACTTCGGCTTCACGGCCGCCGAGCGGCCCACCGACGACCTGACCACCGAGCAGCTGTGCTCCGGGGAGCTGGGCTGACGTTGGACAACCTCGACGCACTGGTCGCGGCGCTGCCGAGCCTGGCTGACGGGGTGGTCATCACCCTGCAGCTGACGCTCGGCGGCGGCGCGCTGGCGTTCGTCCTCGCCGTCACCCTGGGCCTGAGCGCGCGCAGCGAGGTCTGGCTGGTGCGCGGCGCGGCCCGGGTGCTCATCGAGTTCTTCCGCGGCACGTCCCTGCTCGTGCAGCTGTTCTGGCTCTTCTACGTCCTGCCCCGGCTCGGCGTCACGCTCGACGCTCTCCTCACCGGCGTGCTCGCCCTCGGGCTCAACTACGGCGCCTACGGCGCGGAGGTCGTGCGCGGGGCGATCAGCTCCGTGCCCCGCGGGCAGTGGGAGGCGGCCACCGCCCTGAGCATGCGGCCCGCCCGCAAGCTCCGGAAGATCATCTGGCCCCAGGCGTGGGCGATCATGATCCCCTCCCTGAGCAACCTGCTGGTGATGCTCCTCAAGGGCACGGCGGTCGCGTACGTCATCCTCATGCACGACATCACCTACGTGACCGAGCAGCTCCGCAGGACGACGAACGACACCTTCTTCTCCTACGGCGTCGGCATGGTGCTGTACTTCCTCATCGCGTGCGCGATCGTCCTCACGGCCAACGCGGTCGAGCGGCGCGCCAAGCGCCGGCTCGGCCAGGGCCCCGTGGACACGCCCGCACCGACGGCAACCGTCCCGACGGCGACCGCCCCGGCAGGGGTGATGACCCGATGAGCGACATCTGGAGCTGGGAGCGCGCGGCCGAGGTGCTGCCGCAGCTGCTCGAGGCCTTCGTCCAGGTCACGCTGCTCGCCACGGTGCTCGGCTCCGCCCTCGCGGCCGTGCTGGGCCTGGCCGTCGCGCTGGTCCGCCGGCTCGCCCCGGTCTGGATCGCATGGCCCGTCCACGCGGTCATGGAGTTCATCCGGATGACCCCGATCGTCATCCAGCTGCTCTTCGTCTACTACGTCTTCAGCGAGCTGGACGCCCTGACCATCGGCATCGCCGTCCTGGGGATCCACTACGCCACCTACATGGCCGAGGTCTACCGCTCCGGGATCGACGCCGTGCCGCGCGGGCAGTGGGAGGCGGCCACCGCGCTGTCGATGTCCCCCACCCGCACCTGGCGCAAGGTGATCATCCCGCAGGCGCTGCGCACCACCGTGCCCGCCCTGGGCACCTGGGTGATCTCGATGTTCAAGGACACCCCCTTCCTCACGGTCATCTTCGTCGTGGAGATGGTCAGCCGGGCGGAGGTGTACGGGTCCCGCACGTTCGTCTACGTCGAGGCCTTCACGCTGGCGGGCCTGATCTTCCTCGCTGCCAGCTACCCCACGTCCGTCCTCCTCAGGAGATTGGAAGCACGCCTTGCACGCTACTGACAGCCCCGACGGTGCCACCGCCGTCCCCGCCCTGCGGTTCGAGAACGTCGTCAAGAAGTTCGGCGACCACACCGTGCTGGACGGGCTCGACTTCGAGGTGGCGACGGGCGAGCGTGTCACGCTCATCGGCCCCTCGGGCTCGGGCAAGACGACGATCCTGCGTCTGGTGATGACCCTCGAGCACCTCACCGGAGGTTTCATCCATGTCGACGGCGACCCGCTCACGCACGAGCTCCGGGGCGGGCGCCGGGTGGAGCGGCGCCCGAAGGACGTCGCCCGCATGACGAGGAAGATCGGCATGGTCTTCCAGCAGTTCAACCTGTTCCCCAACATGACCGTGCTGGAGAACATCACCGAGGCGCCGATCCACGTGCTCGGGCGGTCCAGGTCCGAGGCCGAGCGGCGGGCGCGCGAGCTGCTCGACCAGGTGGGCCTGGCGGACAAGGCGGACGCGCACCCGACGCGCCTGTCGGGCGGGCAGCAGCAGCGCGTCGCCATCGCGCGCGCCCTGGCGATGGACCCCGAGATCCTGCTGCTGGACGAGGTCACCTCCGCGCTCGACCCCGAGCTCGTCGGCGAGGTGCTCGGCGTCCTCCGTGACGTCGCGCGCAGCACCGACATCACCATGCTCATCGTCACCCACGAGATGCAGTTCGCCGCCGAGGTCTCCGACCGCGTGCTCATGTTCGACCAGGGACGGATCGTGGAGGACGCCCCGCCCGGGGTCATGTTCTCCAACCCCGGCGAGGAGCGGACGCAGGCGTTCCTGCAGGCCGTCCTCTAGCCGGGGCGGGACCGCTCCGGCCGGTCGGCTCTCGCCGGCCGGCCCGTCGGGCGTCCGACGCGTCGCGGGAGGGCCCCACGAACCGCACTTGCTATTGACAAGCACACTTGTTTTTAGCAACCATGATGTCGTCGCACGAGAGCGGCGCACCCGCCACGTCAAGGGAGACATCATGGCCACCGAGCTCTTCGTCAACCTGCCCACCACCGACCTCGAGCGCGCGAAGGCGTTCTACACCGGCCTGGGCTGGCGCATCAACGAGAACTTCACCGACGAGAACGCCGCGTGCGTCGTCATCGACGACCACATCTACCTCATGATCCTCACCCGCGACTTCTTCGCCACCTTCACCGACAAGCCCATCGCCGACCCCCGCACCTCCCTGCAGGTGGAGACGGCGTTCAGCCGCGAGAGCCGCGACGAGGTCGACGCGATCCTCGACCGCGCACTCGCCGCCGGCGGCGCCGAGCCGCGACCGCCCCAGGACTACGGGTTCATGTACGCCCGCGACTTCGAGGACCCGGACGGCAACCTCTTCTCGGCACTGTGGATGCACCCGATGGCCGCGGAGCAGGGACCCGAGGCGTTCATGGCGCAGCAGGGCGCCGGAGGCGACGGGCAGGCGTCGCAGGCCTGACATGGCGGCACGCACCTACGGGCAGTACTGCGGGGTGGTGACGGCCCTCGAGCTGGTCGGCGAGCGGTGGGCCCTGCTCATCGTCCGCGACCTGCTCGTGGGCCCGCGCCGCTACTCCGACCTCAAGGCCGGCCTGCCCCGCATCCCCACGAACATCCTCGCCACCCGGCTCAAGGAGCTCCAGGCGGCCGGGGTGGTCCGTCGGGTCCCGCTCGCCCACGGCCTCGTCTACGACCTCACGGAGTACGGCCGGGGTCTCGAGGACGTCGTCCTCGCGCTGGGGCGGTGGGGTTTCCGCGCCATGGGCGAGCCAGGGGCGGACGACGTCGTCACGCCCGACTCGATGACCATGGCCTTCCGCACGGCGTTCCGCCCGGCGGCCGCGGCCGGGTGGGTGGGCACCTTCGTCGTCCACGTGGGCGACGTCGTCCTCACCCTGACGGTCGACGACGGCGACCTCACCGTCACCCGAGGCCCGACCGACGGCGCTGCGCTCACCTTCGCCGCGGGCCCGGCGATCCGTGAGGTGATCGCGGGCCGGGTGTCCCCGGACGATGCGGTGCGGACCGGCGTCGTCCACGTGCTCGACGGCGACCCGGCGGCACTGACGCGGTTCGCCGAGATCTTCCACCTCGAGGCCGAGCCGGCACCCGTCGTGCCGGTGTGAGGTCGACCGGCGTCAGCCGCGCCGGGCTGCCGCCTCGGCCGCGGCGGCCAGGTCGGTGAGGTCCTTCTCGAGCTCCCGCTTCACCATCTTCAGGCCGAACCTGCCCATCGCCCTGGCCAGCGGGTTCTGCGGCTTGGTGGGCTCGCCGCTGAAGGTCAGCGTGACCTCCGTGCGCACGGCGTCGAGCGGGGTGAACGTGAATGTGGAGACGTAGTGCACGCCGTGGTTGTCGGCCTCGACCGTGTAGGACGAGGGCCGCTCGGCGTGCGTGACGGTCATCTCCTCGGTGGCCTCCCGGCGCATCATCACGCGGGTCTCACGCCAGCGCGTGCCGACGTCGAACGGGTCGCCACCGGTGAGGACCTCGACGCGCGCGATCGCGGACATGGTGCCCGGCATGGCCTCGAGGTCGGTGGCCACGTCCCAGACCGTCTCGACGGGCGCCGCGACGGTGCGCGAGACGGTGACGGAGCTGTCGGACATGCGGGGCTCGATTCGTTCGGTGGAAGCGATGAGGTGCCACGCTATCGCCGCCCGGGGACATCGGAGGAGGAGGGGTCGGAACGAACACACCCGACGGCTCAGCGGCCGGTGGCGGCCACCACCCCGACACTCAGTGGCAGCTGCAGACCCACACCCAGTACGTGCGGCCTCCCGCGCGCCGCTGCTCGCGCCAGCAGTCGCCGCTCGAGCCGTCCGGGCACAACGCGCGGGCCGGAGCGACGCCGTCGTCGAGGACCTCGTGCCCGACGCTCAGCGGCCCACCGAGGAGGCCACGCAAGGTCTCCGGCTCGGGCAGCGGCGCGTCGCGGTCGCGGGCGAGGGAGTCGAGGCACGCGTCGAGGTACTCCTGCGCCGCGTCGTCGGCCTCCGCGACGTCGCCGTGGGGTGCGCGGCCGGCGACCTGCGAGGTCCCGTTCGGCGCGGCGCGGTCGGTGGTGAGACGCTCCACGACGGCCCCGTCAGCACATCGCGACGCAGCGGATCAGCCGCCCGGACCCGTCGCAGTAGCAGGTCCGGCACGGGTTCTCGCTGTGGAAGCACACGTCCAACCCGTGAGCGAGGGCGTCGGCCCGCACCGACTCCGGGGCATCCAGCGCCGAGGCGTGGGCGGGCAGATCGCCCTCGAGCACGATCTCCGCACCGGGCTCAGTGGGCCAGGGCCCCTCCACGTCGGCGATCCGGCCGTCGTCGCCGATGCGGATGGTGAACGCCTCCCCCGCCTGAGAAGTCAGAATCCACTCGTGCATGGGCGTCTCCCTCAACTGGGCATCGTTGCCGTCCGAACACCGTAGCGCCACTACTGTTATAGTGCCCAGCGTGACGACGACGAGGACCAGGGCGCTCGACGCCGCCGTCGAGCTGCTCGGCACCGAGGGGCTGCGCTCCCTCACCCACGTGCGGGTGGACGAGCGGGCCGGCCTGCCCAAGGGCTCCACGTCGAACTCCTTCCGCACGCGACGCGCCCTCCTGGAAGGGGTGGCCGTGCGGATCCTCGAGCGCGAGCTGCCCGGGGTCGGCACGACGTTCACCCAGCCGTCCACGCCCGAGGAGTTCGTCGAGGGCCTCAGCAGCCTCCTCGAGCTCCTCACCGGGCCGGCGCGCGTCCCGACGACGGCCCGGCTCGTCCTGTTCCTCGAGGCCAGCCACGACCCACCGCTCCGCGAGGTGCTCTCGCGCGGACGCGGGATCCTCGAGGCGATGGGGGTCGCGAGCCTCGCCACCCTCGGCGCCCGCGACCCGCGCAACGCGGCAGCCGCCGTCGCCGCATGCTTCGAGGGCCTGCTCCTGCACCGGGTCGCCCGCCACGACGAGACCGACCCGCGGCCCGTGCTCGGCCTGGTGGTGCGCGGCGCGCTCGCCTGAGCCCCTCAGCGGCGTCGACGACGAACGGCAGACCCACGCCGAGCAGCACGCGGTCGGCCGTCAAGAACCCCAGGCGCCCAGCCCGAGCCTGCGCGACGAGCAGGCTGTCGAACGGGTCGTGGCCGTCGAGGCCCGTCAGGGCGAGCATCGCCCGGGCATGCCCCGCCGTGACGGGGAGCTCGGTCAGCCCGCTCCGCAGGAGGTCGGCCTCGAAGGAGTCCGGCAGGTCCAACGCGGCCCTTGCGGACCTTGAGCAGCAGCTCCCAGATGCTCGCCGCCGAGAACGACGGTCGCGCCGAGGACGCCATCGCCGCGCGGGCGGACGGTCCCGGCCGCGCGTCGTCGGTCGTCCACCAGAGCAGGACGTGGCTGTCGAGGAGCACCGTCAGCGTTCCGTCGGGTCGACGGGCGCCTCGACCACCGCCCGGACGAGCCCGGGGTCGGGATCGTCGAACGTCTCGGTGTCGTAGCGGATCCACCCCTTGAGCAGTCCGGGCACCAGTGCGGACCGGACGTGGGGCACGGTCCGCACGGCACACCGACCCGCTGCTACGCTTGTCCGGACGTACTGACAAAGCCCGGCCGCTCGTGCCGACGGCGACCACCCAAGGAAGGGAAGTCCCGGTGCTGCGTTTCGCCCTCATCGGAGCCGGCCGGATCGGCGCGGTCCACGGCGCCTCGATCGCCGCCCACCCCGGCGCGAGCCTGGCGCTCGTGGCGGACCCCGATCTCGAGGCCGCCGGCCGGCTGGCGACCCGGTTCGGCGCCCGCTCCACGACCGACGTCTCCGACGTCTACGCCGCAGGTGACGTCGACGCCGTCATCGTCGGCTCCCCCACCGCGCTGCACGTCGAGCACCTCACCGCCGCCGTCGCCGCGGGCAAGGCGGTCCTCGTCGAGAAGCCGGTCGACCTCGACATCGCCCGGGTCGATGCGTGCATCGCGGCGGTGGGCGGGGACGCCCGGCGCGTCATGGTCGGGTTCAACCGCCGCTTCGACCCGGCCTTCGCCGAGGTCCGCGCCCGGTCGGGCGAGGTGGGCGAGGTCGAGCAGGTGACGATCGTCAGCCGCGACCCCGCCCCGCCGCCGGCGCAGTACGTGGCCAGCTCGGGCGGTCTGTTCCGCGACATGGCCATCCACGACCTCGACATGGCCCGCTTCCTCGTCGGCGAGATCGCCTCCGTCCACGCCGTCGGCCAGCGTCTCGGCACGGTGCCGGAGCCCGACGTCGACGGCGCCGTCACGACCCTCGTCGCCGAGAGCGGCGCCGTCGTGACGATCGTCAACTCGCGCCACTGCGCCACCGGCTACGACCAGCGGCTGGAGGTCTTCGGCCCGCTCGGCTCGCTCGAGGTGGGCAACGTGCGGGCGACGACGGTGCGCCACCACGGGGCGACGACGAGCGCGGCCACGGGGCCGTACCTCGACTTCTTCCTCGAGCGGTACGCCACCGCCTACGCCCGCGAGCTCGACCACTTCGTCACGGCGATCACTGCCGGCGAGGCGCCGAGCCCCACGCTCGCGGACGGCCGCGCCGCCCTCGAGCTCGCCGACGCGGCGACGCTCAGCGCCGCCACCGGGGAGACCGTGCGACTGCGGTCCTCCGCCCCCATGGAGAAGGAGACGGTATGAGGATCGCCGGAGCGCCCATCAGCTGGGGCGTGTGCGAGGTGCCCGGCTGGGGCCACCAGCTCACCCCCGAGCGGGTCCTGACCGAGATGCGCGACGTCGGTCTCGAGGCCACCGAGTTCGGCCCCCAGGGGTGGCTGCCCGAGGCCCCGGCCGAGCGCGCCGCTGCCATCTCCCCGTACGGCCTCAAGGCGGTCGGCGCGTTCGTGCCGGTCGTGCTGCACGACCCGGGCCACGACCCCGTGCCGGAGGTCGAGCGCGAGCTGGACAGCTTCGAGGCCGCCGGCGGCGACGTCCTCGTCCTCGCCGCGGCCACCGGCCAGGAGGGCTACGACGAGCGTCCCGAGCTCGACGACGACGGCTGGGCCACGCTGCTGGCCAACCTCGACCGCCTCACCGAGGTGACTGCCCGCCGCGGGATCCGCGCCAGCCTGCACCCGCACGTCGGCACGATGATCGAGCAGCGCGCCGAGGTCCTGCGCGTGCTCGAGGGCTCCGCCGTGCCGCTGTGCCTGGACACCGGCCACCTCCTCATCGGCGGCACCGACCCGGCCGAGCTCGCCCGTGACTGGGCCGCGCGCATCAACCACGTCCACGCCAAGGACGTGCGCGCCGACCTGGCCGACTCGGTCCGGGCCGGCGACCTCACCTACACGGAGGCGGTCCGGCGCGGCATCTACGTCCCGCTCGGCCAGGGCGACGTCGACCTCGCGTCGATCGTCCGTGACCTCGCGGCCGCCGGGTTTGACGGCTGGTACGTGCTCGAGCAGGACACCATCCTCGGCGGCGCCCCCGACGGCGAGGGGCCGGTGGGCGACGTCGCCACCTCGCTCGCGTACCTGCGCAGCCTCGCCGGCTGAGGTTCCACCGCGCCGGCTGAGCTTCGCCGGCTGAGCTTCGCCGGTGCCAGCCGCTGCCGTCCGGGGCAGGTGCCGTTTCGCCGCCCGACAGCCGGGGTCGCCGAGCGGGGAAGAACTGGCGGACTGGGGAAGAAACAGCCGCTCTGAGCCGTCGAAACCTCCCCGACTGTTGCCACATCACGGCGGATGGCCCGCGGCTACTCCAGCCGGAGACCGACGCTCACGGTGCCCGGCGAGCGCCAGCTGAGGTAGAGCCGGGTGCCGCCGAGGGCGTCGGTGCCGCCGAGGAAGGTGTACGCCTCGCCGGGCCGGTACAGCGGCGGACGCTCCGGTGCGGGCGTACCCGACGGCGGTGTGGACCATGGCCTGCTCGTTGCGGGCGAGGTAGTACGGGACCGTGCGCTCGGCCGGCTCGGGGTCGAGGTGGTTCTCGGCGAGCGCCTGCCCCAGCCCGGCGACGTTGCCGTGGCCGAAGATCCCCATGACGCCGGCGACGAGGGGCCGCTCGACGCCGTCCCGCTCGGTGTGCTGGTTGGCGAGGAACCGCAGCAGGGCCTGGCCCACGGTGAGGCGGACGGTGGGCCGGTCGGCGTCGGGGGTGGTCATCGTGCCTCCTGCGCAGGACGGGTCATCGGCAGACGGGGGTCGACCTGCTCGCGCTCCCACGTGCCGCGCACCCAGTGGTGCGCCGGGTCGTCGGTCATGAGCCAGGCGCCGTCGTCGGCGGGGCCGGCCATGACGTTGAGGTAGTACAGGTCGTACCCCGGGGCCGCCATCGACGGACCGTGGTAGCCGTGCGGCGTGAGGACGACGTCGCCGGCGCGCACCTCGGCGGCCAGGTCGAGCGGCCGGCCCGGCGAGCCGTAGGAGCGGTGGAAGCCGAAGCCGGGACCGTCGGGGCCGGCGGCGACGTCGAAGTAGTAAATCTCCTCGAGCTCGCGCTCGTCGTCGGTGTGCTCGTCGTCCTTGTGCGGGGGGTAGGAGGACCAGTTCCCGGCCGGGGTGAGGACCTCGCAGACGAGGAGGTGGTCGGTGCGCACGTCGTTGCCGAGGGCGTAGTTGTTGACCTGGCGGGAGGCCGCCCCGGCGCCGCGCAGCTCGGTGCGCACGGCGTCCGCCCGCTGGTAGGACACGGGCAGGTCCCGGGTGGCGCGCGCCGTCGGCAGGGCCAGCCGGGCGCCGTCGGGGGCGGTGATCACGGCGGTGGTCCGGCGGGGCAGGTAGAGGAAGTCGGTCACGGCGGTGAAGACGTCGGGGCGGCCGTGGAGCTCGAGGAGGGCGGCGCCGTCGGGAGCCCCGCCGTCCTGAGCACCAACGCCGGGAGCCCCACCGCCGGGCGTCTCGAGCACCTCGACGACGCACCCGCCGGCGAGCGGCAGGACGAGCAGCTCGTCGTCGCCGGTGGCGAGCTCGTGGATCCCGCCCGGCGCCAGCTCGAGGACCTTGAGGCCGCTGAAGGCCCACCCGGCCCGCTCGGGGGTGACGTCCACCGAGTACGGGCCGTGGCCGGTGGTGCCGGCGCGCAGGAGGATCTCGCTCACGGTCACCTCATGACCTCCACGGCGGCGTCGACGGCGCCGGCGACGTCGTCGCCGGGCGGGTAGAGCAGGGAGCGGCCGATGACCAGGCCCGTCACCGAGGGGATGGCCAGCGCCCGGGCCCAGCCGGCGCGGGCGGCCCCGGCGTCGGGGTCGACGTCCCCGCCGAGGATGAGGGCCGGCAGGGTCGAGGCGGCCATGACGCGCTCCATGTCCGCGACGACGGGCAGCTTCAGCCACGTGTACGCCGAGGTCCGGCCCAGGCCCGACGCGATGGCGATCGAGGTGATGACGGCCTCGGGGCTGAGGTCGTTGACGACCCGGCCGCGGGCGTCACGCCGGGAGATGAACGGCTCGACCATGGCGGTGACCCCGGCCTCGGCGAGGGTGTCGACGGCGTGCGCGGCGGCCTCGAGGGCGCGCGCGCTGGCCGGGTCGGCGGGGTCGATGCGCAGGAGCATCTTGCCGCCGTCGAGGCCCGAGGCGACGACGCCGCGGGCGTCGTAGCCGGTGAAGCGGTCGTCGATCTCGAACGAGGCGCCGGCCAGCCCGCCGCGGTTCATCGAGCCGTAGACGAGCTTGCCGTCCAGCGCCCCGAGGAGGGTGAGGTCCTCGACGAGGTCGGCGGTGCCGAGGAAGCCGTGCACGCCGGGCCGGGCGAGGGCCTCGACGCAGCGGCGCAGCAGGTCGCGCCGGTCCGCCATCGCTGCGGGCTCCGGGCCGGCGGCGAGCGCCCCGCGGGCGGGGTGGTCCGCGGCGATGATCATGAGCTTCTCCCCGGCCGGGACGCGGCCGCGGGGCCGCTCGTGCAGGGCGGCGGCGATGCGCCCGGGGTCGGTGGCGCGGATCCGGAGGATCTCGGCCAGCTCGGCGGCCAGGGTGGCCTCGGTGGTGGTCATCGGGCGGCCGTCCGGGTCTGGTTGAGCTCGGCCACGGGGGTGCCGGCGAGGACGGCCTCGAGCTCGGCGGCGGTGGGCATCGCGGTGGAGCACTCCAGGCGGGAGGCGACGATCGCCCCGGCCGCGCTGGCGGCCTCGCTGGTGTGCCGCAGCGACCAGCCCGACAGGAGCCCGTGGACGAGGGAGCCGCCGAACGCGTCCCCCGCGCCGAGGCCGTTGAAGGTGGTCACGGGCGTGGGCGGCACCTCGACCCGCTCCTCGCTGGTCTTCGCGAGCGTCCCGGCCGGGCCCTGCTTGACGACGGCGAGCTCGACGCCGGCCTCGAGGAGGGCGTCCGCGGCACGCTCGGGGTCACGCTCGCCGACGGCGACCTCGCACTCCTCGCGGTTGCCGACGGCGACCGTCACGCCGGCGAGCGCGGCGCGCAGCTGCTCGCGGGCCTGGAGCGGGGACTCCCAGAACATCGGGCGGTAGTCCAGGTCGAGCACGGTGTGCCGGGCCCGGCCGCGGACGGCGAGGGCGGCGTGGTGCGCGGAGCGGCTCGGCTCCTCCGACAGCCCCGTGCCGGAGAGCCACAGGAGCCGGGCCTTGCGCACGACGTCGACGGGCACGTCCTCGGGGCGGATCTGCATGTCGGGGGCGGAGGGGCGGCGGTAGAAGTACAGGGGGAAGTCGTCCGGCGGGAAGATCTCGCAGAACGTCACCGGGGTGGCGTACTCCGTGGACGTCACCACGTGCGCGTCGTCGACGCCGAGCCGGCGCATCTCCCGGCGGACGTAGCGCCCGAACGGGTCGTCGCCCACGCCGGTGAGGATGGCGGCGCTGCTGCCGAGCCGGGCGGAGGCCACGGCCACGTTCATCGGGCTGCCGCCGAGGTACTTGCCGAAGCTGGTGACGTCCTCCAGCCCCACGCCGGTCTGCAGGGGGTAGATGTCGACACCGCTCCGGCCGACCGTCAGGACGTCGATCCCCACCGCGGCACCTCCTCGTCCTCGCGGTCCGTGCCGCATAGTCACATCGCCGCTGGGCCGGGCGGCTCCGACGGCGTCAGGGGAACTCTGCCCTGACAAGGGCACCGAAGTCAAACTTTGTCCTGACATGCCTGGAGCGCTGGTCCTGGCGTGAGATCGACAGTGCCGCGGCCGTCCCCCGTCCTCCGACGCCGGTCGCCACCACCTCACATGGTCCGCGCAGAACAGGTACGATCCTCCTAATGTCCGGACACAAAGCCGTGTCCGATCCGTCCGACGAAGAACCGGGGCCCATGTCTGACAAGGGGACGCAGCTGCACATCGAGCTGGACCGCACGAGCCCGGTGCCGCTCTACCACCAGATGGCCAAGGCCATCGAGCGCAGCATCGAGTCCGGCCAGCTCGCGCCCGGCGAGCGGCTGGAGAACGAGATCGCGCTGGCGGACCGTCTGCGCGTCTCCCGGCCCACGGCCCGCCGGGCGCTGCAGGAGGTGGTCGACCTGGGGATGCTCGTGCGCCGGCGCGGCGTGGGGACTCAGGTGGCGCCCGTGCGGGTGCGCCGGAAGGTCGAGCTCACGAGCCTCTACGACGACCTCGCCAACGCGGGGCGTCACCCCAGCACCTCGGTGCTGGAGTACAGCGTGGGCGCGGCGGCGCCCGAGGTGGCGGCGGCCCTGGAGCTGCCCGCCGACGCCCAGGTCGTCACCGTGCGCCGGCTGCGCTTCGCCGACGGTGAGCCGCTGGCGCTCATGACCAACCACCTCCCGCGCGAGATCGCGCCGACCTACGACGAGCTGGCGGACGTGGGGCTGTACGCCGCGCTGCGCTCCCAGGGCGTGGAGATTCACCTCGCCCGCCAGCAGATCGGGGCGCGCGCCGCGACGGCCGCAGAGTCGCGGGTCCTCGGGGAGAAGCCGCGCGCAGCGCTGCTCACCATGGAGCGCACCGCCTACGACCCGGCCGGGCGTCCGATCGAGCACGGGGTGCACCTCTACCGCGCGTCCCGCTATAGCTTCGCGACGACCCTCTTCGCGCCGTAGGGACGCGACGTCAGCTACGACCGGTCGCCGGAGGGGCCGGCGGCCCCTTCGCGTCGCGTCGTTCCGCCGTCGTCGCCAGCCTGCCGCGTCGCACCGCCGTCGGCCCCGTCGCGTCGCGTCGTTCCGCCGCCGTCGTCAGCCTGCCGCGTCGCCCTGCCGTCGTCCTCGCCCCGCCGCGTCGCCCGGGCGCCGTCCCGGCCGATGCCCGCGAGCGCCGCGGTGAAGCTGGGCGAGGACTCCAGCACCCGGATGTCCGCGGGCATGGAGATGTCGGCGTCGCTCAGCGCCCGGATGACGGCGGCGATCACCTGATCCTGCGCCTCGAGCGTCTCGAGCTGACGGGCGCCCGACCAGAACCGCAGCTCGATGTTGATCGTCGAGGCACCGAGCTCGGTGATGAGCGCCTGGGGCGGCGGGTCGTCGGCCACCGTGCTCAGGCCGTCGATCGCCGCGAGCGCGAGGGCCCGCGCCCGCTCCAGGTCGGCGTCGTAGGCCACCCCGACGACCACCGACGTGCGCACCTTCTCGTAACCCGTCTGGACGGTGAGGACGCCGCTGCTCATCGTGGCGTTGGGGATGAGGACGCGCCGGCCGTCGAAGGTGCGCACGACCGTCTCGCGGAGGTTGATCTCGACGACGGTCCCGCGCACGTCACCGATGGCGATCTGGTCGCCGGCCCGGAACGGTTCACGGCTGATGAGCAGGACCCCGGCGAAGAGGTTGCCGAGCACCTCCTGGAACGCGATGCCGGCCGCGATCGAGATGACGCCGAGCCCACCGAGGATGTTGATCGGCTGCACGCTGGGGAACGCGATCGTCAGGCCCGCACCGATCGCGAGGCCGAGCAGCAGCCAGCCGGCCATGGCCGAGAAGACGGCGGTGAAGCTCGGGCTGCGGCCACGCCAGCGCCAGTACCGCTGGAGGCCCGCACGCAGGAGCCGGGAGAGCAGGTACCCGGCAAGCACCGTCAGCGCGCCGACGCCGAGCTGCCCGGGCTCGATGTCGGGCAGGTTCCAGCCGGCGGCGGTCTGGGCTCTCACCTGCCCCATCATGCAGGGCCCCGGAGCCGGTCGCCCCTGGGGGCGGCAGGCCGCAAGTCGACCGCAAGTGCCGCGCAAGCGCTGCTCGCGATGGTGGTGACGTCAACCGGACACCACCGACGAAGGAACCACCGTGACCATCGACCTGCTCTCCCCCACCACCCTGCGCACCGCCGGCACCGGCGCCCTGCACCTGCCCGGCGACCCCGGGTACGACGCGGCCCGGCTCGCGTGGAGCTGCGGCGTGGACCAGCGCCCGGCAGCCGTCGCCTCCCCCACCAGCGCCGCCGAGGTCGCCGCCGTCGTGCGGGCGGCCCGCGCCGCCGGACTGCGGGTCGCCCCGCAGAGCACCGGCCACAACCCGGGCCCGCTCGCCGCCCAGGGCCTCGACGACGTCGTCCTGGTCCGCACCGGCGCGATGAACGACGTGCGGGTCGACCCCGACCGGCTCACCGCCCGCGTGGGCGGCGGCACCGTGTGGCTGCCCGCCGTCGAGGCCGCGGCCGCCCACGGCCTGGCCACGCTGCACGGCTCCTCCCCCGACGTCGGGATCGCCGGGTACTCCCTCGGCGGCGGCCTCGGCTGGTACGCCCGCAAGCTCGGGCTCGCCGCGAACAGCCTCACCGCGGTCGAGCTCGTCACGGCCGACGGGGAGATCGTGCGCACCGACGCCCAGCACGACCCCGACCTGTTCTGGGCGCTGCGCGGGGGCGGCGGCGGGTTCGGCGTCGTCACCGCTCTCGAGTTCGGGCTGTACCCGATCGCGACGGCGTACGCGGGGTTCCTGCTGTGGGACGCCGCCGACGCCGAGCAGGTCCTGCGTACCTGGTCCGCCTGGGCGCCGGGAGCCCCGGACGAGGTCACCACGTCCTTCCGGATGATGAAGCTCCCGCCGCTGCCGGAGCTGCCGGACTTCCTGCGCGGCCGGCACATCGCCATCATCGACGGCGCCGTGCTCGGCACCGACGAACGGGCCCGCGAGATCCTCGGCGAGCTGCGGGCGCTGCACCCGGAGGTCGACACCTTCGCCCGGGTGCCGGCGGCCTCGCTCGCCCGGCTGCACATGGACCCGGAGGAGCCCATGCCGCTCGTCTCCGGCACCGCGATGCTCGGCTCCTTCCCCGACACCGCGGTGGACGCCTTCCTCGCCGAGGTCGGTCCGGGCTCCACCTCGAGCCTCCTGATGGCCGAGCTGCGCCAGCTCGGCGGGGCCGTCGGCCGCCGGCACGAGGGCGGTGGCGCGCTCGACCGGTTCGTCGGCGACTTCCTCGCCTTCGGCGGCGGGCTCGCCGCGACCCCGGAGATGGCCGCCGCGGGGCAGGCCGACGCGGACGCGCTGATGTCGGCGCTGGCCGGCTGGGCCAACGGGCGCACCTACCTCAACTTCGCCGAGGACGCCGTCGACCCGCGGACCGGGTACGACGTCGAGGCGTGGCAGCGCCTCACCGCGATCCGCTCCGTGGTGGACCCGGACGGGCTGTTCGTGCCCAACCACCCGATCGGCCGCGCCGTGGAGGACGACGTCCTGGTGTGAGGCGAACTCAACCACCCGAGCACCGAGCACCGAGCACCGAGCACCGAGCACCGAGCACCGAGCACCGACCAGAAGACTCCGTCAGCCATCGCCTGACGGAGTCTTCTGCGTGTGGGCGTGGGTGGGCGTGGGTGGGCGTGGGCGTGTGGGCGTGGGTGGGCGTGTGGGCGTGGGTGGGCGTGGGCGTGTGGGCGTGGGCGTGTGGGCGTGGGTGGGCGTGGGCGTGTGGGCGCGGGCCGTGAGGCGGGTGTGGCCCGCACGCTGCTGACCAGGACCTTCGGGCCTGTCCAGGGGCGGGGGCCGGCGGCAGAGTGGACCGGACGACGACGGACGGACGACGATGAGCGCCGCGAGCACGGCCCCGACCGAGGTGCCGGTGGGCTACCGCCTGCACAGCACGCTCGACCTCAAGGAGGACCCCCGCGCGGCGGTGACGATCCAGGTCGGCTTCGCGGCCGCCGTCGCCGGGCTCGTCGCGGCCGCCCTCCTGCTGGACCTGCCGCTCGACGGCTCCTGGCACCCGGCCGTCGTCGCGGCGGTCACCGTGGCGGCCTGCGTCGTCTACATGGTGGTGCACGAGGCCACGCACGGCGCGGTGCTCTGGTGGCTGACGAAGGTCCGCCCGACGTTCGCCGTCCGCCTGCCGTACCTCGTCACGGGGAGCCCGGCGCTGATCTCGCGGCGCCAGGCCGTCGTCGTCGCGCTGACCCCGGTGGTGCTGTGGGGCCTGGTGCTGCTCGACCTGCTGCGCGACCTGCCGGCGGAGCTGTTCCTCACCGTGTACGTGGTGCTCGTCCTCAACGTGGCCGGCTCGGCCGGCGACGCGCTGCAGGCCCATGCGTTCGCGCGCCTGCCCGCCGGCGCGCTCGTCCGCGACGACGGCCGGGTGACCGCTGTCTTCCTGCCGGACCGCTGACCTGCGCCGGGACGAAACCTTTACGCCTCGCACGGGGTGCCGCTAGTGTCCGTTTCGTAGGACGGTGGCTCAGCCGGCCGGCGGTCGGCGAATCCACCCGCAGCCTTTTTCCGTCGCCTCCGGAGAACGCACCGGTCGTGGCGGGACGTCTTCGTCGTGCGCACCGGGGGGGAGCCACGCCGAGCACCCCGACGTGCCGGTCCGGACCCCTTGGAAGCGCCAGCCTCTGCGCGCCCGGCAACGGCACTCGGTGACCGCCGTACCGCACCACCGGTCCCGCCAGGAGTCCCCCCGTGCCGAGCCCCCGCACGACCCGCCGCGCCCGTTCCCCCCGCCTCAGCCGTTCCCCCCGCCGTCCCCTCTCGCTGCTCGGACTGAGCACCCTGCTGGTGCTGTCCCTGGTGGCGACCGCCCCACCGGCCACGTCGGAGGTGCTCTCCGGGGCGGAGCCCGCCACGCTCGGCCAGGAGCCGCAGATCACCCCGGCCGAGCTGGGCGAGGACACCCTCGAGGGCCTGCAGCTGGCGGACCCGACCGAGAACCTCGACCTGGTGGCGCCGCCGGAGGCGGACAACCAGGGCGGCGCGGCGCTCAGCCACCCGTTGGGCGTCCCGGCCGGCCGGGCCGGCGTCGAGCCCACGCTCGAGCTGGCGTACGACTCCGGTGGCGGCAACGGCTGGCTCGGCACCGGCTGGGACCTCGGTCTCGGCGCCGTCGAGGTCGACACCCGCTGGGGCACTCCGCTGTTCTGCCCGGCCGCCGGTGCCATGTGCGGGCCGGAGGGCGAGCGCGACGTCGAGAGCGAGACCTACCTCCTCGACGGCGACCAGCTCAGCCCCACGGCCGTGCGGTTCCCCTTCGTCGACCGTGAGGGCGACAAGGCCGACTGGACCCGCCGCGTCGAGACCGAGTGGGAGCGCATCGTCCGTCACGGGGACAGCCCCAGCACCTACTGGTGGGAGGTCACCGACAAGACCGGGACGACCCGGTACTACGGCGGCACGCCGGAGGGCACGCGCGACCCGCAGGCGATCCTCACCGACGACGCCGGCAACGCCGTGCGGTGGGGCCTGTCCGGGGTCCGCGACATCTCCAGCAACATCATGCGGATCACCTACGACAAGCCCGCCGGCACCGGCGTCGGCGCCGAGGACGCCACCCTCGGCACCGGCTTCTACCCCCGCTCGATCCGGTACACCGGCTCCCTCGCCGCGGGCGTCCCGGACGACCCCGCCTACGAGATCGTCTTCCTCCGCGACGGCGACCTCGGCGTGACCGAGCGCCGGCCGGACGTCGTCGTCGACGCCTCCACCGGTGCGCTCGAGGTGACCTCCGACCTGCTCCGCCGGGTGGAGGTCCGCCACGGCACGCCCGCGGCCGACGGCACCGCCCGGACCACCTACGGGACGCTGGTCAAGGCCTGGAACCTCACGTACACCGAGGAGGCGTTCGGCAAGTCGCTCCTGCGCACCGTCGAGCAGGTCGGCTCCGACGACGCCGTCGCCGGGTCCCACACCTTCACCTACTACGACGAGGTCGGGTACGACACCGGCACCTACGACGGCTTCGCCGGCGATGCCACCTGGACCACCGGTGCCGGCGGCGGCGCGAACGACCTCAACCAGACCCTCCTCGGCGGTGTCGAGCTCTCCGCCCTCGGCGCCTCGGAGACCAACAGCGGCGACGGACACGCCTACATCGGCTTCAACGCGACGGCTCCGTCGAAGACCGGCTCCTTCGGCGGGTCGATCTCCGTCAGCGGCGGCGGCACCGGCGGCCTGGTCGAGATGATGGACCTCAACGGCGACCTCCTGCCCGACAAGGTCTTCCGCAGCAACATCACCGGCGCCGGCGTGCAGTACCGCCTCAACACCTCCGGTCCCGGGGGCACCACGACCTTCGGCCCCGCGAAGCCCGTCGTCGGCATCGGCACCCTCTCCACCGAGGCGTCCGTCGGCATCTCCGGCGGCCCGGAGGCCTACTTCGGCGTCTCCGTGCAGTTCAACATCGCCGCCGACGTCTCCATCGGCGAGCAGTACTTCACCGACGTCAACAACGACGGCCGGCCCGACTACGTCAGCGCCGGCAAGGTCTGGTTCAACACCCCCGACGGCAGCGGCGGGGTGGAGTTCCGCGACGACAGCTCCGGCACCGCCGTCCCCATCGACCCCGGCACCGCCAGCCTCGCGGGCATCGAGGCGCTGCAGGAGTTCGAGGACTTCCAGCGCGCGAGCTCCCCGCTCCAGGACGTCGTCCACCGCTGGGTGGCCCCGTTCACCGGCACCGTCCAGATCACCGGCGACGCCACCCTCGACCCGCCCTCGGGGACGGACTACGCCGGCGACGGCGTCCGCGCCGCCGTGCAGTACCGCGGCACCGAGCTGTGGGCCGCGAACCTGGCCACCCCCGGCGCGACCGCCACGCCCACGGGCGTGGACACGGTCGCCGTCGAGCGTGGCCGAGCCCTGTACTTCAGGGTCGGCTCGGTCGACGACGGCGCCGAGGACCTCCTGCGCTGGAGCCCCGTGGTCACCTACACCTCGCTCGGCACCCCGGGCGGCGACGCGAACGGGCTGAGCCAGACCGAGTACGCCGCCGCCGACGACTTCACCCTGGCCGGGCGCCCCGACACCCCGGTGCTCATGCCGCTGGCCGGCACCGTCCGCGTCGAGGGCACCCTCACCAAGTCCGCCGCCACCAGCGACGACCTCACCGTGCTCGTCATCCACAACGGCACCGTCGTCCACTCCGTGCCGGTCGCGGCCGCCGCCACCGGCGACGTCGCAGTCTCGACCGAGATCGACGTCGCCGCCCCGGTCCCCGCGGGTGACGGGACGCCCGGCAGCGCCGACTCGGTCGTCGTGCGGATCGCCGCGGACTCCCCGGTCGACCCCACCGTCCTGTCGTTCGCGCCTCGCCTGTACTACACCCAGGCCTTCGACGGCGCGACGGAGATCCCGGTCCTCGCCGACCTCGACGGCGACCTCGTCGCCGACGAGCCGGCGCTGGAGCTCGAGGTGCCCTACGACATCGACATCTACCCCCGCAACGACCTCACCGCCCCGGCCGAGCCCTGGGCCTCCGACCTGGACGTGGCCCGCACGGTGACCGTCTCGGGCCAGGTCGGCGCCGTCGCGTCGACCGAGCCCGGCACGGTCGTGCTCACGGTCAAGCAGCGCACCGCCGACGGCGACCCCGGCGAGCTCGTGGCCAAGGGCACCTTCGACGTGCCCGTCCCGCCGCTGGCCGGCCTGCCCACCGCGGGGTCGACGAGCCTGACCGTCGAGCTCGACCCCGACGAGGACTACTGGTTCGACCTCACCGTGCGCGAGCCCGGTCTCTCGGACCACATCACGGGCAGCGACGTCTCGCTCCGCTGGACCGACGGCGACGGCGTGCAGCAGGACCGCGACGTCCCCCAGACCCTCAACTGGTCCGGGCGCCAGGCCATCTTCCCCATCGCCCACCGCGGGTGGGCCTACGCCGGCTACAACGCCGACGGCCGGTCCACCACGGCGATCGACGAGCAGGCCTTCGAGTTCGACCGCGCGGACTACCCCGAGGCCGCACCCACGGGCTTCGGTGACGACACCTACCAGGACCCCGCCCAGGGCGAGTCCTACACCTTCACCCCGTACGTCCTCGACGTCGTCGGGGCCGGCGGGGTCGTCACCGCCGTGCCGATCTGGCGCGGGATCAAGGACAACCTGGCCGGCGGGGCGGGCTTCATGTCCTCCTCCCGCACCGGTGCCGACAGCATCGGCGTCGCCGGCTCCGCCGCCGGCGCCGGCGTCCAGGCGGTGCGCCGCGTGGGCGTCTCCGCACCCGTCTTCGGCCTCGTCGCCGGCATCGGGCCCGTCTCCGGAGCCTTCGGCGCCGGTCCGAGCTTCGGCCTGCTCGACTACGTCGACATGAACGGCGACGCCTTCCCCGACGTCGTCGCGCCCGGCCGGATCACCTACACCACCCCGCGGGGCGGCTACCTGCCCGGCTCGGGCGACGGCCCCGACGTCGTCGGTCAGGACACGACCTTCGCCGTCAGCGGCGGCTTCGAGGGCACCGCGATCGACGTCAAGGGCAACTCCAAGGGCGACGCGAACACCGCCCAGGACACCGCCGCCACCTCCGGCAGCGGGAAGAAGCCGACCTCGTCGGGATCGGCGCAGCAGGGCGAGGCGGCCGAGACCCAGGAGTCCGGCGCCAACGTGGGCGCGAGCCTCGGCATCACGGCCCAGTTCACCAACCCCGGCTCCCTGAGCGCCGACTGGAACGAGGGCCTGGGCGCCACCGACCTCGACACCGACGCCCCGCTCGAGCGCGAGCTCGCCGACGTCAACGGCGACGGCCTGCCCGACCAGGTCGTGGCGAGCCTCGACGGCGTCTCGGTCTACCTCAACCTCGGCTACCGGTTCTCCGACACCGCGGTGAAGTGGTCCGGCGGAGCGTTCGAGAACGGCGAGTCCTACTCCGGCTCCGTCGGTCCGCTGCTGGGCTTCAACTACAACAAGAAGGAGTTCTCCGGCGGCCTGTCCTACAGCGAGGGCATCGACCAGGCCCGGTACTCCTGGGTCGACGTCGACGGCGACGGCGTCCTCGACCGCATCCGCAAGGCCGGCGACGGCACGATGGTCGCCTTCGGCTCCGGCAGCGGACTCGCGCCCGAGGTCGACTACGGCTCGATGGTCACCGGCGAGCTGGAGCTCATCGGCGACATCCCGCTCGGCGAGCAGGCCGCCCAGGACCGCAGCCGCGGCCTCGGCGGGGGCTTCGACTTCATGATCCCGGTCGGGCCGCTGTGCCCGCCGCCGATCGGGCCCGGCTGCTACATCATCGTCAACCCCGGCGCCAGCTACGAGCGCAGCCTGTCCTCCACCCAGGTCCAGCTCACCGACGTCGACGGCGACGGCTACCCGGACTCCGTGCGCAGCACCGCCGACGGCACGATGACCGTGCGGGCCAACAACCGCGGCCGCACCAACCTCCTGCAGTCCGTCACCAACCCCCTCGGCGGCGAGATCCGCCTGGGCTACACCCGCGACGGCAACACCGAGGACCAGCCCTACCCGGTGTGGCTCATGACGTCGGTCGAGGTCGACGACAACCGGCCCGGCGACGGCCCGGACGTCCAGGCCACCACGTACCTCTACGAGGGCGGCCGGTTCGACCCTGTCGAGCGCGAGCAGATGGGCTACTCCGCCGTCACCGAGCAGCAGCGCGACGGCGCCCTCGACGCCGCCGTCCTGCGCCAGACCGTGCGCGCCTACGCCACCGACACGGTCTTCGACTCCGGGCTGGTCACCTCCGAGGTCCTCCGGGACGGGTCCGGGCAGCGGCTCTCGTCGACGACGTCGACGTGGATGCTCACCGAGCTGACCGAGAACGTGGCGAGCTCGGCTCCCGGGGACGCGGTCGAGGCTCTCGTGAGCCGGCCGGCCACCGGTGCCGAGGCGCTCGCGCTCCTCGACGACGCCCACGGCGTGGTCCGCACCAAGGTCGTCCAGGCCTGGTACGACGCCACCGGGAACCTGGGCACGTCGCGGGAGTCGACGTTCGCCTACGACGACCTCGGCAACGTGACCGAGCAGGGCGACCCCGGCCAGCCCGGCAACCCCGACGACGACCTCACCTCCGTCACCACCTACTCGCAGTGCCGCGACAGCTCGTGGGTCGCCCAGCCGGCGATCTTCACGGTGGTGGGCGCCGGCGGCGACGTGCTGCGTGAGCGGGACGGCTCGACCGACCTGTGCCTCAACGCCGTGCCGATCCACCTCGAGGAGCGCATCGACGACGCCGCGGTCGCCGTCACCGACCTCGAGTTCGACGCCTGGGGCAGCTACGACCGCATCACCTACCCCGAGAACGCCGACGGCGAGCGCTACACCGTGGACTACGTCTACGACACCGACCGGCACACCGACGTCGCCGAGGTCGTGGACAGCCACGGGCTCACCGCGACGGCCACGTACTCCCCCGCCGGCCGCGTCACCGCCCGCGTCGACGCCAACGGCGCGACGACGAGCTACACCTACGACGCGTTCGGCCGGCTCGAGACCATCCGCAGCCCGTACGACCAGGACCCGGCCGGCCCGCCGACCGTGGCCTTCGAGTACGCCCCGACGGCAGCGGACTACGGCTACGCCGTCGCCCGCCACCACGACCGCTTCAACGACGACACGATCGACACGGTCGCGTTCGTCGACGGCATCGGCCGGGTCACGCAGACCAAGCACGACGCCGACATCCTCGCCGGCGACCCGGCGGAGGCCTCGACCGACGAGATGATCGTCGCCGGCGCCGTCGAGTTCGACGCCCTCGGCCGCGAGGTCAGGGAGTGGTTCCCGATCGTCGAGCCGCTCGGCACCATCGGCACGTACCAGACGGCGACGTCGACGTACCCGCCCACCGTCACCTCGTACACGCTCCTCGACCAGGTCGCCGAGGTCTCGGTGCCCAACGGCGACGACGGCGACGAGCCGCACGTCACGACGATGGAGTACTCGTTCGGGTCGGTGACCGGGGTGCCGGCGGGCCTGTTCGTCACCCGGACCACCGACGCCAACCGCAACGAGGACGCCACCACCGGCAAGCAGCACGTCACCTACACCGACGTCCGGGACAACCTCCTCGTCGTCGACGAGCTGCCCGCGGGCGCGGAGTCGCTGCGCACCCGTATGCGCTACGACGCCCTCGGCCAGCTGGTCTCGGTCCTCGACAGCGCCGAGAACCTCACCACGCACACCTACGACGGGCTCGGCCGGCGCCTGTCCACCGAGACGCCCGACGGCGGGCTGCGCGAGCTGTCCTGGGACGCGGCGGGCAACCTCGTCTCCGAGGTCACGCCCAACCTGCGCGCCGAGGGCCTGAGCATCGACTACGCCTACGACGTCGACCGTCTCGTGCGGATCGACTACCCGGCCGGCACCCCGGACGTCGCCTACACCTACGGCGCCCCGGGCGCCGCGGGCAACGGCGCCGGCCGTGTGGTGGCGCTCGAGGACGGCGCCCGCCTGCAGTCCCTGACCTACGACGCCCTCGGCAACGTGGCCCAGGAGACCACGACGATGAAGGCCCACAACCTCGGGCCCCAGACGCAGGACAAGCTCACCTTCACCACGGGCTTCACCTACGACTCCTTCGGCCGGCTCGACACCCTCACCTACCCCGACGGCGAGGTCCTCGCCCACGAGTACAACTCCGGCGGGCTCCTCTCCGGGATGCAGGGCACGAAGGACTGCACCGAGCTGGGAGCGCTCACCGCGCCGGTCGACGCGGTCGCCACGACGATCACGGTGACCGAGCGGGCGTCGTCGGTGCCCGAGCTGCCGTTCACGATCACCATCGGCGGCGAGCAGCTGCGGGTCACCGACCGGGTCGCGACCGGGACGCCGGGGCAGTACACCTACACGGTCGAGCGCGGGATCAACGCCGCCGTGGAGGTCCCCACGGCCCAGGCGCACGCCGCCGGGGCCACGGTCACCTCCGACGTCGCCGTGACGTGCACCTACCGCTACCTCGACCGGCAGGAGTACGACGAGTTCCTCGACCGGCGGCTGCGGCGCACCGGCAACGGCGTCGTGAGCCAGTGGGCGATGGACTACATCGGCCGGCTCGAGACGCTCGTCACCGACACCGACGTGCGGCAGGTCCAGAACCTCACCTACTCCTACGACAAGGTGGACAACGTCCTGTCGATGGTCAACGAGGTCCCGGACGCCGTGCCGAGCCTCTACGTCGGGCCGAGCGAGCAGAGCTACACCTACGACCCGTACTACCGGCTCAGCACGGCCGAGGGCACCGCCGACGTCCCGCCGGACAAGGTGCGCGAGTTCACCCTCGCGCTCACCTACGACGCCCACGGCAACGTCACCCGCAAGGAGCAGACCGACGTCATCCGCAAGGCGAACGGCAGGGGCAGGGCGCTCGTCCAGACCCCGACGACCTACACCTTCGAGATGGACCACGCCGGGGACGGCCCGCACCAGCTCACGGTCAACGGGCCCCGGACGTACACCTACGACGCCAACGGCAACCTCACCGGCTGGGACGACACCGAGACCAACGAGACCCGCGCCGTCACCTGGGACGCCGAGGACCGCATCACGCGGATCGACGACGGCTCGGACACCACCGACTACACCTACGACGCCGACGGGCGCCGGGCGATCGAGCGCGGCCCCGACGGCGAGACCTCGTTCGTCAACCGGTGGTACACCGTGCGCAACGGCTCCGTCCCGTGGAAGAACATCTGGGCCGGGGACGACCGGCTGGGCTCGAAGCGCTCGTTCGACGACGACTACGAGCACCAGCAGTACTACCTGCACAAGGACCTCCAGGGCTCGACGAACGTCGTCACCGACGACACCGGCAAGGTCTTCGAGCACTGGGAGTACCTGCCCGGCGGGGAGCCCTGGATCCGGGAGGACTCCAACGTCCACCGCACGCCGTACCTCTACGCCGGCGGGTACCTCGACGAGGTGCGGGACCTGGTCAGCCTCGGGCAGCGGTGGTACGAGCCGCGCGAGGGGATCTTCTACAGCCCCGACCCGATCCTCCACCGCGACCCGGCGGCGGCTGCGGCCGACCCGGCGCTGCTCCCGGCGTACTCCTACGCCCAGTCCTCACCCCTGCGCCTGGTCGACCCCGGCGGGGACGCGCCCGACGCGGCCGGGGCGGACCTGCGCTCGCCGGGGATCGCGGCGGCGGTGGGCCGGCTCGCGGCCGCCGGCAAGGCGGCGGCGTTCCAGGCCGACCTGGCCCGGTCCTCCCGGCTGTGGCAGGCCCTGGTGCGGTTCTCCGGGACCGAGCGGGCGAAGTCGCTGCAGGCCTTCTCGGAGCGGTTCGAGGCCAAACCGCTCGTGCAGGTCAACCTCGTCAAGACCGCCGACGGCTGGGCGGTGCAGGACGTCCAGCTCTCGCCGTTCGGGTTCGTCCAGAAGAAGGTGTACGAGGGCGCCACCGACCGGGCGGGCCGGGCCGGGACCGACACCGCGGCCGACGACGGGCTCGGCGGCCAGAGTGCACCGGTACCCGGTGCGGGCACGCCGGCCGCCGACGCCGCACCCGCCAACGGCCCGCCCGTGCCGGGCACGGCCACGGCGCCCACCGGCGCGGGGGCGGCGCCGGGTCCGGCCGCCGTCGGCAGCCCCGCCGCGGCGAGTCCGGCCGGCGGCGGCCTCGGGTCCTCGTCGCCGGGCGCGGGCGTCGGGGCGGCGGACGGTCCGCCGGACTCGGGCGCGAGCTGACGGACCCCGGGTCGGCCGGCCGAACGGGCCGGCCGCCCCGGGGCGGCGTCCTATGCTCGGCGCTGTGAGGGTCGGGGTGCTCGGCCCCGTCGAGGCGTTCCTCGACGGCCCGCTTGACCTGGGGACGCGCAAGCAGCGCGCCCTCGTCGCCGCGCTGGCCCTGCACCGCGGCCGGCCGGTCGCCGTCGACACGATCATCGACCTGCTCTGGGGGGACGACCCGCCCGAGGCCGTCGCCGGGACGCTGCAGGCGTACGTGGCCCGGCTGCGCCGGGTGCTCGAGCCCGACCGGCCCGCCCGGGCGCCGGCCACCGTCCTGGTGACGATCGAGCCCGGCTACGCCCTGCGCCTGGCCCCGGAGGACCTCGACGCCGCGGTGTTCGAGCAGGTGACCGGGCACGCCCGGCGGCTGCTCGCGCCCGCGGCCCGGGTGCTGGAGGGGCTGGCCCCCACCGGCGCACGGACCGACCCCGCCGGCGCGCGGACCGACCCCGCGGGCGGCCGGCCCGCCGGCCGGCAGGCCGGCCCCCTGCCGGCGGGCGTCCTCGAGGACGCCGTCGCCCGGCTGGAGTCGGCCCTGGACCTGTGGCGCGGCGAGCCGTACGTCGAGCTCGAGGACGCCCCCTCCGCCGTCGCCGAGCGTGCCCGCCTCGAGGAGCTGCGCCTCCTCGCGCTGGAGGACCTCGCCGTCGCGCGGCTCGCGCTCGGACGGCACGGCCAGGCGGCCGCGGAGCTGGAGGCCCTGACCTCCGCGCACCCGCTGCGGGAGCGCCTGTGGGCGCTGCGGGCGCTGGCGCTGGCCCGCGGGGGCCGGCACGCCGACGCCCTCGACGTGCTGCGGCGGGTGCGCGAGGTGCTCTCCGACGAGCTGGGGCTGGACCCGGCCGCCGAGCTCCGTGCGCTCCAGGCGGCCGTCCTCACCCAGGACCCGGCACTGGCGGTGCCACCGCCCGTCACGGCCGGGACGCGCGCCGCGCCCGCCGACCAGGATGCCGCGCAGGACGCGGCTCCAGCGGCCCCGCGAGCGGCGCCACCGACCGGCGGGGACCGCGCCGACCCCACCCCGCTCCCCCGGCTGCCCTCGTGGCCCATGGTCGGCCGCGACTCCGAGCTGGTCGCGCTCACGGGTCTCCTCGACGCCGCGGACCGCGGCAGCCCGTCCTTCGCCGCTCTCGTCGGCGAGCCGGGGATCGGCAAGTCCCGGCTCAGCCACGAGCTCCTCGTCCTCGCGCGCGCCCGGGGCGCCCGCGTCCTGGTGGGCCGGTGCTCGCAGGACGACGGCGCACCGCCCCTGTGGCCGTGGGCGGCCGTGCTGCGCGGGCTCGGGGAGGACCTGCCGCTCGGACCGGGCGGCCAGGACGAGGGCGCGGGCTTCCGCACCTGGGAGGCGATCGTGACGGCGCTGGTCGCCGCCGCCCGCGAGCGCACCGTCGTCGTGGTGCTCGACGACCTCCACTGGGCCGACCCCGCCTCGCTGCGGGTCCTGCGCCTGCTGGCCGAGACCGCGGAGTCCGGACGGCTCCTCGTGCTGTGCACCTGGCGCGAGCACCCCGAGCCCGTCGGTCCGCTCGCCGAGGCGGCCGCGGCGCTCGCCCGCCGGCACGCGCTGCGCCTGACCCTGCACGGCCTCGACGCGACCGCCGTCGGGGCGGTCGTGGCCGCCGTCGCCGAGACCACCCCGACCGGGGCCGAGGCCGACGCCCTGCGCGAGCGGACCGACGGCAACCCGTTCTTCCTCGTCGAGTACGCGCGCCTGGCCCGCGAGCGGCGGGACCTGCCCGGCCTCCTCGCGGAGCCGGACCCGCCCTCGGCCGTGCGCGAGGTGCTGCTGCGCCGGCTCGAGCGCCTGCCGGGCCCGACGGTGGCGGCGCTGCGGGCCGCGTCGGTCGTGGGCCGGCGCTTCGACGTCTCCTCGCTCGCCGCGGCGGCGGGCGGCGACGAGGACGAGCTCCTGGACCACCTCGACCTGGCCCTCGCGGCCGGCCTGGTCCGCGACGAGGGGGTGGACCGGTTCTCCTTCTCCCACGCGCTCGTGCGCGACACGGTGCGCTCCCAGCTCAGCTCCACCCGGCGGGCGCGCACCCACGCGCGCGTCGCCGCGCACCTCGCCGGGCTGCCGGGCCGCGAGGTCGAGGCCGCCCACCACTGGCTCGCGGCCGGTCCGGCGCACGCCGCGCACGCCTGGCGCGCGGCCGTCGCCGCGGCCGGGGCGGTCCGCCGGTTCCACGCGTACGAGCAGGCGGCCGAGCTGCTCACGTCCGCGCTGACGTCGATCGACGTCGCCGGAGGTGCCACCGCACGCGAGCGCTACGACGTCCTGCTCGACCTCGTCGACGCCTACCGGTGGGCCGGCAGCTGGGAGGGGCTCGTGGCCACGGCCGAGCGCGCCGTCGCCGTGGCGGAGGAGATCGGCGACGTCGAGCTCCTCGTCCGAGCGGCGTCGGCCCCGACCGTCGGGGCGCTGTGGCAGTCGGCGCCCGAGGGGCAGGTCCACGCGGGCATGGTCGCGACGCTGCGCCGGGCGCTCGAGCGGGTCGGGCCCGGCGACGGCGCGGTGCGCTGCCGGGCGCTGCTGAGCCTGGCGAACGAGCTCTACCACGGCGCGGGCGTCGCCGAGCGGCGGGCGCTGCTCGAGGAGGCCATCGCCATGGCCCGGCGGCTGGGCGAGGAGGTGCTGCTGCTGGACGCCTGCGAGGTGGCCTGCGCGACCCTCCAGGGCCCGGCGACCGTCCGCGAGCGGCTGGCGTGGTCGCAGGAGGCGGCGCGCATCGCCGGGCGCATCGGGTACGAGCGCACCTACCTCGTGGCGCTCTGCCTGCGGGCGGGCGTGGAGGGCGAGCTGGGGATGGTGGGGCCGATGCGCACGACCATCGACGAGGCGCGTGTGCTCGCCACGCGGCTGCGGGTCCCGTTCGGGCTGATCGTCCTGGCGAACCTCGAGGTGCCGTGGCTGGCGATGGCGGGCCGGTTCGACGAGGCGCAGGAGTGGGTCGCCCGGCTGGAGGAGCTCGACCGGATGACCGGGATCCACCAGTCCGGCGAGGCACTGGCCGGGGCGATGGCCGCGCTGCGGCTGTGGCAGGGCCGCAGCGCCGAGTCCGTCCCGGCGCTCATGGCGATGGACGCCGGCCCCCAGCCGCTCGCGACGACGGTCGCCGTCTTCCTCCTGCGTGCCGGCCGCGTCGACGAGGCGAGGGCCTACCTCGCCGCGCACCCCGCCACGCTCGACGACGAGAGCTTCGTGGCGCTGCTCGGCTCGTGCATGGCGGGCGAGGCGGCGCTGGGGCTGGGCGACGCCGCGCTCGGGGCGGCCGCCTACGAGCGGGCGGTCCCCTACGCCGGGCTCAGCTGCTCGGCCGGCTCCGCGAACGCCTCGGGGCCGGTGGACGCCTACCTCGCGCTCGCCGCGGCAGCCACCGGGGACCTCGCCGCGGCCGCGCGCCACGCCGACCGGGCCGCCGAGCTGTGCCGCGGGTGGGAGATCCCGCTGGCCGGGCGGTGGCTCGCGGCACAGCGGGAGCGGTACGGCTTCTGAGCCCCCGGAAATGGATCGACCGGTGTCGGACCCCTCGGCGACAATGTCCCGGTGACCACCACGCCGCCCTCCGCGGTCGACCCCGCCACCCCGCCGGTCCCCGACGCCGGGAGCCCCGGCGACCCCCGCGACCCTGCCACCACCGGGCCCGTCGGCACCACCGAGGCGGACCTGCCCACCTGGCGCCGCGACGCGGCGATCTTCCTCTCGGGCCAGACCGTCTCGCTGTTCGGCTCGATGCTCGTGCAGTACGCGATCATGTGGCACCTCACGCTCGAGACGAGGTCGGGCGCCGTCATGGCCCTGGCCTCGGTGTTCGGCTTCCTGCCGCAGGCGGTCGTGTCCGTCTTCGCCGGCGTCTGGGCGGACCGCATGGACCGCCGCCGGCTCATCATCGGCGCCGACGCGGCCATCGCGGTGACCACCCTGGGCCTCGCCCTGCTCATGCTCGGCGGCATCGACGACCTGTGGCTGATCTACCTCGCGCTCGCCATCCGCTCGGTCGGCGCCGGGGTGCAGATGCCCGCCGTCGCCTCCCTGCTGCCGCAGATCGTCCCGACCACCAGGCTCATGCGGGTCAACGGCATCAACGGCTCCATCCAGTCGGCGATGATGCTCCTCGCGCCGGCCGTGGCCGCCGCCGTGTACGCGAGCTTCTCGATCGTGGCGGTGTTCCTCGTCGACGTCGTCACGGCGGTGGTCGGCATCGGCCTCCTGCTCGCACTGTCCGTGCCGGCGCTCGCCCGTGCCGCCGGCGCGGCCGAGCGCCCCGGTTACCTCGACGACCTCGTCGACGGCGTCCGCTACGTCCGCACCCACACGTTCGTCCGCTGGCTGCTGGTGCTCTACGGCGTCGTCTTCCTCCTCGTCGTGGCGCCGTCCTACCTCACACCGCTGATGATGGTCCGCACCTTCGGCGAGGAGGTCTGGAAGCTCACCGCGCTGGAGCTGGCGTTCAGCATCGGGATGATGCTGGGCGGCGCGGCCATCGCGGCCTGGGGCGGTCTGCAGAACCGGGTGGTCATGGTGCTCGGGTCCACGTTCGTCTTCGGTGCGCTCGCCGTGGGCATGGGCCTGGCGACCCACATGTGGGTCTTCATCGGCCTGATGTTCCTCGTCGGGCTCGCCGTCCCGGCCTTCTCCACCCCGTCCATGACCGTGCTCCAGGAGACGGTCGAGCCGGATCGCCAGGGCCGGGTGTTCGGGTTCGTCGGCATCGTCATGGCCGTGTCCATGCCGCTGGGCATGGCGGTGTTCGGCCCGCTGGCCGACCGGTTCACGGTCCAGTCCCTGCTCGTCGTCTCCGGCGCCCTGATGTTCCTCGTCGCGACCGTCGCCGTCATCGTGCCGTCCGGGCGGCGGGCCGTCACCGCGGGTGCGACGCCCGACGCCTGACCTGGTACCGCTCGGTCACCCGCCCAGCTCGTGCGGGTGCGGGTAGGACTCCTGGGCGCCGCGGCGGCCGACGGCGAACGCCGCCACCTCGGTCGCGGCGACCACGGCGTCGCCCAGGTCGGCGCCCCGCGCGAGCGCCAGCGCCAGGGCCCCCACGAACGCGTCGCCCGCGCCGGTCGTGTCGACGACGTCCACCGGGCGAGCCCCGGTGTGCTCCGGCCGGCCACCGGCGACCGCGTGGGCGGCCCCGGCCCCACCGAGCGTGACGACCACCGAGCGCGGGCCCAGAGCGAGCAGGGCGGTGACGGTCGCGCCGGGGCCGGTCCTGGCTCCGCCGACGAGGACGGCGGCCTCGGACTCGTTGACGACGAGTGGGTCGGCGACCGCGAGGACCTCCGCCGGGAGCGTGGCCGCCGGGGCGGCGTTGACCACGAGCCGCGCCGACGTCGCCTCGCGCGCGACGTGCTCGACCGTGTCCAGGGGGATCTCCAGCTGGAGGACCACCACGTCGGCGGATGCCAGCGCGGCGCGGCAGCCGGTCAGGAGCGCGGGGGTGACGTGCCGGTTGGCGCCGGGCGAGACGATGATCGCGTTCTCCCCGTCGGGTGTGAGGAGGATGACGGCGTTCCCGGTCGGCGCCCCCACGGTGCGCAGGTGGCCGACGTCGACGCCGGCCGCCTCGAGCGACCGGCGGAGCATGGCGCCGTGGTCGTCGTCGCCGACGCAGCCGACGAACGTGACGTCCCCGCCGAGCCGGCCGGCCGCGACGGCCTGGTTGGCACCCTTCCCGCCCGGGGTCACCCGGACGTCGGAGCCGAGCACCGTCTCACCGGCGGCCGGCCGGTGGTCGACGTCGAGGACGAGGTCGGCGTTGGCCGAGCCGACGACGACGATGCGGCCGCTGCTGCCCATACGGCGATTGTCCCCGACGGTCACCCCCGGGCGCCGTCGGTGCCCCTGTGACCTCCTCGTCCATCCCCGGCCCCCGTCGACCGCCCACCGCGTCGAGATGCGGCTCGTCCGGCGTCGGACCACCCTGGTGACGAAGCGAACCGACGCGGGCGCCGTCGTCGCCCGCCGCACGCACGGGAGGCAAGCGATGCCGAAGACCAACAAGGACGGCTCAGCGAAGCAGAGCGAGCTGCCCTCGACGCTGAAGAAGTCCGGGGCGAAGGCGCAGCGCACCTTCGCCAAGGCGCACGACTCCGCCGCGGAGACGTACGGCGAGGGCGAGCGGGCCAACCGGACCGCCTACTCGGCGCTGAAGCACTCCTACGAGAAGGTCGGCGACCACTGGGAGGCCAAGGACGAGAAGGGGCCGTCGGACAAGAAGGCCGCCGGGGGCCGCGGCTCCGCGGGGAGCACGAAGGGTGGGGTGGACGCCAACGCCTCGAAGGAGCACCTCTACGACGTCGCGAAGCGCCTGGATATCTCCGGCCGGTCGAGGATGAGCAAGGACGAGCTCGTCGACGCCATCCAGCGGGCCAACGCGAAGGAGACGCGCAAGAGCCGCTGACGGCACCCACCGTCGGGCGAGGGGCCGGGGGTGGGCGACCGCCCGCCCGACACCCTGGTCAGCACGGCCCGAGAGGTCCAGACTTGCGCCGACAACGTCGAGCGAGGAGGACCCATGACCACCAGGCTCAACCCGTACATCAGCTTCAAGGACAACGCCCGCGAGGCGCTCGAGTTCTACCGCGACGTCTTCGGCGGCGAGCTGACCGTGAGCACCTTCGCCGAGTTCCAGGCGAGCGAGGACCCCGCCGAGGCCGACAAGATCATGCACGGCCAGCTCGAGGCTGGTGCCCTGACGCTCATGGCCGCGGACACGCCCGACGCCATGGGGTACGACGACGGCTCCCGCATCTCCATGTCGCTCAGCGGCGAGGACGAGGCCGAGCTGCGCGGCTACTGGGACAAGCTCGTCGACGGCGGGACCGCCACCATGCCGCTGGACAAGGCGCCGTGGGGTGACTACTTCGGCATGTGCCAGGACAGGTTCGGCGTCACCTGGATGGTCAACATCGCGGGCGACGGCGGCCAGCCGTCGTAGCCGGCCCACCGGCCGCGGCGACCGCCACGACGGCCACGACGGCCACCGACCGGACCGGCCGGCGCGCTCAGCCGCGCCACCACCTCCGGTCACGCCAGGCCGCCGTCGACCACAGCGCCCAGGCCACGAGGACGGGCTGACCGAGGAGCCGGACGGCCCGGGCCGTGTCCGTGTCCAGGCCGAAGGCGTCGGTCCGGGTGAGGTACTGCGAGACGTTGCCCGGGAAGATCGCCACGAAGAACGCGGCGACCACCCAGCCCACGACCACGCGGTGACGCGGCAGCGCGACGAGGGCGCCGCCCAGTGCCAGCTCGACCGCGCCCGAGGCCACGACGACGGTGTCGCCGTCCACCGGCAGCCACGGCGGCACCTGGGCGAGGAACTCCTCCCGGGCCACCGTGAGGTGCCCGGTGCCGGCGAGCAGGAGCACCGCACCGAGCAGGAGTCGCGCGGCGGTCCGGCCGCGGGAGACCGCCGGCCGGGTCTCGCGCTGGTGCTCCATGAACCGACGCTAGCAGGGGGCTTGACAGCCGCCACGAGGAGGCGCATCGTTGTAGTCAACCGATTGATTGAACAACAAGGACGTTGATCACATGGCCGACGACGACGAGCTCCTCGACCGGGCCTTCATGGCCCTGGCCGACCCCGCCCGCCGTCGGATCGTCGCCCGGCTCAGCCGGGGGCCGGCCACGGTCAACGAGCTGGCCGAGCCCTTCGCGATCACCAAGCAGGCGGTCTCGAAGCACATCCAGGTCCTCGAGTCGGCCGGGCTCGTCACGCGCACACGCGACGCCCAGCGCCGGCCCGTCCACCTCAACCCCGCACGGCTGGAGGAGCTGACCTCCTGGATCGACCGCTACCGGCTGGTCAAGGAGGCGCAGTACCGCTCGCTCGACGCCGTGCTCCGCACCACCAACCAGCAGGAGTGAACGAGATGAGCAACGCCCTTCACCTCTCCGTCCCGGAGGGGCTGCCCTTCATCGACTACGAGCGCGAGTTCGACCACCCGGTGCCCGAGGTGTTCCGGGCCCACGCCGACCCCGAGCTCATCACCAGGTGGCTCGGCCCGCGCGGGACGAACGTCCGCGTGGAGCACTACGACTTCCGTACCGGCGGGTCGTACCGCTACCACCACACGGGTCCGGACGGGCACTCGTACGCCTTCAGCGGCATCTTCCACACCGTCCGTGAGAACGAGTTCGCCATCCAGACCTTCGAGTTCGACGGCTACCCCGACGTCGTGAGCATCGAGTCCCTGACCTTCACCGATCTCGGCGACGGGCGGTGCCGGCTGACCGGCCACAGCGTCTACCCGTCCGTGGAGGCCCGGGACGGCATGGCGATGTCCGGCATGGAGGAGGGGCTCGGCGACGGCTACGACCGCCTCGAGGAGCTGCTCGCCGAGGGGGTGGCGGCATGAACGCCATGACGCTCACCGTCCCCGACGCCGCGCCGTTCACCGAGTACACCCGCGAGTTCGACCACACGGCCGGGGAGGTCTTCCGTGCCCACGCCGACCCCGACCTCTTCGCGCGGTGGATCGGCCCTCGGGGGCTGAGCACGCGGGTCGAGCGCTACGAGTGCCGGTCGGGCGGCACGTTCCGGTTCATCCAGCACGGCGACGACGGCGTCGAGCACGCCTTCCGCGGGGTCTTCCACACCGTGCGGCCCGCCGAGCTCGTCCTCCAGACCTTCGAGTACGAGGGCTACCCGGACGTCGTCACCCTGGAGTACATGAGGTTCGAGGACCTGCCCGGCGGTCGCTGCCGGCTCACCGGACGGTCCGTCTACCCGAGCCTCGAGGCCCGCGAGCGGTACCTCGCCGACGGCATGGAGGGCGGGATCACCGAGGGGTACGAGCGGCTCGACGAGCTCCTGGCCGAGCAGGTTCCCGCCACCTGACGTCTTCCTCGACCCCCGTGACGCCTTCCCTCGACGTCGCCCACGGCGCACACTTCTTCCACCGGGGAAGGAGCGGCCATGTTCGACGGCGAGCACATCCCGCCCGGGTTCGAGCCAGGGGCCGAGCGTGGCTCGATGCGACCGCGGACGAGCCCGGCGGCAGGGTGGAGCCTCGCACGATGGGCCGCGACGATGCTCGTCGTCGCGGCCGTCGTCGCGGCGTTGGTCGTCCTCGGGTAGCGCTCGCCCACAGGCAGGCGCTCGCGTGCGGGTCGTCCCCCCGCCTGCTTCACGTGCTCGCCGACACCCTCACCGAGGTCGGATGATCACATCCTCCTCGCCGGTGACGTCCTCGACCTCGTGGCTCGCGCGGTCCATGAGCTGGTCGGCGAGGTGGCGCAGGGCTCGTGCCACGGCGACCTCGTCACCGATGCGCGAGACGCGAGGGTCGGCCGGGCTGCGACGGCTCTCCCCGCTCGCACTGATGCCCGGAAGGGCGTCGCTGATGAGGGCCACGTTGGCCGTCGTGTCGTCGCCCTGCTCGAAGACGGACACCCGCACCTGCCACTCGTGCACGGGCCGGAGCTCGCCGACCTCGGCCGCCGCGGACTCCGCCTCCGTGTGCGTGGTGCGCAGCTCGGCGCTGGGTCCGGGGAAGATCAGTCCCTCGTGCCCGTCGCTCCATCGCACCAGGTAGGGCGGCTCGCCGTCCCTGCCGCGCACCTCGACGATCTCGCCGTCGCGCACCGGTTCCCCGACGTGCTCCGCCGCGAGAACGATGTGGTCTCCACGCTGAGCCCTCATGACCACTCCTCCGGTCGTCTCCCGTTCCTGCTCGTGACTCCACTCTGGCGCGCTTGGCCCGGTCAGGGAAGGGGCGACCGCGGGATCGGCCCACCACCAGCCGAGCACGGCGTTGAGTCCCAGCCCCACCAGGACCGTCACCGACAGGGCGTTGGACATCCACGTCTCGGTGGACTGCGCCACCAGCACCGGGTTGTCCAGTTCCCGCCCGGTCCGCCGCTGTGCCACCGCGACCGGGGTCATCACGACCAGGGCGACCACGTTGAGCACGATGCCCAGCAGGGACTCCCCCGCCTTGTCCTGCGTGAGCAGATCACGAACGGACTCGAACGCCACGTAGGCGGCCAGCGCGTAGAAGGTGACCGCGATGGCGCGCAGCGCCGGTCGCTGCCGCGCCCGGGCGCCGGCCCGCAGCTGCCAGATCACCACCGCGGCGGCGAAGACCTCGATGGCCGAGTCGATGCCGAACCCGATCAGCGCGATGGAGTTCGCCATCACCCCGGCGGTCACGGCGACGACGCCCTCGATGACGTCCCAGACCACGATGAACCACGCGAGGGCGAGCCCCCGCCTCACCGCCGCGCGTTCACCGTGGCCGGTCACGCTAGTCCTCGGCCCTGTCGCTGCCGGTGAGGCTGACCAGGACCAGCGCCGCGGCACCGGCCGTGATGAAGACGTCGGCCAGGTTGAAGGTGGGGAACCAGCCGCTATGCAGGTAGTCGGTCACCACCCCATCGGCGGCGCGGTCGACCAGGTTGGCCACCGCGCCGGCCAGGACCGCGGCCAGCGCCAGCCGCGCGGGCAGCGTCACGGTGCGGGTAGCCCGCCACGCGAAGACCGCCAAGGCGACAACGATCAACCCCGTGACGCCGAGCACAACACCAGCGGGCAGGTCGGCGCCGAGGCTGAACGCCACCCCAGGGTTGAAGGCGAGGCGGAGCTGGATGAGCCCCAGGTCCACCGACTGGCCGTCGGCCAGGGCCGTGCCCGCCCATGCCTTCAGGCCCAGGTCAACCGCGGCCAGCAGCGTCACGGTGGCGACCAAGGCGGCCCGCGCCCGGGTCACCCCGATCGTCTTCGTGGGTTCCTGTGTGGTCACGCGGACACTCCCTCTGCCTTGGTGATCTCATGGACCTCGACCGCCCGGGCGGCCGGCGAGAGGACCGCGGTGTCATCGCCGACGACCTCGGCAAGCCGAATGGTCGTGGTGATCGTGGAGGCGGTTGCCAGCCGTCTGCGGTCGGGGGGGGGTGCGGATGCGAGTGGGTCACGCTTGCTCCTTCGAGAGCTTGCCGAGGTCGTCCTGTGGCCTACAGGCCGAAGGCGCCGCCCTCGACGAGGATGACCACGCCCAGGCCGATCAGGACGAGCGGGAACAGCACGTGCTCCCAACGCTCGAGAATCTCGGCGATCGGCTTCCGGGTGGCCACGAACTTCGCCAGCAGGACGAGCACGGCCACGAGGGCCAGGAACACGATGGAGTAGGCCACGATCGCCCCGGTGCCCACGGTGACGAAGACCGGGACGTAGACGCCGATGTTGTCCCCGCCGTTGGCGAAGGTGACACCGGCGACGGTCCACGCGCTGATCGCCTTGCCGGCGACCTTCTCGTCGTCGTCATCGTCGTCCCCGCGCCAGGCCTTCCAGGCCGCGAGCAGGCCGAGCGCCAGCGGGATGAGGCCGAAGTAGGCGATCGCTTCCTCGGGCAGGAAGGTGGCCGCGCCCAGGGAGACGAGGACGGAGGCGGCGAGGATGGCGCCGAAGCCGAGGTACTGACCGGCGATGATCTTCGCCGTGGTGCCGCGTATGCCGGCGCCGCGGGCGAAGAACAACGACAGCACGATGATGTCGTCGATGTTGGTGGCCAGGAACAGGCCGATCGCCTGCAGGATCGGGGTGAGCAGATCCATGACTGCCTTTCGGTGAGGCGCCGGCGCGTGGTGCCGGCACGGGTGTGCGGTGACCGGGCACGGAAGAGGGCCGTGGTCGTGCGGCCACGGCCCTCCCCGGCCGGGATTCTTAGGGGATTCTTGGGGCCGGCGGGTGGGTGCCCGCCGGCCCCTGTCCGCTGTGGGCGGCGGCGGGCGTCGCAGCGGCCGGCGACGTCGTCGTCGGGGCGGCGAGGGTGCGCAGGTCCTTCGAGCGGCCGGCCCGCACCCCGTTGGCGATGACGAAGACCTCGGCGATCTCGTGGACGAGGACCACCGCGGCCAGGCCCAGCACGCCGGCGAAGGCGAGCGGGATCAGGATGGCGATCAGCACCAGGGACAGCACGACGTTCTGCAGGATGATCCGCCGGGTGCGGCGGGCGTGGGCGAAGGCACCGGGCAGCAGCCGCAGGTCGTCGCCCATCAGGGCCACGTCGGCGGTCTCGATGGCCACGTCGGTCCCCATGGCGCCCATGGCCACGCCCAGGTCGGCGGTGGCCAGGGCGGGGGCGTCGTTCACGCCGTCGCCGACCATGGCGGTGGCCCGGCCGGCGGCGCGGAGCTGGCCCACCAGGCGGGACTTGTCCTCCGGGCGCAGGTCGGCGTGGACCTCGGTGATGCCGGCATCCGCCGCCAGGGCCTTGGCGGTGATGGCGTTGTCGCCGGTGAGCATCGCGACGGTGTAGCCCCGCGCGCGCAGGTCGGCGACGACGTCGGCGGCCTCGGGCCGCAGCTCATCGCGCACCGCGATCGCGCCCACGACGGCACCATCGACCTCGAGGAGCACGGCGGTGGCGCCGGCCTGCTGCATCCGGGTGATGTCCGCGGCCAGCGTCCCGGGCTCGACCCAGCCCGGGCGGCCCAGCCGCAGCGCCCGGCCGGTGACGGTGCCGGTCAGGCCGGCGCCGGTGACGGCCTCGACGTCCTCGGCGGCGGGCACGGTGTCGGCCGCGGCGAGGATGGCGCGGGCGAGTGGGTGCTCGCTGCGTGCCTCCAGGGCGGCGGCCAGGGAAAGCACCTCCTCACGGGTGTGGCCCGCGGCCGCGGCGACGTCGGTGACCACCGGTTCGTTGCGGGTCAGCGTGCCGGTCTTGTCCAGGGCGATGGTGCGGACCTTGCCCAGGGTCTCCATGGCAGCGCCGCCCTTGACCAGGACGCCGTGCTTGCTGGCGGCGCCGATGGAGGCCACGACGGTGACGGGCACGGAGATGGCCAGCGCGCACGGGGAGGCGGCGACGACCATGACCAGGGCCCGCTGCAGCCACAGGTCGGGGTCGCCGAAGATGGCACCGAGCACGGCGATGAGGACCGCCGCGATGAGGATGCCGGGCACCAGGGGCCCCGCGATCTTGTCCGCCAGGCGCTGGGTGGCGCCCTTGCGGGACTGCTCGGACTCGACGATGTGGACGATGCGGGCCAGGGAGTTGTTCTCGGCCGTGGTGGTGACCTCGACCTCCAGGGCGCCGGTGCCGTTGATGGCGCCGGCGAACACTTCATCGCCGGGGCCGGCCTCGACCGGCATGGACTCCCCGGTGATCGCGGAGGTGTCCAGGGCGGTGCGGCCGGTCCGGATGATGCCGTCGGTGGCGAGGCGCTCCCCGGGCTTGACCAGCATCAGGTCGCCGACCATCAGCTCGGCGGGGTCGACCACCAGCTCGGTGCCGTCGCGACGGACGGTGGCCTCGCGCGGGACCAGGTCGAGCAGGGCGCGCAGGCCCTTGCGGGTCTTGGCGACTGAGTACTCCTCCAGGCCCTCGGCCAGGGAGTACAGGAAGGCCAGCGTCGCGGCCTCCTCCACCTGGCCAAGGAGGGTGGCGCCGGCGGCGCCGATGGTCATGAGCAGGCCGACGCCGATCTTGCCCTTGAACAGCTTCTCGAACGTCTCCGGCACGAACGTCGCCCCGCCGGTCACCAGGGCGGCGATGCTCAGGCCGAGCTCCCAGCCCTCCTGGCCGGCCCGGCCCAGCAGGAACCCGGCGAGCAGCAGCACCCCGGACAGCACGCCGAGGCGGATCTCCCCGACCTGCCAGATGTGGTCGACGTCCTCGTCGTCATCGTCGTCGTCATCATCGTCGTCACGGGCGGCGTTGACGTCGTCGACGTAGTCCTCGTCGTCGGCGTTCCGGCGGGTCATCTTGGTATCGCTCACTGCTCACTCTCCCCCGCGGGGTGGGACTTCAGGTCCTCCGGGGCCGGGTTCCCGGTGGTGCCGATGCCGTAGTTGGGGCACAGCGCGACGACGTACCCCGTGGCGGCGAGCAGCTTCTCCGCGGTCGCGAGCACCTCGAGCAGCTCCGGGGCGGTGGTCAGGGAGAACATCGAGGCCCTCCCCTGCGGGCGGGAGTCCACCAGGCCGCAGTCGCGCAGGCACGCCAGGTGCGCGCTCACCGTCGACTGCGCCAGCCCCAGGTGCTCGGTCAGGTCCCGCACCCGGTGCTCCCCCACCGTCAGGTGCTGCAAGATCGCCAACCGGGTCGGGTCCGACAGGCCGTGGAAGAGCGCGGCCGCCGGCGCCAGATCAACTGGCTTGGTGGTAGCAACTACCCCAGTCACATCAGTCATATCCGGGACCCCCTCTGGTGGTATCGCGTTTTCTCGATGTTAGCACTGCAACGTGCTTGATCGCGGTGGGCGGTCGGCACGTGCGGCACGCAACACTCCGCGGGCACTGCCGTCGACCGCCAGGACGCATGCAGCGCCTCTCACACCCGGGCCGGGACGGTCTTGGCGGCCACACCGAGCAGGTAGTCGCCGCGAATCCGGGTAGTCGATCCGACGACAACGAGCCCACGGCGCGTCAGTTCATCGAGGAACTGCTGGGCCGTGAATCGGTCCTCGATCGGGTGGTCGAACAGCCGCCGGTAGCTGGGCCGCGCGAGGGCATGGGCGGTGACCTCGTCGAAGTAGAACCGCCCGCCCGGCGCCAGCACCCTGACGACCTCGGCGATCGCGGCCCGCCAATCCGGGATGTGGTGGACGATCCCGAAGTCGAACACAGCGCCATAGCTGCCGTCCTCGGCATCCAGCGCCGCCAGCAGATCGGTGGCACTGCCCTGCGCGAGCCGCACCCGGCCGCCGTAAGTAGCGAGACGCTTCCCCGCGCGCTCGATCATCGCCGGGTCGAGGTCCACGGCGTCCAAGGTGGCGGCGCCGAAGTGGTCCATGACGAGCTGCGAGCCGTATCCGGAGCCGCACCCGATCTCCAGCGCGCGCGTCCCGGGGAGCAACCGGCCGCCGATCCGCAACAGCGCCCGTGTCTCGTAGAGGCGCTGCAGCCACCGCCGGGGTGGTGAGTTCACCACAGCGGTCTCGACCTTGTTCATCAACATCGTCAGCCCCTCCCTCGCGCCCGCCAATTATCATCGACGATTGCCGATGTTAGCATGGGATACGTTCTTTCCCGGTCTGGGACGGCTGCACCGACCCGCCACTGAACACGCCATCAAGAACCCACAAGATCCAGCAGCAAGCGGGCCACCGGCCATTTCGAGCCGGCCGCCGGCCTCTGCGAAGATCGAGCGAACCCCCACCGTCGCCGCGAGCGACGCGTTGCTGCACCCAAGGAGCCCCCAAGCCGTGCGATCGTTCCCGAAGCCCACCGGCCTAGGAAGACCAACTGCTGTCTCGGCATCCCGGCCGATCACCCGCCGGACGCTGCTGGGCGGTCTGGGTGCGGGGGCAGCGCTGCTGGCGCTGGGCGCCTGCGCGCCGGGGGGCGCGCAGGAGAGCTCGGCCGGCGCGGGGTATGTCGCTGGGGACGGCTCCTTCGCCACCTGGGCGCCGGGCGAGCGGGGCGAACCCATCACCCTGGTCGGGACCACGTACGGCGGGGAGGAGCTCGACCTGGCCGACTGGCGCGGCAACGTGGTCGTCGTGAACTTCTGGTACGCCGCCTGCCCGCCCTGCCGGGCGGAGGCGCCGGACCTCGTGGCCATCTCCGAGGACTACGCCGCCCAGGGGGTGCAGCTGCTCGGGGTCAACCCGCGCGACGACGTCGGCACCGCCCAGGCGTTCGAGCGCTCCTTCGAGATCCCCTACCCCTCACTGCACGATGAGGGGGCGCGCGCCGTCGCCGCGTTCGAGGGGCTCGTGCCGTTGCAGGCCATGCCGTCCACGGTCGTGCTCGACCGCCAGGGGCGGGTGGCCGCCCGCATCCTCGGCCAGTTCGACCCCACCATCCTGCGCGGACTGATCGACGACGCGCTCGCCGAGGAGGCCTGACCCAGTGGACCAGATTGGCCAGGTGTTCTCCGACGCGGTGCTGACCGGGCCGATGCTCGCGGCCCTGCCGGTGGCCGCGATCGCGGGCTTCGTCTCCTTCGCCTCCCCGTGCGTGCTGCCGCTGCTGCCCGGCTACGTCGGCTACCTCGGCGGCATGGCCGGCGCGACGGCCACCGGCGGGCCGACGGCCCCGCCGTCCACTGGGCGCGCGCGGCGCCTCGGGCGGCTCGGTGGCAACGCCCGGCTGCTGGCCGGCGTGATGCTGTTCGTGGCCGGCTTCACCGCGGTGTTCGTGCTGCTCGGCGTGGTGTTCGCCTGGGCGGGCATCCTGCTGGCGCCCTGGCTCGATGTGGTCATGCGCGTCCTGGGCGTCTTCGTGATCGTCATGGGCCTGGCGTTCCTGGGGCGCCTGCCGCTGCTGCAGCGCGAGCGCCGGGTGCACGCGCTGCCGCGCCAGGGCCTGTGGGGCGCCCCCCTCCTTGGCGTGGTCTTCGGGCTGGGCTGGGCCCCGTGCATGGGCCCCACCCTGGCGGCCGTGCTCACCTTGTCCTTCGGGGAGGCCGACCCCCTCCGCGGGGCCGTCCTCGTGCTGGCCTACAGCCTCGGACTCGGGGTGCCGTTCGTGGTCCTGGCGACGCTGTTCTCCCGCTCGACACGGGTGCTCGGCTTCCTGCGCCGGCACCGGCTGACCATCCAGCGCCTCGGCGGCGCCCTGCTGGTACTTCTCGGGATCGCCATGGTCACTGGGCTGTGGGGCCTGCTCGCCGGGTACCTGCAGGGCCTGGTCGCCAACTTCCAGACGGTGGTGTGACGCCGTGAGCACCGATGTGACGAATCTGTCCTCCAAGGCCGGACAGGGCCAGGACGGCCACCAGGATGCCGTCCAGCCCGAGGGGGCCAGGCTCAGCCTCGGGGGCTGGCTGCGCTGGGTCTGGCGGCAGCTGACCAGCATGCGGGTGGCCCTGCTGCTCCTGCTGCTCCTGGCGGTCGCGGCGTTACCGGGATCCCTGTTCCCCCAAGAGCCGCAGGACCCGACGGCGGTCGATGACTACTTCACGAACAATCCCCGGCTCGCGCCGTGGCTGGAGCGGCTTGGGTTCTTCGACGTCTACAGCTCCCCGTGGTTCGCCGCCGTCTACCTGCTGCTCTTCACGTCGCTGATCGGCTGCATCCTCCCGCGCATCCGGGTGCACTGGCGGGCGCTGCGCGCCCAGCCCCCGCGCGTGCCCCGGCGCTTCGACCGGTTCCCGGCGCGGGAGGAACGGGTGGTGACCGAGCCCCGCGCCGTGGTGCAGGACACCGTCATGGCCGCGCTGAAGGGTCGCTACCGGGCGGTCGTCTCCGGCGACGGGATCAGCGCCGAGCGGGGCTACCTGCGCGAGAGCGGCAACATCGTCTTCCATCTGTCCCTGATCGGGATCCTGGTTTCCCTGGCGGCCGGGCAGCTCTACAGCTACCGCGGGCAGGCGGTGGTCATCGAGGGCGAATCCTTCGCCAACTCGGTCGTCGACTACGACTCCTTCGACCCGGGCACCTTCTTCGACGCCAGCTCGCTCGAGCCCTTCACCTTCACCCTGGAGAGTTTCGAGTCCGAGTTCACCGTCGACACCCAGGCCCGCGACTTCGCCGCGAAGGTCCGCGTCACCGAGCCCGACGGCACCAGCCGCCCCGAGGTGATCAAGGTCAACGAACCCATGCACGCCGGCGGCGCGAACGTGTACCTGATGGGCAACGGCTTCGCCCCGAAGATCACGGTGCGCGACGGGGCCGGGCAGGTGGCCTTCTCCGGGCCGGTGCCCTTCTTGCCGCAGGACGCCGTGTACACCTCCAAGGGCGTGATCAAGGTCCCCGACGTCACCGGCGGGCAAGAACAGCTCGGTCTGACCGGGGCGTTCCTGCCGACGGCCGCGATGGCCCCCGACGGCTCGGGGGCGTACTCGGTCCACCCCCAGCCCACCGCCCCGCTCATGGTGCTGACGTTGTGGGCCGGGGACCTGGGCCTGGACGACGGCATCCCGCAGAACGTCTACGTCCTCGACACCGACGACATGCGCCAGGTCTACGAGGAAGCCGAGGACGGCTCACCGGGCTCGGCCGACGGCGGGCAGCGGCCGGTGACGCTCTTCCTCACCCCCGGCCAGAGCATCGAGCTGCCCGAGGGGCTGGGGACCGTGACGTTCGAGGCCCTCCCCCGCTTCGTCGCCCTGGATCTGCGCTACGACCCCACGCTGCCGTTCCTCCTGGTCTCCTCGATCGCCGCCCTGGTGGGCCTGTTCGCCTCGCTCTTCGTCCCGCGCCGGCGCCTGTGGGTCAGACTGGCCGACAGCCGCGGCGGGGGCACCGCGGTCTCCGCCGCGGCCCTGGCCCGCGGGGACGACCCCGGGCTGGCGCGCGACCTCGCCCGCGTGCTCTCCGCAGCCGGCACGGTCCGCGACACCTCGGGTGAACCGCGCAGGCGTGACCCCGTCGCCCAACCATCACAAGAAATCGCCAACGACATGCCGGCCGGGACCAGCCCGGCCCGGGAAGGACAGTGATGCCCGAAAGCCCCCTCGGCCAGGTCAGTCTCCTGCTGGTCTACGGCGCGATGGCCGCCTACCTCGTCGCCTTCGTCGCCTTCGCGGTCGACCTGTCCGGTCTGCGTGACCGCGGTCCCGCCCAGCGTCGCCGCCGGGCCGCCGGTATCGCGATGGCGACCACCTGGCTCGGGTTCGCCCTGCACCTGCTCGGCGTGGTCACCCGCGCCGCGGCGGCCGGGCGGGTGCCGTGGGCGAACATGTACGAGTTCTCGATCCTGTTCACCCTTGTGGCGATGGTGATCTTCCTGGCCCTGCAACGGGGCCGGGACATGCGATTTCTCGGCGCGTTCGTCCTGGGGCCCGTGTTGCTCATGCTCGGCATCGCCGTGTCCGTGCTCTATGTGCGCGCCGACGGCCTGCAGCCCGCGCTGCAGACGTACTGGCTGGTCATCCACGTGTCCGTCGCGACCCTCGCCGTCGGCGTCTTCTCCATCGGCGCGACCCTGTCCATCATCCAGCTCGTCCAAGAACGCGCCGAGCTGCGCCGGGCCCACACGACAACCAGCGCCTCCGCCCCGGCAGCCGCATCCGGCGCCGCAACGGCCACGCTGACCCAACAGAACGAAGAAACCAAGGCGCGGGGACTGTGGGGCCGGCTGCTCGACGTGGCGCCCTCCTCGGTCGAGTTCGAACGGCTCGCCTTCCGCCTCAACGCCGTCGGCTTCATGATGTGGACCTTCACCCTCATCGCCGGCGCCATCTGGGCCGAGCACGCCTGGGGCCGCCCCTGGGGCTGGGACGCCAAGGAGGTCTGGTCCTTCGTCATCTGGGTCGTCTACGCCGCCTATCTGCACGCCCGCGCCACCCGCGGCTGGGAAGGACGCCGCTCCGCCTACCTCTCCATCACCGGATTCGCCGCCATCCTGGCGAACTACTTCCTCGTGAACCTTGTCTTCAACAGCCTGCACTCCTACAGCGGCATCGGCTGAGACCACCAGCCACGTGATGCCCGCTCCGCTCGCTTGCTAACGAAGGCCCTTGCGTCGTTTCCAGATGGGCGGCGTGATCGTTCAACACGACCGAATGCAAGAAGAACCAAAGACAAAGACAGGGAGATGGACGTGAAACGACTGCCGCTCGCAGCCGCGGCACTGACGCTGGTCCTCGCCGGCTGCAGCGCATCGGCTGACTCGACTCCGGCCGCTGGGGCGGGCGCCGAGGCTGGTCTCCTCGCCGCGCACGACCTGGCCGGTATGGACGCCACGGAGATCATCGACCACCTGGACCGGCTCGGAGGCGCCGACCGACCCGCAGACCTCATGGCCTCCGTACGCCCTGACGAGCTGCTGCTCTCCGACGGCGAGCAGGAACTGGTCCTGGCGATGCCCGCGGACCGCTTCTACCTGTCGGTTGCGCCCTACGTGGACCAGACGCATGAGTGCTTCTACCACAGCCTGACCACCTGCCAGGGCGAGCTGACCGAGGAGAACGTCCAGGTGCGGATCATCGACGACGCGACCGGTGCGGTGCTGGTCGACGAGCAGTCGACGACCTTCGACAACGGCTTCGTCGGCTACTGGCTCCCCCGCGACGTCGACGGCACCATCGAGGTCAGCCACGCCGGACTCACCGGCACAGCGGACTTCACCACCACCGACGAGGGCGCCACCTGCATAACGTCCCTCCAACTCGCCTAGCTCTACTGACCTTGCCCTCGCCTAGAGGGCACTTAGTGGACGCCTCACCGCCACAAGTCGCCTATGCCGGAGATTCCCTATGCCCAAGATGTCCGGGATCGAAACGGCGTTCTGCCGTAGTGATCTGTGGGGACGTTTCGCGCGCGACATCGTCTTGCCGTGGGCTCTTGAAGGGCAAGACGTCAGGCGGCGACGTGCTCGAGCTGGGGGCTGGCAGCGGAGATATGGCAGCAGCCCTGCTGCAGCGGTCGCCCGGGGTTCGCTTGACGCTGACCGACATCGACGAGCGCATGGTCGCCACGGCGCGCAATCGCTTCTCCAAAAGCCCGCGCTCGAGGGTGGAGCAGGCGGACTCAACGGCACTTCCCTTCGAGGACTCGTCATTCGACTTCGTGCTCAGCTTCTTGATGCTCCATCACGTCGTGCGCTGGCAGGCCGCGGTAGCCGAAGCGGCTCGGGTGCTGAAGCCAGGCGGCATGCTGATCGGCTATGACCTGACGGCCTCGCCGGCGCCCCGGCCGTGCGGGTGGAGGACCCGAGGGCCAAGTTGCTTCACCTCCTTGACCGATCACCCCACCAACTGGTGCCACCTGCCGAACTTGCTTCCACAGCACGCCACGTAGGCCTCGACGTCTCGATTCGTACCGGTTGGGCCGGCCAGGTCATGCGCTTCCACGCACAAAAAGAGCCAACCGACTAACGCAACTCGAGAAAACGAGCGGCGTCTCAGTTCCTTGGTTCTGAGACACCGCTGGGTAAGTCCCATCGAGTGGTGTAACTGGCCTGGTGGCCCCTCGGGCCCTTCGGGACACGGCGGTCGTGTCGGTCCTACACATGGAGGGGCCACCGCGTGAGGCTCTGCGAGAACGACCAAGAACTCGTAGAGAGGCATCACACGATGGCCAAGAACCAGTCTGCCCTGCTTGCCCTGCTCGACACACTTCTGCACGCCGAGGAGGGTGAGGTGATGCGCCGGCTGCTCGGCTCGGCGCTGCAGGACCTGATCGACGCCGAGGCGAGCGCGCACATCGGCGCCCAGCCGCACGAGCGCACGCCAGAGCGCACGACCCGGCGCAACGGCACCCGCGAGAAGCTCGTCTCGACCGCGACCGGGGACATCACGGTGAAGATCCCCAAGACCCGCACCGGGTCGTTCTTCCCCTCCCTGCTCGCCCCGCGCCGGCGGGTCGACCGGGCCCTGCACGCGGTGATCTGCGAGGCCTACGTCCACGGGGTGAGCACGAGGAAGGTCGACGACCTCGTCACCGCCCTGGGCATCGAGTCCGGGATCTCCAAGTCCGAGGTCTCGAGGATCTGCGCCGCCCTGGACGAGGAGGTGGCCACCTGGCGGGACCGGCCGTTGGACCACACCTGGTTCCCCTACGTCTTCCTCGACGCCACGCACTGCAAGGTCAGGATCGGCGGGCGGGTGGTCACCCAGGCGGTGGTCATCGCCACCGGGGTCACGATCGACGGGCGCCGGGAGATCCTCGGCCACGCGGTCGGTGACAGCGAGACCGAGGCGTTCTGGGCCGAGTTCCTCCGCTCCCTGCGCGACCGGGGCCTGGCCGTGACCACCGAGGCCTCCCCGGCCGGGGTCCAGCTCGTCATCTCCGACGCCCACCGCGGCCTGACGAACGCGATCGCCACCGTGCTGCCCGGAGCCGCGTGGCAGCGGTGCCGGGTCCACTTCATGCGCAACGTGCTGGCCAGGGTCACCCGGGGCAACGCCGAGATGGTCGCCGCGACCATCCGCACCATCTTCGCCCAGCCCGGCGCGAAGGCGGTGCGCGAGCAGGTCGACGCCGTCGCCGACATGCTCGCCGGCCGCTTCCCCGCCGTGGCGGACATGCTCCTCGGCGCCAAGGCCGACATCACCGCCTTCGCCGACTTCCCCGAGGCCCATTGGACCAAGATCTGGTCCAACAACCCCATCGAACGGCTCAACCGCGAGGTCAAGCGCCGCACCGACGTCGTCGGGATCTTCCCCAACGTCCCCGCCCTGGACCGCCTCGTCGGCGCGGTCCTGATCGAGGCCCACGACGAGTGGCAGGCCGCCGACCGCCGCTACCTCTCCGAGGCCTCCATGACCAAGCTGCACCCGACCGCACCCACCGCGATCACCACCGGCCGACACACCGACGAGGAGGTCGACGCGCCCGCCCTGAAGACGGCATAGTCAAACCCAGCAGAGCCGCTCACGCAGCCGGCTCAGTTACACCACACCACGGGGCTCTATCACACCGCTTAGTGAGACACCTTGTCAGATCCCGAACTCGCGTGCACAGCTGACCTGCCGTTTCGGTGTGGTGTGCACGGGAGTGTGATCTTCCGGCGTGTCCGTTCTCGTGTGCGCGGTCGGTGCCTTGTTCCATGGTGCTGTGCACGACGAGGCGGTCGATGAGGATCGCGTTGCTGAGCGCGGTCTGCTGACCGTCCCGGATGAGGTGTGGGCGCTGGCGGTGCGCCGGGCGGAGGTGATCGCCCCGCTCGCCGAGGTGGGCCGGGTCGGGGGCGAGGCGGTGGACGGCGCTGCCGAGCAGTTGGGCGTCTCGCGGCGTCAGGTGTACGTGCTACTGCGCCGGTGGCGCGAGGGCGGTGGCGTGGTCTCGGCTCTGGTTCCAGGCCGTTCGTCCGGTGGCCGCGGCGGGCGGCGACTGCCGGCCGACGTGGAGGCGATCGTCGCGGAGGTGTTGCGCCGGGAGTACCTGACCCGGCAGCGCAGGACCACCGCTGTGGTCCACCGCGAGGTCGTGCGGGGCTGCCGGCGTCGCGGGTTGCCGGCACCCTCGCGTGGCGCCGTCGAACGGCGGATCGCCGGGCTGGACCCGGAGGCTGCGGTGCGGGCGCGGGAAGGCCCCGACGGGGCCCGGTCCCTGGAGTCCGCCGGCGGACGGGTGCCGCCGGTGACCGGGGTGCTGGAGCAGGTGCAGATCGACCACACCGTGGTGGATCTGGTCGTGGTCGACGAGCGGCACCGTCTGCCGATCGGGCGGCCGTACGTGACGGTCGGGATCGACGTGTTCTCCCGGTGCATCGTCGGGCTGGTGGTCACGTTGGAGGCGCCCTCGGCGCTGTCGGCAGGGCTGTGCCTGGCGCACATGGTCACCGACAAGCAGGCCTGGCTCGAGCGCCTCGGGATCGAGGCCGCCTGGCCGATGGCCGGCAAGCCGGGCGAGCTGTACCTGGACAACGCCGCGGAGTTCAAGAGCGAGGCGCTGCGGCGCGGGTGCGAGGAGCACGGGATCAAGTTGCGCTACCGCCCGCCGGGGCGTCCGCACTACGGCGGCATCATCGAGCGGGTCGTCGGCACGCTGATGGAGATGGTCCACGAGCTGCCGGGCACGACGTTCTCCAACCCGGCCCAGCGCGGCAGCTACGACTCCGACGCCAAGGCGGTCCTGACGGTCGCGGAGCTGGTGAGATGGTTGGCCCTGGCGGTGGCGAGCTATCACGGGCAGGTCCACGGCACGACGCGGCAGACCCCGCAGGCCCGCTGGGCCGCCGACACCGCCGCGTCGGCACCGGTGACGATCACCGACGAGACGGCGTTCCTGGTGGACTTCCTGCCGGTGATCCGGCGGACGCTGACCCGCACCGGATTCGTCATCGACCACGTGCACTACTTCAGCGACGCGCTCAAACCGTGGATCGCCCGCCGCGACCGGCTGGACCGGTTCGTGATCCGCCGCGATCCGCGCGACATCAGCCGCATCTGGGTGCTCGACCCCGAGGGCGGGTCCTACCTGCCGGTGCCCTACCGGACCCTGTCACGCCCGGCGGTGAGCGTGTGGGAGCACCGCGGCGCGCTTGAGCGGCTGCACGCCGAGGGACGGGCGCAGGTCGACGAGGAGGCGTTGTTCCGGATGGTCGAGCAGATGCGCACGATCACCGAGACCGCCCGGGCCACCACCCGCAAGACCCGCCGCGACGCCGAACGACGCCACCGCAACCCGCCGGCGGCCGCCGCGGCACCGCCAGTGCTCGTGAGCCCGCCCGAGGACGTCCCGGCGGGCCGACCAGCAGAAGGCCGGATGGACGCCGACGTGGTTCCGTTCGAGGTGATCGAGCAGTGGTGAACAACGACCTGGCCCCGGCCGCCCTGGACCACCTGCACGACAGTGCCCGGGCTCTGGCTCGGCTCCCGGCTGAGGAACGGGTTCGGCACGTGCGCGCGGACCGGTGGATCGGCTACTCCCGGGCCACCGCGGCCCTGGACCGGCTCGAGACGCTGCATGCGTGGCCGGGCCGGCAACGGATGCCCAACTTGTTGCTGGTCGGCCCGACGAACAACGGCAAATCCATGATCATCGAGAAGTTCCGCCGCCTCCACCCACCCACCTCGCACGCGGACCGGGAGGAGATCCCGGTGCTGGTCGTGCAGATGCCCTCCGAACCGTCGGTGATCCGGTTCTACGTCGCCCTGCTCGCCGCGCTCGGCGCGCCGCTACGCCCGCGTCAGCGCCTGGCCGACATCGAGCCAGTGGCGTTGACGCTGCTGCGGGCCGCGAGAGTCCGGGTGCTGGTCATCGACGAGCTGCACAACATCCTCGCCGGGCGGTCCGACACCCGCCGGGAGTTCCTCAACCTCATCCGCTTCCTCGGCAACGAGCTGCGCATCCCGCTGGTCGGGGTCGGCACCCGCGAGGCGTACCTGGCCATCCGCTCCGACGACCAGCTCGAGAACCGCTTCGAGCCCTTCACCCTGCCCCGATGGGAGTCCGACCAGGAGACACGGTCGCTGCTGGCCAGCTTCGCCGCCGCCTTCCCGCTGCGTCGCCGATCGACCATCGCCACCGAGGAGATGGCCCGCTACCTGCTGACCCGCAGTGAGGGCACGATCGGCGAGCTCACCCACCTGCTCGTCGACGCCGCCGTGGCCGCGATCGAGTCCGGCGAGGAGGCCATCAACCAGCGCACCCTTCTCCTGGCGCCCTATGCCGGCCCCACGGAACGACGCCGGATGTTCGAACGCGAGCTGGCATGAGCCGTCGGTGGCCCCTGCACCCGCCACCGGGCGACGGTGAGGCGCTGTCCTCCTGGCTCAACCGGCTGGCCGAGATCTACGGGCTCAGCGTCGAGGAACTGATCCGCCACGACCTGGTCCCACCGGGTACAGGCCCGGTGGTCCACGACGGCGGCGCCCTGGACCTGGACCCGCCGGCCGGAGTGCTCAGCGCCCTGCATCGGCGCACCGGGGTGCCCCTGGGCGAGCTGCGCCAGATGACGATCAGCGGATGGGTGCCTTGGCTGCTCGACACCCTGGACGTCGAACCGGAGGCCGAGGCGGCACTCGACACCTACGTCCACCAGGACTCGGTGCTCCTCACCGCCAAGGAACGGCCCCGCCGGCAGGTGCCCGGCTGGCGCGCCTGGCTGCCCTCGGACCGCAGACGCGGACCGATGCGCCGGGCCTGCCCGACCTGCGCGAGCACCACCACGACCGGCGGCTCCGGCTTCACCCTTGTCTCCCAGCTACCACTCACGCTCAGCTGCCCGCAGCACAGCTGCCGCCTCGAACCGGCCCTCGGCGCCCTCGGGGCCTTCATCGCCTGGGCGAGGCAGGACACCAGCGCCACCGCCGCACCGGCCCCGGTCATCGCCATGGACTCGCTCACCCACGAGGGACTGCGCACCGGTCTCGTCCCCCTCCCCCGCCGTCGAGTGCACGTCGGGGTGTGGTTTCGACTGCTGCGCACCCTGATCGACGAGCTCTCCACCCCCGTCTCGCTCCTGCGCGTCCGTTCCCGGCGCACCATGCAGCACCTCTGGGACGTGGCCGGTCATCCACCACGGGCCGGCATGGCGGGCCCCTGGCGCCCCTACGAGACACTGCCCTGGCCCCAGCAGCGAATGCTCCTGGAAGCCGCCGCCACCACCCTCCAATTGGTCAAGGCCGGCGAGGTCACCGCTTACGGCACCCTGGGCCATCTCCTGTCCCCCGAGGCCTACCGGCCCGTTCCCGACGGCAGCACACCGATCCAGCGCCGCCGTGACTACTGGCGGGAGATCGAGGATGCGACGAACCAAGCCATCGCCGACGCCCAGCGCGACCCCGCCGCAGCACGGCAGCTGCTGACCACCCTCACCGCCCTGACCCGCAGCGAGACCACCTTCCGACGCACCCGCGAGGACCTGGTCGCCCTGGGCGTCCCCGACCGCCACCTTCCTCGGACGCTGACCGAGGCACACGCCCGTGACACGCCGCCCGCCATGAGGACGCCCTCATCACATTAAAGGCGACGGCACCTTTGCGTGACGTAGAATACCTGCCGGGTTAAGTGACATATTCCGCGCAGCAAAGCCTCCGGATGCGTACTGTCACGTAATCGGTCGTATACGTGACAGGCGCGGAGGTGCGCGGTGCTGGTCGGCTACATGCGGGTCTCCAAGGCCGACGGGTCTCAGACTACCGATCTCCAACGCGATGCCCTCCTCGCCGCCGGCATGGACGCCGACGCCCTGTACGAGGACAAGGCCTCAGGCAAGAAGGAAGACCGGCCATTGCTCGCCGCGTGCCTCAAGGCGCTACGGCCCGGGGACACCCTCATGGTGTGGAAGCTCGACCGACTCGGCCGCGACCTGCGCCATCTGGTCAACATCGTCCACGACCTCACCACCCGCGGCATCGGCCTCAAGGTCCTCACCGGGCAGGGTGCGGCCATCGACACCACCACAGCCTCCGGCAAGCTCGTCTTCGGCATTTTCGCCGCCCTGGCCGAGTTCGAACGCGAACTCATCTCCGAACGCACCATCGCCGGCCTCGCCGCCGCCCGCGCCCGCGGCCGCAAAGGCGGACGCCCCTACAAGATGACCCCCGCCAAGATCCGCCTCGCCATGGCCTCCATGGGGAAACCAGACACCAACGTCGCCGCCCTGTGCAAAGAGCTCGGCATCACCCGCCAAACCCTCTACCGCCACGTCTCCCCGGAAGGAGAGCTGCGCCCAGACGGAGCAAAACTACTCGGCGCCAACCACTGAACAGCCCCCTGCTGATGGCACGCGTGGAGCGGTGCGACTAGCGCCGGCTTGACCCTGACGCGACGTCATGGTCGACGATTGAAAGTATGCAGATCGGTGACCTCGCGAGGATGGCCGGCACGACCGCGAGGGCAGTGCGCCACTATCACCGCGCGGGCGTCCTGCCCGAGCCAGCCCGACGGGCTAATGGCTACCGGGACTATGACATCTCCGACCTGGTCCGCGTCATGCGGATCCGGTGGCTGCTCACGGCCGGGCTGACGCTGCGCGAGGTCGCCGCAATGCTGCAGAACGACAGGTCCGCCGACGTGGACCTGGACGGCCAGCTGCTCGCCGCCCTCGGCAGAGTGGAGGTCGAGCGCGCCCGGCTGGACACACAGGAGCGCGTACTTCGCGAACTGCTCCGCCGGGTGCAGTCCGGACAGGCCCTCTCGGCCGTCGACGACGATCTCCGCGGCGCCATGGACGCCGTCGCGAAGGTCGCCGCGCCTGCCTCGCACAGCTTGATGCGCACCGAGCGGGCCGCCGTGGACCTCATGGTGCACAGCGGTCTGGCTCACGCGAAGGCCCAAGAGTCACTGGCTGCTGTCTACCGACGTGTGGCCGAGGATCCCGGCCTTGCCGTGGCCCTGGTCGAGGTGACCGAACGGCTCGAGGCGCTCACCGGGGCAGACCCGCAGTTCGCCGTCGAGGAGATCGACGCGACGGCCGCACAGCTGGAGTCCGTGCTGGTTGACGTCGACATCGACGGGTTCATCGGCTCGCTAGAAGCGGCAGAGGGGTCGGCCGGCACCGGTGAGGACGGGCTATGGCTGGCCACGCTTCTTCCCGACCCGGCGCACCGAGCGGTCATGCACCGCGTACTCTCCCGGAGGTCGCTATGAGGAACGACCTGCGTCCCCACGGACCGGCCGAGCAGGAGACGCCGACCGGCAGGCTTCGACGGACCGCCCGCCTGGTGAGGTGGGCGACCCTCGTGCTGATCGCCGTCGAGGCCGCACTCGTGATCGGTGGCCGGATCGACCTCGGCACTGCGGTCGCGGCGCTCGTTGCGGTCGAGGTCATCCTGGGCGCCGCCATCCTCGCGCTGGCGTGGCGCGCCGCTCGCACCCACGACGGCGACCGCGTCGCTGCCGCCGCACGTGCGCTCCTGCCCGGACCCGTAGCCGCCGTGATCCTTCTTGAGCTTGGCCAGATCCGCGCCCTGTGGCTGCTCGTCCGACGACGCATCCACACCGAGCACCGCGAGGACACCACCATCTCGTATGCCGCCGGGCGCGGCAGCGTCTATCTCATGGTGGTCGCCGTGTGCCTGATCGAACTCTTCGCGGTTCACCTCATCGTGCCCTGGCAGCGCCTGGGCACGTGGTCCTGGCTCCAGTGGCTCGCGCTCACCCTGTCCGCTTATGCCGTGGTGTGGATCCTGGCCTGGTGGGCTGCCCAACGCACCCACCCCCACCTCATCACCGACGAGGAGCTGATTCTGCGCAACGGCACACTCGTGGCACTGCGGGTGCCGCTGGAGCAGATCCAGGCAGCGAGACCACGGCGCCGTGGACAAGTGACCGACGAACGGCTGAACCTCGGTGGGCCCGGCGGCGGAACGAACATCGACATCGACCTCGACGAACCGGTGACCTGGCGCAGCTTCACCGGGCGGCGCGAACGACAGATCAGCGCCATCGCCCTTGAGGTCGACGACCCCGCAACCTCGGCGCAAGAGATAATCACGGCGATCCGCTCACGGCGCCCACACTGACCCGCGCACTGGCGACCCAGATCGGGAGTACACCCACGACAGTGCAGGTGACTTCGGAAAGCCGTGCAGTCGACTTCGGAAAATGACACGCGCCGTGTGCGCGCAGAGGCGAGCGTCTCAGAAAGGGTCGCAAAACCTCCAAACGACACGGCCGGTTCTGAGACGGGTCGAGGACGCAAAATGAGGCGCCGATACCGGCTCCGCCGAGTCGTCTGAGAAACGATCGTTTATGGACGGCCCGGCGGTCCGGTCACCGCCCTCTCGCCCGCGGTTGCAGTGCTGTCGTCCTTACGCCGCGCAAGTTCAATCTCGGGAGAGTCCTGTCGGCCAGATGATGCGCACGTTTCTACCAAGCTCTCGGGCATAGGCGACAGCATCGGCGGTTCCTCCTCGACCACGTGCAGGTTCCCCATCCCACACCGCGATCAGGATGTGGCAGTGCTCAGCGATCCACTTACCCGCGGCGTCGTATGCCTCTTCCGATGGTCCGGGGTACTCAAGCACCGTGGTGGTCGTTGCGGCGCTCAGCAGGTTGGCGTAGTTGTCGTGGTCCTGGCCGGAAAAGGTCGCCTCGTACCCGCCGGAAGGGATGACCGCGTGCAGGTCGCCGCCGGCTGCCAGGAGCTCGCGCGCGAAGAGCTGGTCGGTGCCAGCGGCGAGGCTGCTGTACCCCACCAGCGGTGGGCGTTGCTCAGCAATGACAGCCTGCATGCCGGCGGTAACGTAGCCGATCGCTTGGGCCGGAATGCTCTGGTGCCCGGTGACGCCGAGCCGAGTCATATGCGTCCGGCCTTCACAAGCTGCCAGTAGTGCTTGCCGAGCGCGGTCAGCCGGCACCCGGTGGAATGCATCGCGGCATAGTAAAGGTGCTCTTCGTCAATCGGTTCGATGAGCCGGCACGCGCGGTACTTCTGCAGCCCGGAGAAGATCTTCTCGTACTCAGGAATGCTGCTCTCTTCGGTGGGCTCGTACGTCGGGTCGAGCGGGTAGTCGTAGTCCGCCGTCGGGAACCACTCAGTGAGGCTGCGAAGGGTGGGCAGCGGGACACGCGGGTCGCACATGCGGATGTCGTGCAACCGGTCGATATTCGCCTTGAACGTCGGCCGTTGCTCCCACGCACCGAACGATTCTGACAGATAGGCGTACAGCCCGGAGACGTTGACGTGCCCAAGGACATCGGCCGCCCCACCGTCCAGCGCGCCCTCTAGGTAGGTGGAAAACTGCCCACGCCCGTCGGCGGTCTCCATCGACACCTGGTCGTTGCGGCTTGCGGTGAGAACCGAGAGGCCGCGGCGGAGGTTGGCTAGCTGATTGCCCAGCGCCCCGATGGTCGTAGCCCCGCCTGAGAAGCAGCAATCGAGGATCACGACCACCTCACTAACGCTGCTACGCCCGATTCGGTCGACAATTTCGGCGAAGGCAACGCCGGGAGTCGAGGTGGTGCCATCGGAGGTTACCAAGGCGACGTCGCCATTCAGTGGCGCTCCGTGACCGGCGAAGTACAGGAGCGCGAAATCGGAGCCCGGAGCGAGCAGTTCGTCGACGAGCGCGAGCAGGTCGTCTCGGGTAAGTCTGTCCCTTGCGGTACGTACCGTGACGACCCGGCAGTCGAGGTTCGGAGAGTCATCTTCGTTGCGAGCCAGCAATGGGTGGAGCGCTGCGGCGTCGTTCGCACACCCCCCCCAAGTCGGGGAAGTTGTCGTAGTGGTCAATGCCGAGGAGCAGTGCACGTTTCATCAAGTGGTCACAAACTGTCGATGAAGCTGGACACGTTTTCCCAGGTCCACGTCTTGCACGGTGCGGAGCCCATCTGGGACGGCTTGGTGCGGTAGCCATCTTCGATCCAGATGCCGAGCAGCGGGGCGCCCTCCTCGACGGCGCACTTAATTTCCCACAGCTGCCCCGTCGCGGCCGGCGTGCTGCTGCTAATCAGTGCGATGACCCCATCAGAGCGCCGGATGCGCGTGCGAACGCGCTCCTTCCACTGCGATGAGTAGGGCTCCTTCACTGACATGTCGATGAACTCGAACGGAGTGTCCGGGTGCACCCGCTGGCCGGTGAAAAGGTTGCGCGTCGTCTCGTCTTCCTTGGCGAAGGCGATGAACACAGTCTTGGACGTCAATTTCGGCTCGCTTCTCTAGGTTGTGCTTCCCGGAGGGGAAGTAGTCGGAATTGAGCGTACTAGTGACCTCCGACACACCCCGTAGCGACTATCGCTCGATGCCTCGTTCGCATGCCGCGGCGGCCTCTATAGGCTCTTTTGGGCTGCGGGGCGGGAGCCGGCCGGGCTCCCTTTCTCCGCCGGCACAAGCGCCACCTCGTCGTCGTTCGTTGTGTTGATCTCGAACGTCCTGAGGTAGTCGGCGTACAACCGGGTTGTGTCGAGCGACGAGGACAGCCGCGACACCACTTGCTGGTATCCCGTCACCGAGTCCGAGACAACGAAAGCGTGCGACAGGGGGCGGCCAGCGTCCTCCCGGGCCTGCACCGCTTCTACGAAACCCGCCCATTGGGTGATGTCGAACAGCACCCCGTACGCCGCGCCATCGGGAAGCGACCACCCGCGCTCAGTGTCGATCTCGTCTATCCGGATGCCCCTAGCGCCGGCCTTGAGCCAAAGGAGGGGTGCGATCGCGTGAAAGCGGCGCCCGAGGGATACCAGAGCTGGATCCTCGTAGGTGAGCTCGAAGAACTCCACGTTCTCCTCGAACCCCTCCGCCATCGGGAACTCGTCGGTGAACTTGTAGTCGCCCTCAATCGGGTCACCGTTCGGGGTCAATCCAGTTACCGCAGCTCTCACGCGCGGCCAGGCGATTGACTCGGCAATGCCCTGGGCCTCCCACTCCACGTCACCGGGGTTAATGCCCTGCTTCCGCAGTTCCCTGGCCTCGTCAGCGCTCACTTCGTTGTTGGTGACCACGATCGCGCGCCGCGTGCCACCGTCCTCATGGTTCAGCCTCATGACAGCGTGTGCGGTCGTTGCCGAGCCGCCGAAAAAGTCGAGAATCAATGCATCTGGCTTGTCCTTCACGAAAAATCGGAGGGCGTCCTCGACTGCGTACAGCGACTTGGGGAAGGGGAACCGTCGGCCAGGTATCAGATGACGCAGGAGGCTGGTCCCCCCCAGGACCGCCGGCCTCATGGGAGGCAATCCTCCACTGGGTTCCTGGAATGAAGACGGGGGTATAGCCAGAGGAATCAACGATGATGGAGCCATCTGCCCGTTTCCCCAGGACCGGGAAGAGTCCCTGCTCGACCTTCCGCTGCTCCCCCCGCTTGAGGTAGGCGATGGTGGTGCGCTCCCCGCGCCAGTTGCCCATCTTCACGTACCCCTGCTCGATGAGATCCACAAGCGCACCTGGGCTTATCTGCCAGTTGCCCTCACTCCCATCTGAGCGAATGGGCCACACTGCGACACAGCCTTCAGGCGGAATTACGTCGTCCCGGTCAGCGCCTAGGAAACTTTCACCCACCGAATCGAAGACCGGACCATCTTCCGTGTTGCGCACGAAGACCGGGTAGAACAGTGCGGGGCGGTCCTCTCTCCTGGCATTAGTTCCAGAGCGCAGCAATTCCGCCCAGCGGAGCTTCTCGGCACGCAGGTCACGTACGACCTTCCACTCGCTCGTCAACGGGAGTGCGCGTGGTGCTGCCCGGCCAAACATCACGAAGTAGACGTATTCATCAGTTCGCCCGAAGGCAGCAGATCGTGTCGCGCCCTTTGGGTTAATGACGCTGCTGATCATCTGGATCCGAGCCTCGGGGAACACCTGCTCCAGCAGGAGGCCCAGGCGCAGATACTCCTTCTCGTCGATGGTGACGATGAGAACGGAGTCGCTGTGGTTGAGCAGGCGCTTGGTGAGCTTGAGTCGGCGCTCCATAAAGGACAGCCACTTGGAGTGGCGGTACTCGTCGGCATTGTCGACGTAGTCGTTGTTGTACTTCCAGTCCTTCGCACCGGTGTTGTAGGGCGGGTCGATGTAGATGGCGTCAACCTTGCCCTCGTACGGGTAGAGCAGGGCCTCGAGGGCGTGATAGTTCTCGGCGTTGATAATGGAGTGCCAGGGCTGGTCCGTGGGGCCGTTCTGGACCCGAGCGACGCTCCGCAGGCCTGGGTAGATGGGGTCCCCGAACTCGCGGGTAACGACCAGGCGGTCACGCTCGACGATGTCTGTACGCCCGTCGCTGTCCTGCAAGGCGGCCATGCCGGTCTGGGCGTTGATCTGCATGACGATCCAGACACCGGAGTCGTTAACAGCGGTGCAGTCGGTGGTGCCTTCTCCAAGGATTCGGACCTTGTCGCCGCGGCGGACCTTGAACTTCGGCAGCAGCACGGACTCGGGCTTGTGCGGATCGAAGACGAGACCGAACTGCCGGCCCTTCGTGACCTTGCGGTACTCGGCGCGTAGGGCGGCGCGCAGGGACTCGTCCTTGATGGAGTCGATCAGGTTATCAATGTGGGCCATCGGGCAGCTTTCAGTACTCGGTGCCGTGCTGGCGGAACAGTTCGGCGGAGGCGGTGCCCGGGAAGGCCAAGATGGAGTCGCGCACCTCGGGGTTCTTGTGGTTGAGCATCAGGTACTTCCCGTCGACGAGGGCGATGGACTGCACCCGCTGGTAGGTGTCGCCGTGCTGCGCGGTGTACTTCGCCAGGCCCTTGAGCTTGTCGACGGCATCCGCGAGGTGGGTGCCGTGCGGGTCGATCAGGGACGGGACGAGGCTGCCTCCGACCTCGTGGATGAAGACGAAGTCGGGCACCATGCCCTTGATGCCGGATGAGGTGGTGTACGGGATCTGCAGGGCATGCCGGCCGCTGTTGGGGTTGCGGTACCAGGCCACGGCGCCGTGGGCGAGCTCTGTCTCCAGGATGTGCTTCTCCCATTTCTGCAGGGAGACGCGGAACTTGCCGTTCTCGTCGGAGATCAGGTGCTTGTCGTACGGGTCGCCCTCGGCCTGTTCATCGCGCTGGTCAGGGATGGTGACCGAGGTCCGCAGCGGGCGGTCGGACTCACGCTTGATCCGGTCGAACCGCTCCTGGTCCATAGGAGACAGGCGGGTGATGGCAGAGTCGAACTTGAGGAACCACTGCTCAATGAGGTGATTCGCGCGGACGTTGATCTCTTTGACGATCTCGGCGTCCGAGGCGAGGGCGATGGTCTCGAGCATCGCGTCGATGACGTCATCGTCGTTCGGTGCGACCTTATTGACGTACGCGTTCGCCAGGCCCTGCGGGAGGGTGCTGCGGGCCCGGTCCATCAACATCTTGATGCCGCGGGTGTCGAGGGCGATCTTGGTGTCGGTCTCGTTGACCTTCTCGGTCTTCGTCCCAAACGCGACGTTGCGTTCGAACAGGTGCGTCTGCCCGGCCTGCTCGAGCATCTTGTCCCACTCCCCCGCAGCCTGGAGGTTCTCCTTGCGGGTGCTGATAACGGACAGCAGCTCGTTGGTGGCCTGCGTGGGTGCGTAGGGCAAGAGCTGGTGGCCGTCGTGCTCGCCGGCGAGCAGGGTGGCGAGGGCGTACAGGCGGGCCACTGGGCCGCGCAGTGTGCGGCGCGGGATGGTGTAGGACGGCAGGGACCGAATGACGCCGAAGACGTCCTGGGGTGCGTCAGTGGTCAGGGTTTGCGTCTCGCCCTGGTTGAACAGGTCGGCGCCGTCGGCGCCGCCACCAAGGGCTGGGGACGGTGCAGGGGTATCCGTGCTGGCGGGGGCCACTGCGGTGCCGGAGGAAACGGACGTGGACATCTGGCCCGATGCGGCGGTGTCATCGGCGGCCGGTTCCGGGTCGCCGCCGTACCAGGCCTCCAGGTCCGCGTCGCTGGGCCCACCACCGTCCGTGGCGGGTGCGGGCGAGGGTGGGGTGGCCGGGGCAGGGTTCGCGGTGAGGAACGGGTTGTGCTTGTAGGTGATCGGGTCCTTGATGATCCGGGTGCCACCGGTGAGGTTGTCGGCGTCGCCTTCCTCGAACCGGGCCGCGATGGCGTCCACCGCGGCGGCGTCGAACTTCGGCAGGATGCAGTGGACGGAGTTGAGGGTCTCGTCGGTAAGGATCCGCCGGGCCAGCGGGGTGCGGACCATCCGGCCCATGATCTGTGTGATCAGGTCGGCGTCCTTCGCGACGCGCATAGAGACGAGTACCTCGGCGCGCGGGCAGTCCCACCCGGTGGTGATGGCCGTCTTAGCCTCGATCCACCGATGGTCCGCGGCTCGCTCGTTGATGCGGTCGGGACGGCGGTGGTGGTTCTCGGGCGTGGGGTGGTTGCCGGTCTGCCCGGCTTTTCCACTGATGGTCCTCGGTCGTGGGGCGATGGGTCGGGGTTCAGGTGACCCGGGCGCTGCGCGGGAGGACGGCGTCGTAGAGCGTTGTCCAGGCGCTCTGCCAGGGCCAGGCGGTGGGCAGGTGCAGCCGTAGCCGCCGGGCGGAGGTCGCGATCCGGGCGGGGACGTTGATCAGCTTGCGGCGGATCGTCTCGGTCGTTGCCCGGACCAGCGACGGTGCCCTGGTCACCGTGGCGGCGGCGCGGGTGAGGTTGAACGCCATGACGGCACAGACGAGCCAGGCGGCGTTGGCGGCGAAGACACCGGAGGGCAGGTGTGCCAGGGCGGAGGCCTTGAGGTCGGCGTGGACGTTCTCGATGATCGCGTGGGCCCGGTGGGTCTGGTCAGCGGCGACCGCGCCGAGCGCCTCGGGTGCCGTGGTGGTGAAGAAGGCGTGGAAGCGCCAGGTCTCGAACAGCGTCTCCTGGCCCTGACCCTGCTTGGGGTTCAGGTCGGGGATGCGCCGGACCACGAGCCGGCCGGGGACCTGCTCGGCCTTCTTCTTCGAGGAGAACGCGGTGAACGGGACCTCAGCGACCTCGGCGCGTGAGTTCCATACCCCGGTGGTCTCGTCGTAGATGGCATCGGTGTACCGGATCGCGGTCCACGCATCGGCGTCGATCGTGGCGATGGCGCGTTTGACGGCCGGGTCCATCCGCGCGGTGATCGAGACCTGCGCGCCGGCCTTGAGCGCCGCGGTGACCAGAGTGTGGGAGTAGAACGCCGAGTCGGCCCGCACCAGCACACCACGGCCGGCCAGCCGGCTGCGGCGGATCAGCGCCAAGGTGTCGGTCGCCAGCCGGGCCGCCCCGCGCGGGGAACCCACCGACCCTTTGCGGAGCCGCTGGGCGGCGATCACCGGTGCGACCTGATCGGTGGAGACGGTGGCAAGCAGGGCGTTGAGCCCTCGCACGCCGGAGTACCCGAACGCCGCCCCCTGCTTGGCGTAGCCGTGGACCTCAACGATGGTGTCGTCGATGTCGACCATCACCATCCCCGCGTCCGCCGCGCCGCCGAGCAGGGTGGTGTGCTCGGCCAGGGCGAGGAAGAACCGTGAGGCGACCGCGTCGACCTGGCGGACGTGGCCGAAGGTGAACGAGCGCAGGAACGAGCCCAGCGTCGAGGGGGCGTAGGCACCGGAGAAGACCTTGCCCATGCCGCCGTGGCGCAGCAGGGCCATGTCGTCGATGCTGTCCGCGCCGGCGGCCATGCCCGCGACCAGCGAGGACAGCTTCAGGCCGGCGTTGGCGCCCTTGTCCGTGGGCACGCTCAGCCGCTCGTCGGCCAACTCCCGCAGTCCCGCCCGACGGGCCAGGGCCATCACCGGGACCAGGCCGGCGGCCGACACGAGGTTGGGCTCATCGAACGTCGCGGACACGACCGGACGGGTGTGAGAAAGTTGCATCTACGAGATGCCCTTCTTGAACTGGCGATACGGACCTTCGACAAGTCGTATCTTCCCAGCTCAGAGGGGCATTCTCGCGTTCCCGCGCCTACCCGTAACAGTCAGCCCTCGGTGGATCGAGGCTTAGCCAGGACGACGCGCACGTCGTGACGGTCCTGGATGTCCTCGGGCGGGCAGTACGCGATGGCGTGGCCGCCGGCGTCCTCTGGCGCGTGGGAAGCGAAGGTGTGAACGATGTTCTCCACGCCGACCCCGGGCCACTCGCTAAGCACCACGGAGACGAGGTCGCCGAGCTCCTTGGACGTGGGCATGTCGTCAACCTGGATGACCAGGATCGGGTCGACGGTCGGCTCACCGTTGGCCTCGGTGTAGTCGTTCCACTTCGCCTCGTACTCGCGCACTTTCCGTACCGCGTGCACGACGAGGGTCGACTCGGCGGCTTCGACGCCCTTAGTGTGGCCGAGGATGATCTGGTCCTTGAGCAGACCGGAGGAGCGCACGTCCTCGATGGAGATCGTGTGGCTGTACGGGCGCCGGTTCAGGTCCGTCATGGAGTCGCGGAACTTCTTCGGTGTCGCGGAGATGCCCCACACCGCGGGTACCGCCGGACGCCCGGTCTCACCGCCGCCGATGATCTGGGAGACGATCGTGTCCCGGGTGCCGTTGCGGGTACCCATGCCGCGGTGCGCCTCGTCCACCACGACGACGAACCCGTGGGGGCGCAGGGCGATGGTGTTGCTGATCGTGTCCCACAGCGAGTAGGTCCGGCCGTCCACGCGGCTCTTCGACAGGTTCGCGGCCGAACTGAGCTTCTGGATGTTGAGGAAGTAGACCTTTCCCGGGGCGAAGACCTCCTCGTCGAAGTCGTTCTCGATCGGGATGAGCCGATTCAGCTTCAGCGCGGATGATGCAGCCATCATCTTGTTCAAGGTCTGCCGGTTCAGTGACGGGTCGTCGGTGACCCACAGGAACGTGGCGGTGTCGATCCCCGGGGTGCTCTCATCTCCATCAAGGGCGGCCTCGATGACCGCGGTGGCGATGACGGTCTTCCCCGCACCGGTAGGGGCGGCGAGCACGACGGCACCGTTGTCGGTGGGGTCCTCGCCGTGGTCGCGGGCGATCTTGAGCAGGGCGCGACCCACTTCTGACTGCGCGATCTCCTGGTACGGGAACAGCTCGTACTTCACCAGCGGGGGCCCTTCAGAGCGCTATCGGACGATGTGCTCACCTTAGGGCCGCGCTGAGCCGCTTTTTCGCGGAGGCTCGAGTAACCCACCCCCTGGCTTGTCGGGCGTCCCAGGTCGACGACGACGACCATTGACAAGGTGCACCGACACCTTGACCTGGTGCTTCGCCTGGTTCGAGGGCGATGTCAGTGGTCGCACCTACGTTCGAGGCATGAGTTCGAGACGTGGTCGCAAGATCGACCTCGCGGCGGTGAGGGCCCGGGGCTGGGACAGCACCGTCGAGGCCTACCTCGCCGAGGTCCGCGACGTCGCGATCGCCAACGCTAGTGCGGCGGGCACGACGCCGGCGTCCGTCCCCACTGCTGGCCCGAGGCGGCTCAGGCTCGTGGACGCGGTCTACGCCGAGCCCGTCGAGCTGGCCGTCGCGTTCAGAGAGCCCGACAGCGACACCGACACCGGGCTCGACACCGGCATCGAGCCCGGCACCACCGACGACACCGAGAGCCAGACCGGTCCTGGGCCCGGCACCACCGACGACACCGAGAGCCAGACCGGTCCTGGGCCCGGCACCACCGACGACACCGAGAGCCAGGCCGGCGCCGAGCCCGACCCGGAGACGGAGGCCGAGGACCCGGGGATGCCGACGCAGGAGGAGATCACCGCCGCCGCCGCAGTTCTCGCACGGGCCGCGGGCCTGCACGGCGCCCCACTCGCCACCGCCCTGGACCCCGTCCCTGCCCAGGGACAGGACCCCGCCGTCCTCATCGAGCTCATCGCCAACTGGAACCGCGTGATCTCCTGGTCCACCGCCCGCCGAGGCGAGGTGGCCGCCGCCCTGGCCGACGCCGCCGCCGAGCACGCCCGTCACTCCCCCGGTCCCTCCGTCGACCCCGTCACCGTCGCCGCCACCGAGATCTCGATGCGCCTGACCACCACCAAGCAGGCCGCCACCCGCATGATCACCACCGGTGCCCTGCTCACCGGCCCCCTGACCGCCACCGGCGCCAGCCTCGAACACGGCGCGATCGACCCGGTCAAGGCACAGATCATCGCCGACGCCCTGCACCACATCCCCCACCAGATCGCCTGGGACATCGAGGATGCCGTGCTTCCCGGCGCCCAGGGCCGCACCCTCGCCCAGCTGCGCCGTGACCTGACCCACGCCCTCATCGCCGCGGACCACCACCACGCCGAGGACCGCCACCGCCGCGCGCGCACCGCCCGTCGCGTCTGCCACCCCAAGGCGCTCCCGGACGGCATGGCCTCCCTCTACGCCGTCCTGCCCGCCGAGGACGCCATCGCCATCGACCTCACCCTCGACAACGCCGCCCGGCACGCCAAGGCCACCGGCGACACCCGCACCCTCGACCAGCTTCGCGCCGACACCCTCGCCACCATCGCCGTCAACGCCCTCAGCACCGGCCAGATCCACTTCACCGCCCCGGCATCCGAGCAGGTGGCCGGGACGGCACACCCGCTGACTACCGCGTCCGGTCCCGCGCCCGGGCACGCAGCCAACGCGTCGCCCACAACGTCGTCCTCAGCTCCAACAACCGGCCCCCCGCCCGGCCCGGTGCCGTTGACGGCCATCAGGCTCAGCCCCGCCCCGGTCACGATCCTCGTCACCGTTCCCCTGACCACCCTCCTCGGTGGTGGCGAGCCCGCCGTCCTGGACGGCTACGGCCCCATCGACCCTGTCACCGCCCGCGCCCTCGCCCTCGGGGGAACCTGGCGACGCCTGGTCACCGACCCCCTCACCGGTGCCGTCCTGGACCACGGCCGCACCCGCTACCGACCCCCGAAGGACCTCGCGGACCTAGTCCGCGCCCGAGACCGCACCTGTATCCGCCCCGCCTGCAACACCCCCGCCACGCGCTGCGAGCTCGACCACTCCCTCGCCTGGTCCCAAGGCGGCACGACCGCTCTGACCAACCTCGGCTCCGCCTGCGACGGCGACCACGACCTCAAGACCTGCGGCCACTTCGCCGTCCGACAGATCACCAACGGCGTCTTCGAGTGGACCTCCGCCCTCACCGGCCACACCTACCGTCGCGAGCACGACGGCAGCGTCACCTACCTCAACCCGCACCTCCCCCGACAGCCGCGCACCGACCCCCAGCACGACCCCACCAGACCGACCTCCACACCGCCCTACTAGCGGTGGCCGGTGCGCGACGTCGCAGTCACCGAAGCAGTGGCCTCTCTCTCGTTCGTGATCCGAGCTCGTTGTGCGCCGGGACCCCGATCACAGGACTCGGCGCACACCGGGCAGCCGGGCGACGAGATGACCGACCACGAACACCGTCGGGACCGCCGCGACCGCGACCAGGACGAACTTCGCCGCCGGCGACCAGGGCAGCGGTCGAGCCGCTGCGGAGATCGCGACGAGGACGAGTGGGTGGACGAGGTAGGCGGCGTACGACGCGCGGGCCGCGAGTGCCGCGACAGGACCCACAGGACGGTCGTGCCGCCGGAAGAGGTCGAGCACCCACACGGAGAAGGCGAGCGCCACCACCGCCGAGATGGGCGCCACGGCAACGTTCCCAGCGAGCGTCAGGTCCGCACCGTCGCCGCTCACCTCCGTGCCGAGCACCAGGGCACCGAGGAAGGCGACGGTGCCGCCCGCCGCGACCAGCCCACAGCCCCGCGCCAGGGCGTGCGCCACGACCAGGCGCCGCTCGGCGAGGACCACGCCGAGCACGAAGAGCGCCCCGGACTGCGGCCACTGCGCCCAGCGCAGGTTCCACAGGTGTTCAGTGAGGTAGTCCCAGCGCAGCCAGACGACCGCATCGACGGCGACGATCGCGAGCGCAAGCGCGCCGAGGACACCCAGACCGAGCTCCCCACCGGTCGCGGGCGGCGGCGAGCGCCGGGCCCGCCATGCCGCGTAGCCGAGGTTGAAGGCCAGCAGGGCGAGCACGAACCAGAACACGCCGATGTCGCGATCCCCACGGAAGTCGGACAGGAACGCAGCAAGGGGGCGATCACCACCTTCGGCGCCGGCCCCCCAGAAGTCGGCGACCGGGTCGATCAGGAGGAAGACCACGAGCACCGGGACGCCGAGCCGCAGGAGCCTTCCGCGGACGAAGGACGCCGGACCGCGACGCGCGAACGAACGCACCGCCATCATCCCGCCGACGACGAACAGCGGTCCGAGCCCGAAGTTCGCCAGAGGCGCGACGAGCAGGAAGAGCACGCGCTCGAGCAGGTCCGAGTCGACCCTCTCCTCGTAGTACCAGCCGATCGGCACGAGGTACGCGGTCCCGACGTGCACCACGACGACGCCGGCGATGACGACGACGCGGAGCCGGTCGACCCACGCAGCGCGCGTGTCGGCCGGCGCCACGGGCAGCTCGCTCACGGTCATGGCGCCACCGCCGCCTCGTCGAGGCTCAGGCGACGAGTCCCGCGAGCTCGGCTCCCCACGCACGGGCTCGGTCGAGCTCACCCGCCCGCAGCGGGCCCTTGCCGCCGTCCAGGACGAACCCCTCACGCGCGATGACGTCACGACCGTGCCGGCGCAGCGCCCGCGCGATCGGACGGGCAGCGCCGCCCGCGAGCGGGTTGCCCAGGTGCGTGTCGAAGGTGGCCGCCTTGCCACCGGTGGTTCCCAGATGTGCGAGCCAGTCCCTGACCCCCTGCGACGTCGCCTGGTCCGTGTCGTCACCACCGCCGCCGTCGGGCGCGTCGCCACCGCCGCCGTCGGGCGCGTCCTCGGCCGCCTTGCCCCGGGACCAGGCCGTGCTCATCCCACGGACGTGCGTGGGGCCACCGACGACGAGCAGGTCCGGCTCACGCTCGGCGAGCTCCTCGGCGACCTCCCGCACCGTCACGCTCGCACCGGCTCCACGGGCGCCGTCGGCGATCGCCTCGGCGACCTCACGGGTCGTTCCGTACACCGTCTCGTAGACCACCGTCATCTCCATGACGGGCCACCTCCTTGCCTCTCTCCGGACCGGTCGGTCGACCGGTCCGCGAACCGGTCGTTCAGTCGGCCACCCGGCCGAGCACGGGGACGAGGACTCCGCTGACCGCCCCGAGCACGGCGCCGGCGAGTGCACCGGTACCCGCTCCGAGCGCGACGACGGCGAGGTCGGACCACGTGGCGGGCGCCGCCGTCGCCCCGGCGAAGATGACCACCATCGCCGGTGTCCAGGCGGTCGCACTCACCGCGACCCAGCGCCACGGGCGGGCGACCGTGCCGCGCAACGCACCCGCCTGTGCGGCGCCGAGCACGGCGCCCATGAGGAGGCCGAGCCCGGCTGCGCCGGATGCGACCAGCAGCGCCGACGGGCCGGCACCGGCGCCGTCGTCGCCACCGAGGACAGCGGGGGCGGAGACGGCCGCCCAGCCGAGCCCGGCGACGGCGACAGTCATCAGGACCCAGTGCCGACGGCGCAGGCCCGGCGCATCGGGACGCAGGGCTGCGCTCTGCGCGAGACCGAGGGCGGTCCCCTCGACGAGGCCGGCCGCGACGACGAGGCCCCAGGCCAGTGCCGTCCGGTCAGGAGCCAGCGCGGTGGCAGCGCGAGCCGCACCGGCGGCGGCGGCCATGCCGACCGCTTCCGCCCCGGCGCACAGGAGCACCCAGCGACCCAGCCGGGTCGGCGCCCGGACGGCCGGCCGGGCCGGCGGTTCCGCCGTCGTGCGGACCATCGCCACCTCCAGGGCGCCGGTTCACCCGCGCCCCAACCTCCATGGTGCGCACGGCGTGGCACGCGGTCCCAGGGTCGGAGGTCCCCGGGGCCCGCCGTAGAGGAGGACGCCGGCCCGGCACGCATGACGGCGCCGGCCGGACCACGTGGGCCGGCCGGCGCCGTCGCGTCGTCGTCGGGTGTCCCGACACTCAGTCCTCCACGGCGTCCTTGAGCTCGTCCTTCGTCATGGTCGAGCGCCCGGGGACGTCCTGCTCCTTGGCCTTCTCGTAGAGCTCGTCCTTGGTGGGCTCGTCAGACCCGCCCGTCGAGCCGGACCCGCCGGCCGGGACGGCGGCGCCGGTCTCGCGGACGAACCGGGCGCCCATCTCCTCGCGCTCGGCGGCGCTGAACTCCTTCTCGAGGACCGGCAGGAGGTCCTGCTCCTCCTCCTCGACGTGGTGCTCCAGCTCACCGACCATCGCGGCCAGCTTGCCGTCCCAGCCGGCCTCGTCCGGGTCCCCCGCGACGAGCTCGGCCAGCATGCCCTCGATGTGCTTGTGCTCCTCGACGCTGTCGTGGACCTGGTCGGCCTCCTCGCCCTGCCGTTCCCGGATCGCCGGGTACACGAAGGACTCCTCGGCCTCGGAGTGCGGCATGAGGAGGTCGCTCACCTGCTGGAGCGCGGCAGCGGCCTCGGCGCCGCCCTCCTGAGCCTTGGCGAGGAGCTTCTCGACCTCGCGGTGCTGTCCCTTGATGACCTCGACGATGTCCGGCATGGGGCGTCCTTTCAGTACGTGGGGAGGCTCATCCTGCCGCCCCGGCGGCGGACGGCAACCGGAGCGGCGGCGGACCGGTTCGGCACGGGTACCGCGCCACCGGCGCCGGCACCGGCACCGGCACCTGCACCGGCACCTGCACCGGCACCTGCACCGGCACGGGCACCGGCACGGGCACGGGCACGGGCACGGGCACGGGCACGGGCACGGGCACGGGCACACTGCTGCACCGGGACCGGGCATCGGCGCCGGCGGGCTACCGTGGCTGCGTGGGCATCGACGTGAGGCCGGCCACGCTCGAACGGTTCGACGACGTGGCGACCATGCTCGGGCCGAGGAACCCCGGGTCCAACGTGTGCTGGTGCCTGAGCCACCGGGTCGACTCCAGGACCAACCGCAAGCTGGTCGGCCCCGCGCGCGGGGAGTACGTGCGCGACCTGTGCGCCCGCCCGGTCGCCCCGGGCGTGCTGGCGTACGACGCCGGCGAGGTCGTCGGCTGGGCGGCCGTGGCCCCGCGGGCGGAGCTGCCCTTCGCCCGCTCCCGGAAGATCCCGCACGTCGACGACCTGCCCGTGTGGTCCCTGTGGTGCATCCGGGTCCGGCCCGGCCACCGGGGCCGAGGCATCGCGCACGCGCTGGTCGACGGTGCGGTGACGTACGCGCGGGCCGAGGGAGGCCCCGCGATCGAGGGCTACCCGGTGGACAACCAGGGTCGAAAGGTCGACCTGACCATGGCGTACGTCGGCACGAGGAGCCTCTTCGAGGGGGCGGGCTTCGTCAAGGCCGCCGACACCGACGCCGTCTCCGGCGGCTTCCCCCGGGTGCTCATGCGGCTCAGCCTCGGCAGCAGCGCGGACACGACCGCGCCGAACAGCTGAACGACTGACCTGCTGACCTCACCTCGATTCTCCTCCTTCGCGCCTCGCCTGACTGCCAAAACCTTCCGCGCTCGCCCACGGAGGGCGACGATGGGCCCCGGAGGAGATGCCCATGAGCGACCAGCCGGCCATCGTCGCGACCGACCTGTCCTTCTCCTACGGCGACCACCGTGCGGTGGACGGGGTGACCTTCGCGGTCGCGCCGGGCGAGATCCTCGGCTTCCTCGGCCCCAACGGCGCAGGCAAGTCCACCACGATCAAGATGCTCACCGGCCAGCTGCCGCCGGGTGGTGGCACGGTCGAGGTCCTCGGCCTGCCGATGCCTGCGCGCCGCACCGAGATCCAGTCGCGGATCGGGGTCTGCTTCGAGGAGAAGAACCTCTACCCGGCCATGAGCGCAGCGGAGAACCTGCGCTTCTTCGCGCGGCTCTTCGGCATCCGCGGCTTCGACCCGGCCCCGCTGCTGGAGCGGGTCGGGCTCGCCGAGCGCGCGAAGGACCGGGTGTCCGACTTCTCCAACGGCATGCGCCAGCGCCTGATGATGGCCCGCGCCCTGGTCAACACCCCGGACGTGCTCTTCCTCGACGAGCCCACCGACGGACTGGACCCGGTCTCGGCACGAACCATCCGAGCCCTCGTCGTGGAGGAGACCCGGCGCGGTGCCGCCGTCCTGCTCACCACCCACGACATGGTCGAGGCCGACGAGCTCTCCGACCGGGTGGCCTTCATCAACGCCGGGCGCGTCCTCGTCCTGGACACCCCCGAGCGCCTCAAGCTCGCGCACGGCGAGCGCTCGGTCCGGGTGCGCAGCCTCGGCTCCGACGGCGCCGTGGCCGAGCACCTGGTCCCCCTCGACGCCGCGGACACCGCCGAGCGCATCGGCGCCGCCGTGAGCGCCGGGGAGGTGCTCACCGTCCACACCGAGGAGGCCACGCTCGAGGACATCTTCGTCCTCTACGCCGGCCGGGGGCTGGCGTCGTGAACGCCGCCATCGTCACCGCCATCCTCCGCAAGGACCTCGCCGCCTTCCGCCGGGACCGGTTCTACGTCCTCATCACCGCCGCCTCGGTGGTGCTCTACCCGCTGGTGTTCTGGCTGCTGCCGGCCACGGTGGACGAGACGATCAGCCTGGGCGTCGCGCCGGGTGAGGTCCGTGAGCTCCTCGGCGGGGACGCGGCCGCGCAGGGCGGCCTCGACATCGTCGCGTTCGACGACGTCGCCGCCCTCGAGGGCGCGGTCGACGACGGCGACCTCGTGGCCGGCCTGGCGTTCCCCGCCGACTTCGTCGAGGCGACCGCGGCCGGCGAGCGCACCTCCGTGACGCTCCTCCTCAGCGCCGCGACGCCACCGGAGCTGAGCGGGACGATGCGCGCGTTCGTCGGGGAGATCGCCTACGCCGTCGCCGGGCAGGCCCCGCCGGTCGACCCCCGCACGGAGATCGTCGTCCTGGGCGAGGACCGCGCCGGGGACCAGGTCACGCTGCGCGAGCAGCTGCGCCCCCTGCTGGCGTTCCTCGTCCTGCTCACCGAGACCCTGGCCCTCGCGGCGCTCGTCGCCGCGGAGGTGCAGCAGCGCACCGTCACCGCGGTGCTCGTGACGCCCGCGACCACGACCGACTTCCTCGCCGCCAAGGGGATCCTCGGCACGGCCATGGCATTCGTCGAGGCGGTCCTCATCACCGCGCTCATCGGCGGCCTCGCCACCGGCGCCCCCATCCTGCTCCTCGCCCTGCTCCTGGGCGCCATGCTCGTCACCGGGTTCGGGATGATCGCCGGCGCCTTCGGTCGGGACTTCATGACCGTGCTCTTCCTGTCGGTGGTGTTCATGGTGCCGCTCATGATCCCCGGCTTCGCCGCCCTCTTCCCCGGCAGCGCGTCGGGCTGGGTGCAGGCGCTGCCGTCCTTCCCCCTCGTGGACACGATCGTGCGCGTCACGACCCAGGGCGCCGGGTGGTCCGACGTCGCCGGGTCGCTGCTGCTGCTGGCGGGGTGGTGCGTGGCTTCGTTCGCCGTCGGGGCACTCGTCCTGGGCCGGAAGGTGGCGCGGCTGTGAACGCGTCCGCGCACGCCGTGCGGGCAGACGCCGCGGCCGCCGCGCGGACGGGGTTCAGCCTCGGCCGCGCGCTGCGCGTGACGGAGAAGGACCTCCGGCTGGGGCCGCGGTCGCCCATCTTCCTGTGGGCGATCGTCCTGCCGGTGGTGCTCACGTTCGTGCTCACCGCCGTCTTCGGCACCCTGTTCGCCGCACCGCCGCGCCTGGGGATCGTCGACGCCGTCGGCTCGGCCGTCACCTCGGCCCTGCGCGACGCCGAGGGCCTGGTCGTGGTCGAGCTCGACGACGAGACCGAGCTGCGCGGGGCCGTCGAGGCGCACGACGTCGACGCCGGCCTGGTGCTGGGCGCCGGGTTCGACGAGACGCTCGCCGCGGGCGGTCAGCCCGAGATGGAGTTCTTCGTCTCCGGCTCGTCCCTGACGTCGGACCGGGTGATCCTCGGGGTGACCACGGTGTCGGTGCTGCGCGAGCAGGCCGGGCAGAGCCCACCGGTCGACGTCGTCGTCACCCAGGTGGGCGACGCGGACTTCGTCCCGGTCGAGGACCGGCTGCTGCCGCTCATCGTGTTCTACGCCGTCGTCATCGCCGGCATGTTCCTGCCGGCGGCGTCCCTCGTGGACGAGCGGGAGAAGCGCACGCTCGACGCCCTCCTCGTCACCCCCACCCGGATGTCGGAGGTGCTGCTGGGCAAGGGGGTCCTCGGTGTCTCGCTGGCGATGGCGATGGGGGTGATCACGCTCTGGCTCAACGGCGCGCTCACCGGACGAGGGCCGGGACTCGTGGTCTTCCTCCTCCTCGGCGCCGTCATGGTCGCCGAGATCGGGCTCGTCCTGGGCTGCTGGGCGCGCGACAGCAACACCCTCTTCAGCGCCATCAAGGGCGGCGGGCTGCTCATCGCCCTGCCGGCGTTCTTCTTCCTGTTCCCCGCCCTGCCGCAGTGGGTCGCCCGGCTGGTGCCGACGTACTATTTCCTCGGCCCGATCTACGAGATGGCGAACGCCGGGACGACGCTGGGCGACCACCTGGGCGACCTCGCGATCGGCGTGGCGGTGTGCGTGCTCCTCGCGCCCGCCGTCGTCGCGATGGGCCGGCGGACCGAGCGGCGCGCCGCCATCACGATGTGACGGGCGCCGGCCCCAGCCCGCCGCCCGCGCCGGCCGCCGGCGCGCACGCCTGGACGTGCCCGGGCGCTCAGGTGCTGGGCCAGAGAACCATCGGCCGGGTGTACGTCTCCGCCCACGGCGCCTCGCCGTGCCCGGACCGCTGCCAGCCCTCGGCCGTCAGCCGGGTACGCAGCTCGCTGAGCGCCTCGTCCATGCCGGGCGCCCACGCCTCCTGGGGCGTCATCGAGTCGGGCAGCCCACGAACACGCGGGAAGGTCGCGCTCCTGATCTCGTAGTTTCCCCAGCGCGGGTCCGTGCTCTGCGCCCGGCCGACGAACCGGCTGTACGCGTTGCCGCTCTGCGACGCGAGGGTAGCCAGGACCGCGACCCACCAGCCGGCTCTGTTGACGTCCTCGAGCTCGATCTGGAGGGTGTCGTGGTCGGCGCCCACCGGGAGCCACGACCGCGTGGCATCGTCGAACCACCCGCGCCCGTCCTCGGAGTAGTGGCCCGGGCCCTGCGGCGGACCGGTCCGCTCCGCGGTGAGTCGGCTCATCATGTCCATCACCTCGGGGTCAACGCTCCTCCCGTCCCGTAGCCGGACCGAGAGTCCTACGTCCTGACGTCGCGGACGCCGGCCCAGTGCTCCGGGCGCCCCAGGTGCGGCGCGACCCTCGTCGCCCCGTCGCCCTGCGCGGCGGCGAGCTGCGGGCCGGTGAGGAACAGGGTCTCCCTGAGGTCGGCGCCGGCGAGACGGGCACCGCGCAGGTCCGCGCCGAGGACGTCCGCGGCCCGCATATCCGCCTCGCGCAGGTCCGCACCGACGAGCACGGCGCCCCGCAGGTCCGCACCGCGCAGGTCCGCCCCGGCGAGCCGCGCGCCCACGAGGTCCGCCCGGCGGAGGTCCCGCCCGGTCGGCACGTCCCGGGCCCGACGTGCCCGCGCCTCGTCCACCGGCACGTCCCGCAGGTAGGCCGCTCGCACGTGCGCGCTCACCCGGTCCAGGAGCTCCCCCACGGCGCCCCGGCGGGCGGCGACGTCGAGCGCGAGGATCGTCGACGGTGCGCCCCGGGTGAGCGCGTCGACGGCACCGAACGCGCGGTCGGCCTCGTCGGCGAGGGCCGGCGGGACGGCCAGCCGTCGCGCCTCGTCGAGGTGTCGCAGCATCTCGTGGAGCTGGCGCACCACGACGAAGACGGCGAACATCTCCTCCGCGTCGCCGGCGCGCCAGTCCCGCCCGCCGTAGGTCAGCCGGGCGACCTTCTGCCCGGCGCCGAAGCAGTCGTACACGGTGCAGCCGGGGAACCCCTTCTCGCGCAGCCGGGCGTGGATCCCACAGCCGTGGTCCGCCCGCAGGTTCGGGCAGGGCACGCCGGGCGCCTTGTCGATCGCGAAGTCCGCGGAGGCGACCAGCGGCAGGGCCACGCAGCACAGCGCGACGCACCGCGAGCAGTCGGCGGCCAGCTCGGTGGGGACGCCGCCCGCCACGGCCGGGGTGCCGGTCACGGTCGCCACCTCCTCAGCCAGGGTCCGCGAGCGCCCATCGTAGGCACCGGCCGAGTCGGTGCGGGGGCGCGCGCACGGGCCGCTGTCGCTGAGCTCAGCGAGTGGCGGCGTCGAGGAACCCCACGACCGTCGTGGTCCAGCCGTCGGGGTCGGCGCCCAGGCCGCCCATGTGGTCCGCGCCCTCCACCGTCCACACCGTGACCGCCCCGTGCTCGGCGAGGTCGGCGGCGGCCAGGGCCTCCTCCTCGACCGTGCCGGCCACGACGAGCAGCACCGGCCGCGGGGCCGTCTCGGCGACGGCGTCGCGCAGCGGCGGCGGCGGGGCGGCCGGGCTGAGCAGGTCGGCGGCCGCCGTGCGCACCACCTCGAGCGCCTCCTGCAGCGAGCCGCGCCACCCGTAGCCCTCGGAGAGCCAGCCGAGGTCGGCCGCCGTGCGCCCCGTCACACCCTCGGCGACGACGGCGCGGATCCGCTCGTCACCAGCGGCCGCGCCGATGACCTCCTCGCCGCCCATCGACAGCCCCACGGCGGCGATCCGCGCCGGGTCGACGTCGTCGCGGCCGGTCAGGTAGGTCACCGCGGCGCCGACGTCGGCGTCGCCGAACCAGCCCCACCGCATCCCGCGGCCGGAGCTCTCACCGTGCCCGCGGGCGTCGACGGCGAGCACGCCGTAGCCCGCCGCCGCCAGCACCTCGGCGTGGTCCACGACCGCCGCCCGGGACGAGCCGGACCCGTGCATGAGCACGACGGCGGCCCCCGTACCCGACGGGACGTACCACGCGGCGAGCCGGACGCCGTCGGCGGTGCGGAAGAAGACCTCCTCCGCCCCCGCCGGGGGTGCTGCGGTCCCGGCTGCGCTGCGCGGGGGCACGGAGGCGATGACCGGGGTCGTGAGCAGGTAGGCCCCGAGCAGGGACGCGACGGCGGCGACGAGCGCCACCGGTACCCGCCACCACCCCCGGCTCACGCGCACGAGCGCGAGCGTGCCGGCGACGACGAACACGACGCCCACGACTGCGACCGACAGCGCGAGGACGGCGCCGACGATCCCGACCCCGAGGCGGGGCAGGCCGATGCCCAGCCCGACGGCCGCGAGGACCGTCCCGAGGACGACGGCGAGCACCCCGAGCGCGGCCTGCCAGCGCCGCCGCCGCCACGAGCGGGGCCGACGCCAGCGGTGCCGGGCCCCGGACGTCCCGGACGTCCCGGACGCGAGCGCGCCGGCCGCGCGCCCACCCTGCGCCGTCGGCATCGCCGCCTCCTCGTGGGCCGGTTCCCGGACCCCTCAAGCGTGGGGGGACCGACCCGATCCCTCAAGGGACGAACGGCATGCGGTAGACCTGCCCCATGGACATCGACGACGTGCGCCACCGGCTGGACGAGTTCGCCGCGGAACGTGACTGGGCGCAGTTCCACACCCCGCGCAACCTCGTGCTCGCGCTCGTCGGCGAGGTCGGCGAGCTGGCGGAGCTCGTGCAGTGGCGCACCGACGAGCAGGTGCTGGCGTACGCCCGGACCGACGACGGGAAGGTGGCCCTCGCCGACGAGCTCGCCGACGTGTTCACCTACCTCGTCGGGGTGGCCGAGGCCGTGGGGATCGACCTCGACGACGCCGTCCACGCCAAGATCTCGAAGAACGCGCAGAAGTACCCGCCCGACCTCTCACGCGGTTCGAACGCGAAGTACACCGAGCTCGGCGGGGCCGGCTGAGCGGCGGGCGAAGGTCCGTGCGGGCGGCTCAGCCGACTCGCACCTCGGGCCCGACCCAGATGTCCGCGCCACGCGGGGCACGGGCCTGCCCGGTGCGCCGGACCACGACCGGCACGCGCGCAGGCGCGGGCGTGGGTGACGGCCGCCCGTGCCGCTGGCCGTCGTACCGGGCGCGGCGCCCGGGGTCGCGCAGGACCTCGTAGGCCGCCATGACACGCCCCAGCGCCCGGTCGTGCGCCGCGTCGCCCGACGGGCCGGCAGCCGCGCGGCTGTCCGGGTGGTGCTCACGCACGAGCGCGCGGTACGCGCGGCTGATCGCGTCCGCACCAGCGGCCGGGCCGACCCCCAGCACGCGGTAGAGGTCGGTGTCGTCAAGGTCGGTGTCGTCGAGGTCAGGGTTCACAGCCGGCCTTCCTGGGCATGCGGAAAGCGTCGCGCGGCACGGTTCTCCGTGCCGCGCGACGTGCCGTCCGTGCGCCGCGGAGGTGCCCGCTGGTGCGCCCAGCCGTCGGTGCCGGGTCCGTGCGGGCGCAGGGTGAGCGCGGGTGCGGCCGCGGCGCGCCATCGCCGGGCGGCCGCCGGCCGCCTGGTGGCTCCGCGGCCGGCGCGGAGGCGCTCCCGGGGCGGGTGAGGGCCGTCCCAGGCCTCCGCGACGATCTCGTCGAACTCGGCGCGCAGCAGGAGCTCGTCCTCGATCACCAGCTCGAGGAACGCCTCGTTCCGCGCGGTCGCGCCGCCGGGCACGACGGGCGACGTCGCTCGCTGCACGGTCATCGTCGATCCACCTGCCGGGTCCATCCGAAGACGTCCACGGTCACCGATCTGTGGTGACCGCCACACATTTCTTATAGCACCGCTAGGATCTGTTTTCAAGAGCCGCCGAAGGAGCACCCATGCCGCGCAGAGGGTCCCGCACGGCCGGGGAGGCCCGACCGGACCTCGGGCCCGGGGCCGATCCCGGGCCGGACCCCGCCCGTGGCGTGTACGGGATCTCGGTGGCGGCACAGCTCGTCGGGGCGGACCCCCAGAGCCTGCGCCTGTACGAGCGCCGGGGCCTCCTCGAGCCTGCCCGCACCCCGGGCGGGACCCGTCGCTACAGCGCGGACGACGTCACCCGGCTCGCCCGCATCGGCGCCCTCCTCGACGACGGTCTCAACCTCGCCGGCGTCTCCGCCGTCCTGGACCTCGAGGCCGACAACGCGCGCCTGCGGGCACGGCTGGACGCCCACGAGGCGGCCGAGGGATCGCCGGACGGCGGGCGGCCCGGGCGCTGAGTCAGGGCTGCGGCTCGAGGACGAACAGCGGGATCTCGCGCTCGGTGCGCTCCTGGTACGCGGCGTAGTCGGGGAAGACGGCCACCGCACGCTCCCACCACGCGGCCCGCTCGGCCCCGGTGAGCAGCCGGGCCCGCACGTCGACGACCTCCGGGCCGTCCTGCAGGCGCACCGCGGGGTCGGCGAGGAGGTTGTGGTACCAGGCGGGGTGGGCCGGGGCGCCGCCCTGGGAGGCGACGGCGAGGTAGGCGCCGTCGTGCTCGACCCGCATGACCGGCACCTTGCGGACCTTGCCGCTGCGCGCACCCCGCATGGTCATGACGACGACCGGCAGGTGCCCGCGCAGTGTGGTCCCGCGCGTCCCGCCCGAGGCCTCGTACTCCTCGACCTGCTCGCGCACCCACCGCTGCGGGCTCGGGCCGTACTCCATGTGTGCTCCCCTCGTCAGGGGAGCAGTCCATCACGCGGTGGCCTCCGTCCGCGCGGGCGCCACCACCCGTGGACGCCGCGAGCCCCGCGTGCGCCGGCCCGGTCGCGCGCCCGCCTCGTGCGGCTCCCACCGGAACCGCAGCGCGAGGACGACGAGACCGGCGACGGTCCAGGCCGCCAGGACCGCCAGGTGCGCCCACCCCGGGCCGGCGGCGCCGGGCGCGACGGCGTCGGTCATGGCCCGGGCGGCGTGCCGGAGGGGGAAGAACCAGCCGACGGCGTCGACCACCGGCGGGTAGGTCACCCCGACGACGAAGATGTCGGAGATGAACGACAGCGGCAGCAGCGTGCCGAGCGCGACGCCGACGGCGCCCTGCGCCGTGTGCACGAGCGAGGCGACCGCGACGCCGAGCACCGCGAGGCAGACGGTCGCGAGCACGAACGTCCCCAGCGCCACCGCCCAGCCCGGCGGCAGTGGGGTGGCGAACACCACCCGCGCCAGGACGGCGATGAGCGCGAGCGTGAGGAGGGCGACGACGAGCGCGCCGGCCACCCGCCCGGTGAGCATCGCCCAGGTCGGCAGCGGGGTGCCGCGCACCCGCTTGAGGGCGCCTCGCTCGCGGTCCTCGGCCAGGGTCGAGGGCATGTTGACGTATGCCGTCACCGCGGCCCCGTAGACGGCCATCGTCGCGGCGTAGAAGACCCCCAGCTGCTGACCGTCGTCCATGACGAGGTCACCGCCGCCGTTGACCGTCGGCACGACGGCGACGAGGACGACCGGGAAGACCACCGCGAAGAACACTGCCGAGGAGTCGCGCCACAGCGTCGCCCAGGTGTGCGCGACCTGCCCGCCGAGCAGGGCGGCCGCGGACGGAGGAGCCGCGCGTCGCGACACGGCGTCGCCGGGCCGCGCACGGACCCGCCGCGTCCTCGCCGTCGCCTCGGGGCGGCCCGGCCGCAGCGCCCACGCGGCCATCGCGGCGCCGGCCACGCCCCACGCCGCCAGGGCGCCGAGGTGGTCGAGCTGGAACCCCGAACCCGTGAGGAAGGGGTTGAGCGCGTCCCCGAGGAGCGCCACGAGGTGCTTGAGCGGGAAGGCCCACCCGAGCGACTCCATCCAGGCGGGCATCTGCCCGCCGACCATGAAGATGTCGGAGACGAACGCCAGAGGGATGACGATCCCGTTGGTCACCGCGAGGGTCGCCTGCGGGGTGGGCAGCAGCAGCGCGAGGGCCAGGCCGCACATGCTGAAGGTCAGCGAGGCCACCGCGAGGGTGACGACGACGGCGAGGACGGTCCGGCCGAGGATCTGGACGCCGTAGAAGGCCGCGCCGGTGCCCAGGACGAGCGCGCACGCGAGGAGCCCGAGGAGGACCGCGGCCCCGACCCGGCCGCCGAGGAGCGCCCAGCGCGGCAGCGGCGTCCCGCCCTGCCGCTTGAGGACCCCGGTGGCCCGTGCCTCGGCCAGGCCCACGGCGAGGAAGGAGAAGCTCGCCATGACCACCCCGAACGACGCCATCCCGGGGGCGAGGAACTGCGCCAGGCGCACCCCGCCGCGCGCGTCGACGGTCTCGTTGCCGAGGAGCGCGGCGAGCAGGACGAAGAAGGCCAGCGGGAACGCCACGGAGAGGATGAGGGTGATCGGCGTGCGCAGCAGGGTGGCCAGCTCGTGCCGGACCTGGCGCGCGAGGATCCCGGCGTCGCGGCCCATCAGGTCACCGGCCCCCCGGCCCGCTCCCCCACGAGGTCGAGGTAGACGTCCTCGAGGCTCGGTCGGACCAGCGCGAGGTCGGCGAGCTCGACGCCGCGCCCGAGCGCCCAGGAGGCGAGGGCCGCGACGTCCGCCGTCGCGGAGCGGGTGCGCACCTCGACGACGTCACCCACCTGCCGCCGGTCGACCCCGAGGGACGGCAGCTCCCCCACCCCCGTCCCGGGCGGGAGCCGGAAGGAGATGACCGGGGCGAGACCGGCCGCCGTGGCGAGCTCGGCGGGCGTGCCCGCCGCGACGACCCGCCCGTGGTCGACGACGACGACGCGGTCGGCCAGGTGCTCGGCCTCGTCGAGGTAGTGGGTGGTGAGCAGGATCGTCGCGCCCAGGTCGCGCAGGCGGTCCACGAGCTCCCAGGCGCGGCGCCGCGCCGAGGGGTCGAACCCGGTGGTGGGCTCGTCGAGGAAGAGCATCTCGGGCCGGCCGACGATCCCCAGGGCCAGGTCGAGCCTCCGCCGCTGCCCGCCCGAGAGGGTCCGCACCCGTGCGTCGGCCTTCTCCTCCAGGCCGGTCAGGGCGAGGACCTCGTCGACGGCGCGCGGGCGGGGGTAGTACCCGGCGTGGAGCCGGACGAGCTCGCGGGGGGTGAACAGCTCCTCGAAGCCGGCCTCCTGGAGCACGACGCCGATGCGCTCGCGGAGCTCGCGACCGCCGGTCTGCGGGTCCGTGCCGAGCACCCGCACCGTGCCGGCGTCGCGGCGGCGGTACCCCTCGAGGATCTCCACCACGGTGGTCTTGCCGGCGCCGTTGGGACCGAGCAGCGCCACCACCTCACCGTTGTCGATGGTGAGGTCGAGCCCGTCGACGGCGGTGACGTCGCCGTAGACCTTGCGCAGTCCCTCGACCTCCACGGCCGCCATCGGTCCTCCTGCCCGCCCACCACCAGCCTCCGCCCGCCGGGCGCCCGGCGGCCAGGCACCGAGGTCCCAGGTCACGGCTAGGGTGGTACGCGAGGACAAGGGGGCAGGCCGTGCCGTTCGCCGACGAGCTCATCGGGCCCGGCACCGCCCGGGCGCTGCGCGACGCCGTCCGGGCAGCCGGTGCGTCCCGTGTCGACGGCGCGTCCGCCGGCCCGCTCGACGAGGCGGTCCACGCCCTGGGCCCGCTCCCCCTGCGCGCACGCAGCGACCTCCTCCGGGACGCGCTCCTGGCCGAGGTCCCGGGCGACCTCGCGACGCTCGCCGTCACGGTCAGGCGGGCCGCCGGGGACCCCGGGTTCACCGGGTGGCTCATCTGGCCCGTCACCACCGCCGTCGCCCGGCGGGCGATCGAGGACGGCGCACCGGCGGCGCTCGACGACGCCCTGCGCCTGCTCGCCGAGCTCACCCCGCGGCTGACGTCGGAGTTCGCGCTGCGCCCGCTCCTGCGCCACGACCTGCCCCGCACCCTGGCCGCCGCCGCCCGCTGGACGTCCGACCCCGACCCGCACGTGCGCCGGTTGGCGAGCGAGGGCACCCGGCCCTACCTGTCGTGGGCCGTCCGGGTCCCGGCCCTGGTGGCCGCGCCGGTGACCGTCCCGCTCCTGGACGCCCTCTACCGCGACGAGTCGGAGATGGTCCGGCGATCGGTGGCGAACCACCTCAACGACCTCAGCCGGCACGCGCCGGAGGTCGCGGTCGAGGTGGCCGGGCGGTGGTCGGCGGCACCGGCACCGCACACGTCCGCCGTCGTCCGCCACGCGATGCGCACGCTCGTCAGGCGCGGCGACCCCGGCGCGCTCGCCCTGCTCGGCTTCGGCGGCGCGGCCGCCGAGGTGAGCGGGCCGGTCCTCGACCGGACCGCCCTCGCCCGGGGCGAGACGCTGACCTTCACCGCCACCGTCACGAACCCCGGCCCGGGCACCGCACGGCTGTCCGTGGACTACGTCGTCCACTACCGCAAGGCCGACGGCACGCTGCGCCCGAAGACCTTCAAGCTCAGGCAGGTGGTCCTCGACGCCGGCGAGTCGGTCGAGGTGACCCGGCGCCACGCCTTCCGCGACCTCAGCACCCGGCGCCACCACCCCGGTGAGCACCGCCTCGGGCTGCTCGTCAACGGACGCGCCACCGACACGGCCGACTTCACGCTCACGTGAGGGCCGTACCCGGGCCCACGGCGGGCGGGCCGGCCCCACGGGAGGGCCGAGAAGCACGAAGCCCGGCTCCTCGGGCAGAGGATCCGGGCTTGTCGACACCGATCTGTGGAGCTAGAGGGATTCGAACCCTCGACCTCTTCCATGCCATGGAAGCGCGCTACCAACTGCGCCATAGCCCCGCTGCCCCGTGGGGCGTGGACTACTTTAGGCCATCGGTGGGGCCCAACACCAAATCGGTCCGCCCCGCTCCGGCGTGACCCTCACCACGGGAGACCGCCCGGCGTGTCGGCGGTCTACCGTGTGGGACATGAGCGAGAGCACCAGTGCCGCGGAGGAACGCGCGATCGCCTACGCGCAGCACCTGTTCGACCTCGCCCGGGACGGCGACGCCGCCGCACTGCGGACGGCCCTGGACGCCGGGGTGCCGGTGAACCTCACCAACGCCAACGGCGACACGCTCCTCATCCTCGCCGCGTACCACCGCCACGGGGACGTCGTGCGGGTCCTCCTCGACCACGGCGCGGACGTCCACCGGCACAACGACCGCGGCCAGAACGCGCTCGTCTCGGCGGTCTTCCAGCAGGACGCCCCGGTCGTGCGGATGCTCCTCGACGCCGGCGCCGACCCGGCCGCAGGCACCCCGTCGGCCGTCGACACGGCCCGGGCGTTCGGCCTGCCCGCGATGGCCGAGCTGCTCGAGGAGCACCGGCCCTCGCCGTGAGGACGAGCCGGTCCTGACGACGGGCGAGGACGGGCCCTCAGTCCAGACCGAGGTTGTAGGCGCTCAGGCGCCAGACGGGCTCCCGGCCGGGGTTGGGGTGCATGAGGGTCCAGGCGCAGTTCTCGAGGCCGGTCAGCCCGAACCACTCCATGGGGTCCAGGCCCATGAGCACGGTCTGCCCCAGCGTGATCGCGGCGCCGTGCGCGACGACGACGAGGGTGTCGTGCTCGCCGAGATCGGCGGCTGCCTCGGCGACGGCCTGCGCGACGCGTGCGCCGCAGTCGCCGCGGGTCTCCGCACCGACGCCGTCGGGCTCACGGCCGCGGCGCCACGCCTGGAAGGCGTCGGGCCAGCCCTGCTTGATCTCGTCCTGGGTCAGGCCCTCCCACGCGCCGAAGCTGCGCTCGCGCAGCCGGGGGTCCGCGATGGGGACGATGCCCGTGAGGTCGGCGAGGGCCTTGGCCGTCTCGGTCGCGCGCGCGAGGTCGGAGGTGATGATGCGGGTGGGCTCGAGCCCGGTCAGTGCGGTCGCCGCCAGGGTGGCCTGTCGGCGGCCGTCGTCGTTGAGGCCGATGTCCACCTGGCCCTGGAGACGATGATCCTTGTTGAAGTCGGTCTGGCCGTGGCGCCACAGGACGACCGTGCCGGCGGTCATGAGTCGCCGGCCTCGTCCTCCGCAGCGGCGTAGAGGTCGGCGGGGAGCTCGACGACCGGGCAGTCCTTCCAGAGGCGCTCGAGCGCGTAGTACTCGCGGTCCTCCTCGTGCTGGACGTGCACGACGATGTCGGCGTAGTCCATGAGCACCCAGCGGGCCTCGGTGACACCCTCCTTGCGGACGGTCCGCGCCCCCTCCTTGTGGAGGGCCTCGTCGATGGCCTCGACGATGGACTTGACCTGGCGCTCGTTGCTGCCGGACACCACGAGGAAGACGTCGGTGAGCACGAGCCGCTCGCTCACGTCGAGCGCGATGATCTCCTTGGCCTTCTTGTCGGCCGCGGCGCGCGCGGCCACGACGGCGAGGTGGCGCGACTTGTCGTCAGCGGACACGGGACTCCTCAGAATGGGACGGGACTGAAGAGCGATCCTACGGGACCGTCACCACGCCCACACCGCCGGCGCCGCTCGCTGTGTCGCGCATCACCGCCGCCGCGGCCGGGCCGGCCTCGGCCGCCCCGGCCGGGTCCCGGAAGGCGAGCAGGCCGATGAGCAGACCGATGATGACGGCGGCCAGCACGAGCGCGACGATGCGCACCACCGACGCGGCAGGGTTGCGCGGACGCATCTCCTCGACGTAGGCGGCGTCGTCCTCGACCTCTGCGGCGCTGGCCGCCGAGACCGCGTCGGCGACCGCGCCCATCCGCTCACGCACCGATCGCCGGGGCGCCGGCTGCCGCCGGGCCCGACGGCTGGTGGTGGCCTCCGCCTCGTCGGGCGAGGAGCCCGAGGCGGCCGTGAAGCCGCTCACCGGTGACCAGTTCGGGCGCAGCGGCGCGTCGTCGTCGTCCTCCGCCGCGAGGGCGGCCGCGGCGTAGGCCTCGGGGCTGCTCGTCGCCGAGCGGGCCGAGCCCGCCGAGACCGGCGGCATCGCGACGGTGCGGTCGAGCTCGGAGACGGCGTCCGGCGACGACGCCGACACCGCCGACCACCGTGGCGCGGCGAAGCCGCCGGTCGCCGTGCGGGGCTCGCCGCCCGGGGCGCGCGTGCCCTCCGCCGTCCGGTCGCCCTGCTCCGGCAGGAGCTCGTCCTCAGGCTCGGTGGTGGACGCCGCCTCGGGCTCGGCGGCGTGCTCCGCGAGGTGGTCCTCCACGCGGATCGTGTGCTCGTCGTCGGGCACCACGGGCAGGGAGACGGCGGACTCCCAGGACACCGGGTCGGCGCTGACCTCGGGCGCGGGCTCGGGCGCGGGCTCGGGGGCGGACGCAGGGCGCGGCACGTCGCCGGTGCGGGCGGCGGGGGCCGTCTCGGGCCCCGCTGCCGTCACGGGCTGGACGCCGGTGATCGTCCCGGTGGAGTCGAGCGTCCGCACCCCCTTGGCCATCGGGGGCGTCCGCACGACGGGCCGGCGCACGACGGAGCGCTGGGCGGGCCGCCGGTCGGCGGGGCCGGCCGGCTCGTCGGCGCCCGCGGCTGGCGGGCCGGACGACCCCGGGCGCTGCGCGCCCTCCTCGTCACCGTGGTCGGCCTGGTCGCCCTGGTCGGCTTCGACGGGGTCGCGCGAGGCGGCGCCGGCGAGCCGGAGCGCCTCCTCGGGCGCGAGCTGTCGGCCGTCCTCGCCGACGAGCGGCAGCTCACCGGTGGCGATCGCCTCCAGGCGCGCCTGCTCCTCCAGGGCACGGCGACGCATCTCCTTGCGGGTGACGCGCACCTGGCCGGCGGCCTCGGCCGCGCGCCGTGCCTCCTCCTGCGCCTGCCGCCGGCGGCGGCGCTCCCCGCGGCTCTCCTGCTGCTCGCTCACTGCTCGGCCCCCACGGCACGCCGGGGCGGGAGTCCCGCCGTCGCGCCCTCGTTCCTGCTGCCCGTCCGCCCGTGGGGCGCCGCCCCGTCGCGGTACAGGCCGTACTTGTTGATGTACTGCACCACACCGTCGGGCACGAGGTACCAGACGGGCTGGCCGGCCGCGACGCGCGCGCGGCAGTCGGTGGAGGAGATCGCCATCGCGGGGACCTCCATGAGCGAGACGCCCGACGAGGGCAGCGCGCCGAGGTCGAGCTCGTGCCCGGGTCGCGTCACCCCCACGAAGTGGGCGAGCGACCACAGCTCGTCCGCGTCCTTCCACGTGAGGATCTCGGGCAGGACGTCGGCGCCGGTGATGAAGTAGAGCTCGACGTCGGGCAGCTGGGCGTGCAGCCGGCGCAACGTGTCGATGGTGTAGGTGGTGCCGGGCCGGTCGATCTCCGCCCGCGAGACGGTGAACCGCGGGTTCGACGCCGTCGCCACCACGGTCATGAGGTAGCGGTGCTCGGCCTCGGTGACCTCACGGTCGACCTTGAACGGCTGGATGCCCGTGGGCACGAAGATGACCTCGTCCAGCCCGAAGGTGTTCGAGACCTCGCTGGCGGCGACGAGGTGCCCGTGGTGCACCGGGTCGAAGGTGCCACCCATGACACCGACCCGGCGCTTCGCGCGGTCCTTCATCGCGTCCGGCACGGGCTCAGCGGTGGCGGGTACGGATGTTGCGGAACCCGTAGACGAAGAGCAGCAGCACGAGGAAGGCCACCAGGGTGATCCCGCCGAGCAGGTACGGGCTGACCTCCGCCGCCTCGGCGGCGTGCTCGGCCTCCTGGGCGGCGAACGTCATGAGCGAGCTCTTCATCGAAGATCCTTCCGAACCACGGTCCTGAGAGGGGCCAGTCTTGCACGGTCGGCGCCTCGTCGTGGAGGACGCTCGCGGGCCGGGCGCCGGTGCCGCGGCCGCGTCGTGGGCCCTGGCCCGGACGACGTCGCAGGTGGTGCGTCAGGGCCGCGTGGGGAACCCGCGCCGTGCGAGCAAGATCACCACGAGGCAGGCGAGAAGCACGCCCGCGGCGAGGAGCGGAACGGCCCCGACGCCGGCCGAGCCCACGACGACGCCACCCAGGGCCGCGCCGACGGCGATGCCCAGGTTCGACGTGCCGTTGACCAGGGCGCCGGCGATGTCCGGGCCGACGTCCCCGGTCCGGAGCGCGGCCGCCTGGGTCAGGGTCGGCACCGAGCCCATCGCCGCGGACCACAGCACCGCCGCCGCGACCACCCAGCCCAGCGAGTCCTGCCCGAGCCACAGGCCGACGAGCGCGAGGACCATCGCCGTGAGGGTGGTGAGCAGCCCCGCCCGGGGCCGACGGTCGACGAAGAGCGCCGCCCCCCAGACCCCGATGATGCCGACGCCGCCGAGCAGGAGGAGAACCGGACCGACCTGGTTCTCCCGTGCGCCGGCGGCGAGGAGCAGCGGGGCGATGTAGGTCCAGGCGGCGAAGTGGCCCAGGAAGACGAGGGCGTTGGCCCCGCCGACGGCGGTGATGGTCGGGCGCCACCACGACCGGGTCGGGCGAGGCCCGGTGCGCCGTGGCACGCCCTCGGCCGCGGGCAGCAGGAGGGCGACGACGACGGTCAGCGCGGCAGCCATCGCGGCCACCGTGACGAACGCGGGCCGCCAGCCGATCGCCGTCCCGATGGAGGTGGCCAGCGGCACGCCGAGGATGTTCCCCAGGGACGCGCCCGACAGGACGATCGTGATGGCGCGGCCGACGAGGAGCGGCGGCACCAGGCGCGGGCCGTACCCGATGGCGACCGAGAAGAACAGGGCGTGGGAGACCCCGCCCAGCGCGCGCCCGAGGGCGAGGGTGGCGAAGCCGGGGGCGAGCGCCACGAGGACGTTGCTCAGCGTGTACCCGACGAGGGTCGCCAGGAGCACCGGCTTGCGCGGGAGCCGCGCCGTCACCATGGTCATCGGCACCGCCAGGACGGCGACCATGACGGCGTAGACGGTCACCAGCAGGCCCGCGCGGCCCTCCCCCACACCGAGGTCGCGGCCGATCTGGGGCAGGAGCCCCACGGGCAGCATCTCGGTGGTGATGGCGACGAACACCGCCAGCGCGAGCGCGAGCAGGCCCGGCAGGGCCGGGCGCAGGCCGCGCGCCTCGGGCGACGCCGGAGGGCTGGTGGGCATGGACGACCTCTCGCTCGGCGGGCGATGACGAGAATATCCGCCGCCGTGGTCCGCTCCCCCGGGCCGGGCCCCTGCCGGCCTGTGCCGCTGGTCACCGTGCACTGGTCGCCGCGGCGCGGCTCAGGGCGCGCGGACCAGCCCCACCCCGCGGTCGGCGACGTCGACCCCCGGGGCCAGCGCCGTCACGTCGGCGCGGGCGAGCATCCGCGCCGCGACCGTGTCCGCCCGGTAGGGCAGCGCGGAGGCACCGACCTCCTCCCACCACAGAGCGGCGACGCCCGCGACGTGCGGGGTGGCCATCGACGTCCCGCTGAGCGAGACGAGCCCGCCGGTGCCCGCCTCGGCGGACAGCACGCCCACGCCCGGGCCGGCGATCGCCGGGAAGGTGTTGGAGAAGGGGGCGATCTCCAGCCCCTGAGCCCCCTGCGCCAGGGCCCCGGTGGAGACGACGCCGTCGGCGGCCGCCGGGAGGGAGACCCCGATCTCGTACTCGGGGTCGACCGTGCGCCGCGACTCGTTGCCGGCGGCCGCGACGAGGATCATGCCGGGGCCGAACGCGGCCTGCGAGCGCACGAGGCCCATGAGGGCGTCGAACATGCGCAGGTTGGCGCGGTAGCCCTCCAGGGCGGCGGAGGTGGCGAGGTCGGCGGGCCAGCCGTCGTCGACGAGGCGCTGGACCAGCCCGGGGAAGTCGAAGCCGAGGGACATCGAGGTGACCTGGGCGCCCTGCTCCAGCGCCCACTGGATGCCTCGGAAGATCATCTCCGAGGTGCCGCCGCCGTCGTCGCCGAGGACCTTGCCGATGAGTGCGCGGCCCACCCCCGGCGCCACACCGATCCGCGTGCCGCCGACGTCCCGGCCCAGGACCGTCCCGGCGCAGTGCGTGCCGTGCCCCTGGCTGTCGCCGTTGCCGGAGCCGGAGAAGTCCTCCTCGACGACGTCGACCCCGGCGAAGGCGGGGTGGGCGGCGTCGATCCCGGTGTCCAGCACCGCCACCGTGACGCCCGCGCCGGTGCGCGCGGAGACGTCGGCGCGCACCGCGGTCACCCCCCAGGTCGGTCCGGGGACGGCCGTGGCGGCGGGCCCGGCGGTGGGGACCGGGAAGATGAGCGAGGTCGGGATGACCGGGGCGACGGCGCGGACCTCGGGGTCCCGGGTGAGCTCACGCAGGTCGGACCGGTCCAGCTCGGCCGTCTCCACCGACGGCACCGCCGGACCGGGCTGCCCGCGCTCGGCCGCCGCACCGCGCCAGGGGTCGGCCGGACGGGCCAGGCTCATGTCCCGCAGGACGGTGTAGTGGCTCATGACCGCTCCTCGTCGTGGCTCATGACCGCTCCTCACGCTCGCCGGGTGGGGTCACCGTACGGCCGCGCGGCTCCCCCTGAACAGGGGTCGTCCCGACGGCTGGGTGCCCCGCGGCTCCGGGTTCTCAGGGCTCGAGCACCGCCCAGCCGTGCGCGGGTACCCGCGTGCCGGCCTCCCCCGCCGCCTCCGCGTGCCCGGCGACCACGGCGCCGGCGGCGGGGACCTCCGCCGGCTCGTCGGAGATGTTGAGCACGACGACGAGGCGGTTCTCGCCGTCACGGGCCTCGTACGCGAGGACCTCGTTGGACAGGGCGAGGCCGGCCGTGCGGGCGCGGTGCAGCCACGGGTGCCGGCGCCGCAGCGCGATGAGCTCCTGGTGGAGGTGGTAGGTCTCCCAGCCGTACGGGGCGAGGTCCGCCGGCCGCTGCGGAAGGGCGGGCCGGATCGCGTCGTCGCCGCCGAGGCGCTCCTCCTTGAGCCCCTCGAACGCCTGCTCGTCCCCGTAGTAGATCGACGGCGTCCCCCCGACGGTGAGGAGCACCACCAGCGCGTGGGCGAGGTGACGGCGGTCGGTCAGCCGGGTGGCGATGCGGGTGACGTCGTGGTTGCCGACGAAGGTCTGCGGGGCGAAGGTCCCGAGCATCTCCCCGTGGCGGGTGAGGGCGTGGTCGAGCTCGTAGAGGTTGGTGTCGTTGAGGGCGCTCCAGATCGCCTTCCACAGCTCGTACTGGGTGACCGAGTCGACCCCGGACCCCGCGACGAAGCCGGCGTAGTCGCCGTGGATGACCTCCCCGAGGAGGTAGGCCTCCGGATGGGCGGCGCGAACGCCGGGCAGCACCCGCTGCCAGAAGGGGAGCGGGACGGCGTAGGCGGCGTCGAGCCGCCAGCCGTCGAACCCGGCGCGGAGCCAGTGGTCCATCACCTCGGTCACCAGCTCCGCGACGCCGTCGTCGTCGTGGTCGAGGGCGACGAGGGCCTCGTGGCCCTCGAAGCTCTCGTGGACCGGCTCGCCGCCCCCGTCGGGCCAGGTGAGGCGGAAGAGCGCGGCCTCGGGCGCCGTCGGGCCGCCCTCGAGGGCCCGCAGGAAGAGCGGGTGCTGCGAGCCGACGTGGTTGAAGACCCCGTCGAGGACCACCTTGAGCCCGCGGTCGTGCGCGGCCGCGAGGAGCGCGTCGAGGTCGGCGCGGTCACCCAGGCGCGGGTCGACCTCGAAGTGGTCGATCGTGTCGTACCCGTGGCTGCGGGAGGTGAAGACCGGCCCGAGGAGCAGGCCCGAGACCCCGAGCTCCACGGCGTAGTCGAGCCACTCCACCAGGCGCGGCAGCCGGTGGGTGACCGGTGCGCCGTCCTCGAGGACCGGCTCGGCGCCGAGGGCCCCGAGGGGGTAGACGTGCCAGAAGATCGCGTGCTCGTGCCAGGTCGTCACGGGACGACATCCTCCCCCGGGCGACGCGGCTCCGCACTCCCGTCACCGCTCTTGCCCCGACCCGCGTGGTGGAGTTGGCTACCGGCATGGGCCAGGTACGCCAGCTCCGTGTCGTCGTCGAGGCCGAGGACTACGACGAGGCGGTCGCGTTCTTCCGCGACGTCCTCGGCATGCCGGAGCAGGAGGCCTACGCCGGCGAGGGAGGGGCGTCGGTGGTCATCCTCGACGCGGGCCGCGCGACCCTCGAGATCGCCAACCCGGCCCAGAAGCGGATGATCGACGACGTCGAGGTCGGCCGCCAGGTGGCCCCCCACATCCGGCTCGCGCTGGAGGTGGACGACTCGGCGGCGACCACCGAGCGGGCGGTGGCGGCGGGCGCGGAGCTGGTGGCCCCGCCGGTGCGCACGCCGTGGGACTCGCTCAACGCCCGGCTCGACGTCCCCGCCGGGCTGCACGTCACCCTCTTCACCGAGCTGGGGTGAGGTGAGCGTCGGAGGCGCTCCAGCTCACCGAGGTGGGGCGAGGAGCGTCAGAGGCGCTCGAGCCGGGGGCTGTTGAGGGCCACGCGACGCAGGTGGCCGCCGCCGAAGTCGATGACGACGGTGTCCGCCTCGAGGGTGACGACCCGGCCGACGCCGTGCCGTTCGTGGCACACGCGCTCGCCCACCGGGATGGGGTCACCGGGGCGCACCTCGGCCGCGCGCCCGGCGTTGAACGGGCTGTTGGGGAGGTAGTTCCGACCGGTCGGTGCATGTGAGGCCATGCCTCCATGGTCCCCCACCATGGCCCCTCGTGTGAACAGGGGATGTCTCACAGGTGGCACGTCCGGATCTGTCGGTCCGGTCGCGTCGGCCCGCTGCGCGAGAAAGGCGCAGGTCAGCGCGACGGATCGTGCCCGAGGGAGCGCAGCTTGGTCTCCCGGTCCGGGTCCGCCGCGTCCCCCTCCAGCAGGCCGCGGATCTCCTCCACGACCGAGCGCATGACGACGACGTCGTCGTCGCCCAGCTCCTCCCGCGGCCGCTCGAGCAGCTCGAGGAGGGCCCGGGAGCGCTCGGGGCCGGCATGGTCGGGCAGCGCCTCGACGTCCTGCCCGCCGGCGGTCGTGGTGAGCCACTCGCGCAGCTCCGGTGCGGTCATGGTGACGAGCCCGTGGAAGTCGTCCCACAGGGCGTCGTCGACGGCGGTCTCAGCCATGGTTCCCCCTCGCTGGTGTCCGGTGCGACGACCGTACGGTCCGGCGGGGCGACGCGCACGGCGGGGCGACGGGCGGCGCTCGGCCGCGACGTCGGCGCGCGTGGTGGAGGCGTCCCGTCAGGCGTGCGAGGGGGCGGTGGGGGCGTTCTGCAGCTCGAAGGTGAGCTCGTCGGGGTAGCAGTGGAACCACTCCTCGCCCGGCTCGTACGACCGGACGATCGGGTGGGCCGTGGTGCGGTGGTGGGCCGTCGCGTGCCGGTTCGGCGAGGAGTCGCAGCACCCGATGTGCCCGCACGCCTGGCAGGCGCGCAGGTGCACCCACGTCGCGCCGATCGGCAGGCAGTCCTCGCACCCCGGGGCGGCGTCCGGCACGACGTCGTGGTCGATGGTGTCGAGGTGGCTGCAGAAGGTCATCGGACAATGAGAGCGCACACCGCCAGCGCTCCGCCAGGGTTTGGCCGGAGCAATATCCGTCGGGAGGCGTCCCGTCACCCGGGCGGCGCGGGCCGGGGCTGTGCCGGGACGTGCCGGGAAATCGGACAGGGACGGAACAATCGCCTCACGGAGGGTGTTGCCCCGGTCATGAGCGAACCGATCTCCGTCCACGTCTGGTCCGACGTCGCCTGCCCGTGGTGCTTCATCGGCAAGCGCCGCTTCGAGCGGGCCGTCGCCGGCTTCGACGGGGAGGTCGCCGTGCAGTACCACTCCTTCGAGCTCTCCCCCGACACCCCGGTCGACTTCGCGGGCAGCGCGGCGGACTTCCTCGCCGGCCACAAGCGCCTCCCCGCCGAGCAGGTGGAGCAGATGCTCGCCCAAGTCACGGCCCTCGCCGCCGCCGAGGGGCTGCGCTACGACTACGCCGCCGTGCGGCACACCAAGACCCTCAAGGCGCACGAGCTCATGCACCTCGCGCTGGAGCGCGGGAAGCAGCTGCCGATGGTCGAGGCGCTCTTCTCCGCCTACTTCGAGCAGGGCCGGCACGTCGGCCACGTCGACGACCTCGTCGAGCTCGCCACCGCCGTCGGCCTGGACGCCGAGGAGACGCGTGCGGCACTGACCGCGGGGACGTACGCCGACCGCGTGGCCGAGGACATCGACCAGGCGCGGCGGCTGGGCATCAACGGCGTCCCGTTCTACGTCGTGGACGGGCGCTACGGCGTCTCGGGAGCCCAGTCCCCGGAGACCTTCCTCTCGGTGCTGCGCAAGGTCGCCGACGAGCGACGCACCGCCGCACAGGTCGGCGACGGACCCTCCGGCGACATCGGTACCCACGACGTGGCACCCGCCGGGGCGGTGCGATGAGCGCCGCGGGCGCGGCCGACCGGTCGGGCCACCCGCGCGTCCGCTCCCTGCCGCCGGCGGCCCCGGAGCCGGCGAGCGTGGGGCCCGGGAGCCCGGAGCCCGGGAGCCGGGCGCCCGGGAGCCTGGAGCTCGTTGCGCCCGACCCGGACGCGGGCTGGTGCACCGACGGCGTCTGCCTGCCTGGGAGCGGGGCGAGCGACCTCTAGCCGCTACTGACGGATCTGGCCGTCGCCCTCGACGATCCACGTCGTCGTCGTCAGCTCGGCCAGCCCCATCGGCCCGCGGGCGTGGAGCTTCTGCGTGGAGATCCCGATCTCGGCGCCGAGCCCGAACTGGCCGCCGTCGGTGAACCGCGAGGATGCGTTGACGATGAGTGCGGCGGAGTCGAGCTCCGTGGTGAACCGGCGCACCGAGGTGACGTCCTGGGTGCAGATCACCTCGGTGTGGCCCGAGGAGTAGCGGGAGATGTGCTCCAGGGCCTCGTCGAGGGAGTCGACCACCTTCACGGCGAGGTCGAGCGAGAGGTACTCGGTCTCCCAGTCGCGCTCGGTGGCGGGCTCGAAGCGCAGCCCGGCCGGCAGGGCCGCGGCGGTGGCCTCGTCCCCGTGGATGGTCACGTCCTTCTGCCCGAGCGCGGCCAGGACCGCCGGCAGGAAGGTCGCGGCGACGTCGCGGTGGACGAGGAGGGTCTCCGCGGCGTTGCACACCCCGGTGCGCTGGGTCTTGGAGTTGAGCACGATCGGCACGGCCTTGGCGACGTCGGCCGTGGCGTCGACGAAGACGTGGCAGTTGCCCACGCCGGTCTCGATGACGGGCACGACGGACTCGCGCACGACGGTCTGGATGAGGTCGGCCCCGCCGCGGGGCACCAGGACGTCCACCAGGCCGCGGGCGCGCATGAGCTCGACGGCGCCGGCCCGGCCGAAGGCGTCGATCGACTGCACGAGCGTTCGGGGCAGCCCCTGGGCGGCCAGCGCGTCGCCGAGGACCTCGACGATGACCTCGTTCGAGCTCGCGGCCGCTGACCCGCCGCGCAGGATGACGGCGTTGCCGGACTTCAGGGCCAGCCCCGCGGCGTCCACCGTGACGTTGGGCCGCGCCTCGTAGATCATGCCCACCACGCCCATGGGCACGCGGACCTGCCGCAGACGCAGGCCGTTGGGCAGGGTGGATCCGCGCACGACCTCCCCGACGGGGTCGGGCAGGGCGGCGAGCTCGCGCAGGGCGTCGGCGATCGCGGCGATCCGCAGCGGGTCGAGGGCCAGGCGGTCGAGTAGGGACTCCTTCATCCCGCCCCGCCGGCCCCGCTCGAGGTCCTCGGCGTTGCCCGCGACGATGCGGTCCGAGGCGTCGACGAGCGCCTCCGCCATCGCGTGGAGCGCCGCGTCCTTGGTCGCGCGGGTGGCCGTGGCCAGGACGCGCGAGGCCTTCTTCGCCTCCCGCGCGATCGCCGTGACGGCGGCGTGGGCGTCGGGCCCCGGACCGGTCGCGCCGGCCGGTGCGGTCGTCATCGTCTCGCTCATGGACCCAGGCTAGACGCGCGGACCCTGCGGCGGCAGGCCCCGTCTCACGGACGGGCCCGGACCTCTGACGTGCGCACCGGCCGAGCGCCCAGCACCCTGGTGCCCGTGACCGTCCTGCTCCTCCTCGCCGGCCTCGCCCTGCTCGTCCTCGGCGGGGAGGTCCTCGTCCGAGGCGCCGGTGGCCTCGCCCGTGCGGCGGGGATGTCGCCGCTGGTCGTCGGGCTCACCGTCGTCTCCTTCGCCACCTCGGCGCCCGAGCTCGCCGTCACCGTCGACGCCGCCCTCTCCGGCAGCCCGGGGCTGGCGGTCGGCAACGTCGTGGGTTCCAACGTCGTCAACATCCTGCTCGTGCTGGGGGTCTCCGGGCTGATCCTGCCGCTGGCCGTGCGCAGCGCGCTCGTGCGCCGCGACGTGCCGGTGATGATCGGGGCGTCCGTCCTCCTGCTGCTCCTCGCGCTCGACGGAGCCGTCACACCGGTCGACGGCGTCGTGCTCATGGCGGTCCTCCTCGCCTACGTCGGCTGGACGGTCCTCGGGAGCCGGCGGTCCGGCGTCACCGCGCGCGACCCCGCCGAGGTGCCGCGCACGGCCCGGCACGTGGCCCTGGACCTGCTGAGCGTCGCCGCCGGGGTCGGGCTGCTCGTCCTCGGGGCGCGGTGGCTGGTCAGCGGTGCCACCGACGTCGCCACCGCGCTGGGGATGAGCGACCTCGTCATCGGCCTGACGGTGGTCGCGGTGGGTACCTCGCTGCCGGAGCTCGCGACGTCGGTCATCGCGGCGGTGCGCGGCTCGGTGGAGATGGCGGTGGGCAACGTCGTCGGGTCGAACATCTTCAACATCGGGGCCGTCATGGGTGTGGCCGCGGTCGTCGCCCCCGGCGGCGTCCCGGTGGACCCCGGCGCGGTCCGCTTCGACCTGCCGGTGATGGTGGCCGTCGCGTTGGCGCTGCTGCCGGTGGCGTTCACCGGGTTCACGGTCGCCCGCTGGGAGGCGGCGCTGTTCGTGGCCTACTACGCCGCGTACGCCGCCTATCTCCTCCTAGACTCCGCGGGCCACGACGCCCTCGCCCCGTTCAGCACGGTCATGCTCGTCTTCGCCCTGCCGATGACCGCGCTGACCCTCACCCTCCTCGTGGGGTACGAGCTCGGGCGGTCCCGCGGGGGTGGCCCACCTCGCACCGGCGTGCCGGAATGATCTCGGCGCGGCAGTGTTGACACCACTGAGACCGACCCGCCGTCCGCCGACCCGGAAGAGGAAGCATGGCTACCAAGAACATCACGCTCGAGCAGTTCGAGCAGACCGTCAGCGCCGAGGGCATCACGCTCGTCGACTTCTGGGCCGACTGGTGCCAGCCCTGCAAGCGGTTCGCCCCCGTGTTCGAGGAGGCGTCGGAGACGCACCCGGACATCACCTTCGCCAAGGTCGACACCGAGGCCGAGCAGGAGCTCGCCCAGCAGCTGCAGATCACCGCGATCCCCACGCTCATGGCGTTCCGCGACGGCATCCTCGTCTTCTCCCAGGCCGGCGCGCTGCCGGCCAAGTCCCTCGAGCAGCTGGTCGACGGCGTGCGCGAGCTGGACATGGACGACGTGCGCAAGCAGATCGCCGAGCACGAGGAGAGCCACCAGCACTGACGCGCTGCCGGTGACGCACAGGGCCCACCCCGTTCGGGGTGGGCCCTGTCTCATCCCGTCGGTCGGTCGGTCGAGCCGAGGCCGGTTCAGCGGGGAAGAAGCGTCGGACCGGGGCAGATACGACGGCGCACCGCCGTCGAATGCTCCCCGGCATCGTCCCCAGCAACGTTGAGCGCTCGGCGCGCCCGGCCGTGCCGCCCACGCCGACCGCTCGGCGCGCCCGGCCGTCCCGATCAAACCGGCCGTTCGCGCCTGCTCCGACCGTGAGCGCTACGCGGGCCGGGCCGCCGCGCGCCGACGGTGCTCGGCGACCTTGTGGCGGTTGAGGCACCCGGCCGAGCAGAACTTCTTCCGGCCGGCCGGCGAGGAGTCGGCGAACGCGTCCGCGCACCGCACCCCCTCGCAGAGGCCGAGCCGGTCCGCGCCGCGCACGTGCACCCAGTCGAGCAGGCCCACCCCGAGGGCGGCGCGCAGGGTGGCGCGCGCGTCCTCGACCTCCCAGGCGATCTGGCCGTCCGTGCCCAGGCGCGGCGTCGGTCCGGCCGGAGCGAGCAGGTCGTTGACGGCGGCCGTGACGTCCTCGTCGTGCTCGGACCTCACGAAGACCTCGTACGCGTCGTCTGCCAAGGTGTGGAGCTTCTCTACGGCGAACGGCGGCAGGTCCTGCGCGACCGGCCCGAGCACCTCGTCCAGGGACCGGTACCCCTTGTCCTCGTCCTGCGCCGCCCGGCGCGCACGGACCGAGTAGTGGTTGACGAAGTCGACGACGGCGGTGATGTCGAGCCGCGGGACGGTGACCATGCCCCCATGGTAACCCCTCGCTGCCACTCTACGGGTTACATACGACCCGGCCCCGATCCGCGATCCGGACGGGAACATCGCGGCACACCCGGTGGTTGTAACCCGCAACACCTTGCCATAGGGTTACATCTCAGGTAACCTGTATCACATCACCAACAGGTTACTTCTGGGGGTCGGGGCCCGCCCCGACCACCCACCCCGGCACCTCGGTGCCGACGGCAACGAAGCCAGACACGAGCAGCAGGAGATGGACCGTGGACCACAGCTGGGGATACGCGACCGTGATGTTGAGCTCCGTCCGCCACGCCGAGCTCATCGCCGAGGCGGAGAACTACCGGCGGCTGCAGGCTCTGCCCCGTGCGCCCCGCCCGCGGACCGGCCGCACCGGCCGGGCGCTGCGCGAGCTCGCGGCGTGGCTGCGCCACCCGGCGCGGGTCGAGGAGCGCTGGACGCTGGCCCACTGAGCCGCTCGAGGGCGGCGGGCCTGGCCCGGCTACAGGGTGACGTACCCGCCGTCGGCGGCGATGCGGTCGGCGTCCGGGTCGTCGAACCAGGTGCCGTTCTCGCCCAGGTACCGGAAGTGGACGTCCGTGCCGGCGGGCACCGTCACGGCGACGGACATGGTCCCGTTGCTGCGCCGCTTGAGCACGTGCGCGCCGGGCGTCCAGTCGTTGAACGTCCCGACGACGCTCACGACGCCGGCCGGGTGGTCGGCCGGGAGGGCGAAGGTGAGCTTGCGGCCGGCGGCCGGGGCGGTGGACTGCTTGATCACGGTGTTCCTCTCGACGGTGGCCTCTCACGGCGAGCGCCAGCACGGATTCTGCTGGGACGCGAGCCGGGAGCGGGGCAACCGACGGGTGAGGTCCGACACAGGCGACGTCGGCGCAGGTCACGCGCCCCGATCGGCTCCTCGCCGGCGTGTCCCGCCGCTGCGGGCCTGCGGTCCCGACCAGCCAGGAGCCGACGCGCGCGGTGGGTACCCCGAGCGGGAGGGCCTGACCGCGGGGCCGGGGTCAGGGGGATCTCAGGGGCCGTTCAGGGCCGATCCCCGATGACCGCCCACCTCGCCGGTGCCAGGCTCGAGACGACCCCGAACACGAACCGAGGAAACTCCCATGCTGCTCCCCCGTCTCCCCCTCTTCATCGCCGCCGTCGTCAGCTCGGTCCTCCTCGTCGGCTGCTCCACCCCGCTGACCTCCGGCCCGCGGACCGGCGAGGACCGTGACATCGACGGCACCGTCACCGCCGTCGACCTCGACGGCTTCGGTCGCGTCCGGCTCACCGTCGGCGCGGAGCCGTCCCTGCACGTCACCGCCGGCCGCAACGTCCTCGACGACGTCGTCACCGAGGTCCGCGACGGCGTCCTCCACCTCGACGTGCGCGGCGGCGGTCTGCGCATGGTCAACCAGGACATCACCTACGACGTCGTCCTGCCCGAGGTCCAGGGCATCACGGTCGGGGGCGCGGGCGACGTCGAGGCCCTCCTGGAGCCGGGCGACGCCCTCGCCGTCGCACTCGACGGAGCCGGCCGCATCGTGGTCGACGGTGTCGACGTCGACGTCCTGCGCGTCGAGATCGACGGGGCCGGCGAGGTCGAGCTCGTCGGCAGCGCGCAGCGGCAGTCCGTGAGCCTCGGCGGGGTCGGCAGCTACTCCGGGGAGAACCTCGACTCCGTCGACGCCGAGGTCGTCGTGGGCGGCGCCGGCAGCGCCGACGTCACGGTCACCGGCTCGCTCGACGCCCGGGTCGACGGCGTGGGCTCCGTCTCCTACGCCGGCGGCGCGGACGTCACCGAGCAGGTCGACGGCGCCGGGTCCGTGCACGCCCGCTGACCCCTGGAACGCAGCCGCCCTGGGCCACGCGCCCGGGGCGGACTACCGTGGGGACCGAGCAAGGAGGCCGCCATGAGCAACGAGCCCGCGGACGCCGACGCGCTGGGTCCTCTGGTCAAGTCCCTGGTCGTCCCGCTCCCGCCCGAGAAGGCGTTCGAGCTCTTCACGACCGGCATGAGCCGGTGGTGGCCGCTGGACTCCCACTCCGTCGGCGAGGACCACGCGCACGCCGTCCTCGTCGACGGCACCGTCGGCGGCGCCGTCACCGAGTGGATCGACGACGGCCGGTCGGAGGTGTGGGGCCGTGTGACCGCGTGGGAGCCCCCCGGGCGCGTCGCGCTCGACTGGTTCCCCGGGCACCCCGAGAAGGAGGCCACGCACCTCGAGGTGACCTTCGTGCCCGCCGACGGCGGGACACGGGTCGAGCTGACCCACTCCCGGTGGTCGGCCCGGTCCGACGGCGAGCTCGCCCGGGCGGAGTACGACCCCGGCTGGGACTACGTCCTCGGGCGGTACGCCGGCCGCGCCGCCGCCCCCTGACCACCGCCACCAGCCACTCGTGACCACCCGGGCCGGCGAGACCTCGCCACACGCGGCCCCGCGACGCCCCGGTGGCTACCCGCCCGGGCCGAGCACCCGCCCGAAGCAGAGGCTGACGTCGGCGATGGCGGCGTACTCGCCGTAGACGGGGATCGCCGCCCAGCCGGCCGCCTCGTAGAGCGCGACCGCCTCGGGCTGACGGGTCCCGGTGTGCAGGACGAGGGCCCCGGCTCCCCGCCGGGAGGCGGCGGCGGTCACCTCGGTGAGCATGCGCGAGGCGAGGCCGAGCCGCCGGTGCGTGGCGGCGACGAAGAGCTTCTTGACCTCCAGCGGCGCGGGCACGCCGGCGACGTCCACCGGCTCGGGCAGGCGCCGCAGCGACCCGCACGCGACGGGCTCGTCGCCGTCGAACGCGACGAGGGTCAGGACCATCTCCGCCGGGACGGGGCTGAGCGCGGGCCCGAGCCGGTGCGCCTGGTCGGCGTACCGGGGGTCGATCTCGGCGCCCATGCCGGTGCGCAGCGCGACGGCCGCCGGGTCGTCCCAGGTCACCTCCCGGACGACGACGGCACCCGCCCCGCGGGTCGCGTCCGACGTGGCGAGCCCCGAGCTCACACGACCCCCGCGGTGCCCAGCGCCGTGCCCACCGCGAAGGTCACGGCGAGCGCCAGCGCGCCGCCGACGACCACCCGGGCCGCCGCCCGGCCCTTCGACCCGCCACCGATCCACGCCGCCACCGTCCCGGTGGCCGCGAGGGCGAGGAGGGTGGCGACGAACGTGACCGGCACCCGCACGCCCGGCCCGGGCAGGAGGATCGCCAGGAGGGGCAGGACCGCACCGAGCGTGAACGCGATCGCCGAGGCGAACGCGGCGTGCCAGGGGCTGACGACGTCGTCCTGGTCGATGTTGAGCTCCATGGACAGGTGGGCGGCGAGGGCGTCGACCTCGGTGAGCTCGGTCGCCACCTGCCGGGCCGTGCGCGGGGTGAGGCCACGGGCCTCGTACATCGACGCGAGCTCGTCGAGCTCGCCCTCGGGGTCCTCCGCCAGCTCGCGGGTCTCCCGGGCGATGAGCGCCCGCTCGCTGTCGCGCTGGCTGCTCACCGAGACGTACTCGCCCAGCGCCATCGAGATCGCCCCGCCGACCAGCGCCGCCGCACCGGCCGTCGCGATGGGCCCGGTCGCCGACGTGGCGCCGGCGACGCCGACGACGACGGCGGCCGTGGAGACGATGCCGTCGTTGGCGCCCAGGACGCCGGCGCGCAGCCAGTTCAGACGCTGGGCGAGGTTGGTCCGGCTGTGCGGCTCGACCGGGGCCTGCGGGGTCTGCGTCATGGGCCCAGCACACCACCGGTCCCGGCCGTACGGCAACGCAGGCAAGGCTTGGCTCTCCCGGCTCCGCGCCCGCCCAGGACGGACTCAGGGCGACTCGACGACGACGTCCCCGGGCGCCTTGTCGGGTCGCCACCCGCGCCAGCGGGGGTGGCGCAGACGGCCGTCGCCGGTCCACTCCGAGAGCTCGACCTCCGCGACCCGGTTCGCGGTGACCCAGCGCGCGTCCTTGGCGTCCGGGCGCGGCACGTCCGCCACGGGCGGGGTCCGCCGTTCCTGGCGGGAGAGCTCCTCGACCCAGGTGCGGGCCTCGCGTTGGGTGAAGCCGGTGCCCACGCGTCCGGCGTAGCGCAGCTCGCCGTCGTCGCCCGGCACGGCGACGAGGAGGGAGCCGACCGCCCCTGAGCGGTTGCCCCGGCCGGGCCGCCAGCCCACGACCACCACCTCCTGGGTGAGGGTGTGCTTGATCTTCACCCAGGCGCCCGAGCGCCGTCCGGGGGTGTAGGCGGAGTCCCGCCGCTTGGCGACGACCCCCTCCAGGCCCCACTCCCGGCTCGCGGCCATGGCGGCGTCGACGTCGCCGTCGAACGCCTCGGGGATCTCCACCCGGGAGTCGGCGGAGGCGTCCACGAGGTCGCGCAGGAGCGCCCGACGCTCGTCGTAGGTGCGCCGCAGGGACGACGCGCCGTCGGCCTCGAGGACGTCGAAGAGCATGAGGTGGACCGGCGCGGACGCGCGGGCCCGCTCGATGTCGCGGGGCCGGACGAGGTTGAACCGCTGCTGGAGCAGGGAGAAGCTCGGGCGGCCGCGCCGGTCGAGCGCGACGATCTCGCCGTCGAGGACCGCCTCGCCGGCGCCGGTGAGGCAGCCGGCGACGTCGGCGAGCTCGGGGTAGAGCGTGGTGACGTCGTTGCCGTTGCGGCTGAGGAGGCGCACGTCGTCACCCTCGACGACGACGATCGCCCGGGCGCCGTCCCACTTCATCTCCAGCGCCCAGTCGTGCCCGGCGGAGAGGTCGCCGACGTCCCCGGCCGTGGCGAGCATCGGCGATGGCACGTCGCGGCGGGCGCCGCGGCTCGCGGCCCGCGGCGTCGTCGACCCGGTCGCGGGCCCCGGCACGGTCCTCGGGCTCCTCGACACCGGGCTCCGCGGTGCGGTGTCCTTCGACGCCGCACCCCTCGCCGCGGGCCTCCTCGCCGGGGCGCCCGTCGGCGACGCGGCCCGCCGGCCGTCCGCCATGAGGTGGATGAGCCAGCTGCGCGGCTCCTGCCCGCCCCGCCCGCCGGTGTGGATGAGCGCGAGCCGCGCCGTGCGCCCGGGGCCGTCGGTCTCGAGGCCGCCGCCCTCCTGACCGGTGAGGGTGACGATGACCTCCTTGCCCTCGTGCCACTTGTCGTACTCGTAGGTGCCGGAGTCGAAGATCCGCACCTCCCCGGCGCCGTACTCGCCCTCGGGGATCGTCCCGGCGAACGAGCCGTACTCCATCGGGTGGTCCTCGGTCTGGACCGCGAGGTGGTTCTGGGCCGGGTCGGTGGGCACCCCCTTGGGCAGCGCCCAGCTGACGAGCACACCGTCGTGGGCGAGGCGGAAGTCCAGGTGCCACCGCCGGGCGTGGTGCTCCTGGATGACGAACGTCTGGGTGGCGCCGGTGGTGGGGGCGACGGCGTCGGGCACCGGCTCGGGGGTGCGCTCGGGGTTGCGCATGGACCGGTAGGTGCCGAGGAAGTCGTGACCGGGTACGCCCTGGCCGAACTCGCCGTCACTCTCGGGGAACATCGCGGCCATGGGGTCGCCGAGCCGCCGGGCCCGGTCGAGCACCTCGGCGTGCTCGAGGTGGCGCAGCGTGGGCGAGGCCAGCTCGCGCCACGTCCGCGGGGCGGCCACGGTCGGGCGGGTCCGGCCACGCAGCGAGTACGGCGCCACCGTGGTCTTGCTCCCGTTGTTCTGCGACCAGTCCACGAGCACCTTGCCGGCCCGCAGCGTCTTCCTCATGTCCGAGACGACGAGGTCGCCGTGGTCGGCCTCGAGCGCCCGCGCGAGCTCGTGCGCGATGGCGCTGATCTCGTCCGAGGTGTGCGTGCCGTCCAGGGCCGTGTAGAGGTGGATGCCCTTGGAGCCCGAGGTCACCGGCACCGGCTCCAGCCCCATCCCGCGCAGGAGCTCGCGCGCCCACCGGGCCACCTCGGCGCACTCCGCGAGCCCGGCACCCTCGCCGGGGTCGAGGTCGAGCACCATCCGGTCGGGGTTGTGGCGGGTGCCGTCGTGGGCGAAGCGCCACTGCGGGACGTGGATCTCCAGGGCGGCCACCTGCGCGAGCCAGGCGAGCGTGGCCGGGTTGTCCACGAGCGGGTAGGTCTTGGGACCGGAGGAGTGCTCGATGTCCGCCCGCACCACCCACTCGGGCGCCCCGGCCTCGAGGTTCTTGATGAAGAACACCGCCCCGGGCTGCTCGTCCGTGCCCACCCCGTCCGGCCAGCGCTTGCGGGTGGCGGGCCGGCCGGCGCAGTGCGGCAGCATGTACGGCGCGATCTCGGCGTAGTAGGCGAGCACGTCGGCCTTCGTGGTGCCGGTCGCCGGGTAGAGGACCTTCTCGAGGTTGCTCAGCCGCAGGCGGCGGCCGTCGATGCTCACCGTCTGGGTGGTCGCGGGCATGCCTCATCGTGGCGCGCGCCGCTGACCTGCGCATCCTTCCGGCCGGATCACCGGTTGGTTGCGATTCCGTGACGAGTGCCAGGGGTGTCTCTTCCACGAAACACACCTGTGCTAGACAGTCCTCCACACCTGAGCGGGTCGGACCCGCCCAGGGCCGGACCGACGTCGGCCCGGGCCGATCATCGAACCAAGGAAGTGGACCATGGCATCAGCTGGACACCGGCGCCGGGGCCTGACGGCCCTGGGCGTCTCCGCAGCCCTCGCGCTCGTCCTCGCCGCCTGCGCCGAGACCGAGACCCCCGACGACGCCGCGGGCGGCGACGCCGGGACCGACGGTGGCGGCAGCTCCGAGGCGATCGCCGTCGGCACGACCGACGTCATCACCTCCCTGGACCCCGCGGGCAGCTACGACAACGGCTCCTTCGCGGTGCAGAACCAGGTCTTCCCGTTCATCATGAACACCCCCTACGGCAGCCCCGACGTCGAGCCCGACATCGCCGAGAGCGCCGAGTTCACCTCCCCCACGGAGTACACGGTCACCCTCAAGGAGGGCCTGACCTTCGCCAACGGCAACGAGCTGACCGCCTCGGACGTGAAGTTCAGCTTCGACCGCCAGCTCGCCATCGCCGACGGCAACGGGCCGTCCTCCCTGCTGTACAACCTCGACAGCACCGAGGCCGTGGACGACCTCACGGTCGTCTTCCACCTCAAGAGCGAGAACGACCAGATCTTCCCCCAGATCCTGTCCTCCCCCGCCGGCCCGATCGTCGACGAGGACGTCTTCGCCGCCGACGCGCTGACCCCGGCCGACGAGATCGTCGAGGGCAACGCCTTCGCCGGGCAGTACGCCATCACCGACTACACCGAGAACGAGCTCATCGCCTACGAGGCGTTCGAGGACTACCAGGGCGTCCTGGGCCCGGCCGAGACGGCCAACGTCACCGCCCAGTACTTCGCCGACGAGACCTCGCTCAAGCTCGCCGTCCAGGAGGGCGACGTCGACGTCGCGTTCCGCTCCCTCAGCCCCACGGACCTGGAGGACCTGCGCGGCGACGACAACGTCGTCGTCCACGACGGCCCCGGTGGCGAGATCCGCTACATCGTCTTCAACTTCAACACCCAGCCCTTCGGTGCCACCACCGAGGAGGCCGACGAGGCCAAGGCGCTGGCCGTGCGCCAGGCCGCCGCGCACCTGCTCGACCGCGACGCCCTGTCCGAGGAGATCTACGCGGGCACCTACACCCCGCTGTACTCCTACGTCCCGGAGGGCCTCACCGGTGCGGTCGAGCCGCTCAGGGACCTCTACGGCGACGGCGACGGCGGGCCCGACGCCGAGCAGGCCGCCCAGGTCCTCGCCGACGCCGGCGTGGCGACCCCGGTCGAGCTGAACCTGCAGTACAGCCCCGACCACTACGGCGCCTCCTCCGACGAGGAGTACGCCCTCATCGAGTCCCAGCTCGAGGCGGACGGCATCTTCGACGTCACCCTCCAGTCGACCCTGTGGGACACCTACTCCACCGAGCGCCGCGAGGACCTCTACCCGGCCTACCAGCTCGGCTGGTTCCCGGACTACTCCGACGCCGACAACTACCTCACCCCGTTCTTCCTCACGGAGAACTTCCTGGGCAACCACTTCTCCGACCCGGCCGTGGACGAGCTCATCCTCGAGCAGGCCACGACCGAGGACGAGGGCGAGCGCACCGCCCTCATCGAGGAGATCCAGACGACGGTGGCCGAGCAGCTCTCGACCCTGCCCTACCTCCAGGGCGCCCAGGTCGCGGTGTCCGGCACGGACATCGACGGCGTCACGCTCGACGCGTCGTTCAAGTTCCGCTACGCCCCGCTGACCCGAGGCTGACGACCCGCGAACGGGATGCCGCCCACCGGCGGCATCCCGTTCGCGCGTGAGAGGAGACGTCCGTGACGATCGTGGACGACCGCGCCGTGGGGACCACCGCGGCGGCGAAGACCGGCGGGGGGTCGGGCCTGGGCCGCTACATCCTCGTGCGGTTCCTGCTCATCATCCCCACCATCTTCATCCTGGTGACGCTCGTGTTCGGGCTCATGCGGGTGGCCGGCGACCCCATCACCGCCTCGGTCGGCGGCCGGCTGAGCGCGGACCAGCTCGCCGAGCGGCTCGCGGCGGCCGGGTACGACCGGCCGATCCTCGTGCAGTACGTGGAGTACCTCGGGCAGGTCTTCACCGGGGACTTCGGCCGCACGATCACGGACAACCGCGAGATCAGCGACATCCTGCTCACCTACGGCGCGGCCACGCTCGAGCTCGTCCTGTTCTCCCTCGTCGTGGCGTTCGTCCTCGGCGTGCCGCTGGGCATGGTCGCCGCCTACGTGCGCGACCGGTGGCCCGACGCGGTGCTGCGGGTCGCGGCGATCCTCGCCTACGCCACCCCCGTGTTCTTCCTGGGGCTCATCCTCAAGCTCGTCTTCTCCGTCTGGCTGGGCTGGTTCCCCCTGGGCGGGCGGGCGAGCACCGACGTCCAGCTCGTCCTCGGGCGCATCTCCGGCTCGACCGGCATCAACATCGTCGACGCCCTGCGCACCGGGCGCTGGGACCTCATCTCCGACGTCCTCGCCCACGCCGTCCTGCCCGCCACGGCGCTGGGCCTGCTCACCGCCGGGGTGTTCCTGCGGCTGGTGCGCACCAACCTCATCGGCACCCTGCAGATGGACTACGTCGACGCCGCCCGCTCCCGCGGCGTGGCCGAGTCGCGGCTGGTGCGCCGGCACGCCTACAAGCCCGCCCTCATCCCCATCATCACGGTCATGGGTCTGCAGATCGCGCTCATGCTCGCCGGCGCCGTCCTCACCGAGACGACGTTCGGGTGGCGCGGCCTGGGCTTCCAGCTCGCCCAGTACCTGGCCTCGCGCGACTTCGTCGCCGTCCAGGGCATCGTGGCGCTGCTCGCCGTCATCGTGGCCGTGACCAACTTCGTCGTCGACGTCGTCGCGGCGCTCGTCGACCCGAGGGTGAGGTACTGATGCGCCCCGACGACCACACCGGCACCGACCTGGGGACCGCAGTCCCCGGCAGCGCGGCCCCCGACGCCGACGAGCTGACCCAGGAGGCGCCGGCCGCGAGCGTCCCGCACGGCACCGCTGCCGAGCCGCGGTGGAAGAAGCTGCCCGTGGTGTGGCAGCTGCGCCGCAGCGTGGGCCTGCAGCGCGGGATGCTCGTCGCGGGCCTCGTCCTCGTGGCCGGGTTCGTCCTCCTCGCCGTCCTCGCCCCCGCGCTCGCCCCGTACGGCTACAACCAGCTCAGCGGCCCCGACGGGAGCTTCCCCCGCCAGGCGCCGCCGTCCCCCGAGCACCTGTGGGGCACCACGGTCGGCGGCTACGACGTCCTCTCGCGGGTGATCTGGGGCTCGCAGACGGCGATCCTCACCGTCGTGATCGCCGTCGTCGCCTCGATCTTCCTCGGCGTGACCCTGGGGCTGGTCTCCGGCTACCTCGGCGGCTGGCTGGACCGGGTGCTCGTGACGATCGCCGACGCGATCTACGCCATGCCCACCCTGCTGCTGGCGATCGTCGTCTCCATCATCATCTCCGGCGGGCAGTCGAGCTTCCTCGGCGGCATCATGGCCGCGGCGCTGTCGATCACGGTGGTGTTCGTCCCCCAGTACTTCCGGGTGGTGCGCGCCGAGACGGTGCGGCTCAAGAGCGAGCCGTTCGTCGAGTCCGCCCGGGTCGTGGGCACCCCCACCACCCGCATCCTCACCCGGCACGTGCTGCGCAACGCCACCCGCTCGCTGCCCCTCATCGTCACGCTCAACTCCTCCGAGGCGATCCTCACCCTCGCAGGCCTGGGCTTCCTCGGCTTCGGCATCAACCCCACCGCCGCCGCCGAGTGGGGCTACGACCTCAACCGGGCGCTGTCCGACGTCGCGTCGGGCATCTGGTGGACCGGCGTGTTCCCCGGCGCCGCCATCGTGCTGCTCAACCTGGGGATCACCCTCGTCGGGGAGTCCCTCAACGACCTGTCCGACCCGCGTCTGCGCATCAGGCGCCGGGCCACGACGCCGACCCCGAAGGCAGCGACCGCATGAGCTCCGTCGTCGACATCCGCGACCTGCACGTCACGTTCGCCACCGACGTCGCCCCCGTCGTCGCCGTCGACGGGGTCAGCCTCACCGTCGAGCCGGGCAAGGTCCTGGCGATCGTCGGCGAGTCCGGCTCGGGCAAGACCGTCACCGCGCGCTCGATCCTCGGCCTGCTGCCGGAGACCGCCCACGTCGACGGCGCCGTCGTCCTGGCCGGCAACGACGTCGTCCAGCTCGACGCCCAGCAGCTGCGGGACGTGCGCGGACGGGACGTCGCCATGATCTTCCAGGAGCCCTCCACCGCGCTCAACCCGGTGTTCACCGTGGGCTGGCAGATCGTCGAGGGCCTGCGCGCCCACGGGAACGTCTCGCGCAAGGAGGCCCGCGCCCGCGCCGTGGAGATCCTCGGCCGGGTCGGCATCCCCGAGCCGGAGAAGCGGGTGGACCACTACCCCCACCAGTTCTCCGGCGGGCAGAAGCAGCGCATCGTCATCGCCATGGCGCTCGTGCTGGGGCCGAAGGTGATCGTCGCGGACGAGCCGACGACGGCCCTCGACGTCACGGTGCAGGCCGAGATCCTCGACCTGCTGCGCCGCGTCCGCGACGAGTTCGGCTCCGCGATCGTCCTCATCACCCACAACATGGGCGTCGTGGCCGACCTCGCCGACCGGGTCGCGGTGATGTACAAGGGCGAGGTCGTCGAGGAGGCGGACGCCCGCGAGCTCTTCTCCGACCCGCGCCACGAATACACCCGCGCCCTCCTCGCCGCGGTGCCCAAGCTGGGCGAGCACACCAAGGCCTGGGCGCCCGGGCCCTCCCCCGCCGCGCGCGGCGGGGCGCACGTCTCCGGTGCCGACGCCGTCACCGCGGCGGCCGTCGACAGCGCCGCCGCCACCCGGGCCGGCGGGGTCGACGCCGTCGTCACCGCCCGGAAGCTCACCATCGACTACCCGGGCCGGCTCGGGCAGGGCGGCTTCCGCGCCGTGGACGAGGTGTCGTTCCAGATCGCTCCGGGCGAGGTGCTCGGGCTGGTGGGCGAGTCCGGGTCCGGGAAGACGACGATCGGCCGGGCCATCGCGGGTCTGACCCGCGCCACCGGCGGGTCGCTGTCGGTGCTGGGGCACGAGATGGTCGGGTTCCGCGAGCGGGCGTTCCGGCCGCTGCGGGCGCGGATCGGGTTCGTCTTCCAGGACCCGGCCACGAGCTTCAACCCGCTGCTGACGATCGACGAGTGCATCGCCGAGCCGCTGGTCGTCCACGGACGCGCGCGCGACCTCGCCGCCGCGCGGCCGCGGGTGCGCGAGCTGCTCGACGCGGTCCACCTGCCCACGTCCTACGGGGCGCGGTACCCCCACGAGCTCTCCGGCGGGCAGCGCCAGCGCGCGTCCCTCGCGCGGGCGCTGGCGCTGGACCCCGAGCTGCTCGTGGCCGACGAGCCGACCTCGGCCCTGGACGTCTCGGTGCAGGCGCGGGTGCTGGAGGTCTTCACCGAGCTCCAGGAGCGGCTGGGCTTCGCGACGCTGTTCATCAGCCACGACCTTGCCGTCGTGGGCATGCTGGCCGACCGCATCGCGGTGCTCTACCGCGGGCGCCTGGTCGAGGAGGGCACCGGCGAGCAGGTCCTCGGCTCCCCCGAGGACCCCTACACCCAGCGCCTGCTCGCCTCCGTGCCCGTCCCGGACCCGGTCGAGCAGGAACGGCGGCGCGAGCTGCTCGCGCGGTTCACGGGCTGAGCCGCCGGGCGGCTCTCAGGCCCGTCCCCCGAGGGCCGCGCCCACGGCCTCCGCCAGCGTGGTGGCGCGGCGGCCGAGCAGCGACTCCAGCCGCGCGGGCTCGCCGTCCAGCGCACCCTCGGCGATGTTGGCGTCCACCGCGACGAGGAAGCCCGCCGTCGCCGCGTCGAGGCCCGCCTCGGCGAGCGCGACCGAGAGCTCCTCCGGCGAGACGGACCGCTCGACCACGGGCGTCCCGGTGGCCTCGCTCACCGCCGCGGCCAGCTCGGCGTAGGTGAAGGCGGGGCCGGCGAGCTCGTGGACGACGTCGCCGCCGTCGTCCTCCATGATGGCGACCGCGGCCGCCTCCGCCAGGTCGGCCCTGGTCGCGGCGGCGACGCGGCCCTCGCCCGCGGCGTGCGTCACGGCGCCGCCGGACGTGTACGCCGCGAGTGCCCCGGTGAAGTTCTCCGTGTACCAGGTGTTGCGCAGCAGCGAGTGCGCGATACCGGAGCGGGCCAGGACCTCCTCGGTCGCCCGGTGCTCCGGGGCGATGACGAGCGGCGTCTCGCCGGCGCGCAGCACGGACGTGTAGGCGATGCGCGAGACCCCCGCCCGCACCGCGGTCTCGACGACGTTGCGGTGCTGCGGCACCCGTCGTCCGACCTCCGAGCCCGAGACGAGGAGCAGCCGGTCGACGCCGGCGAGGGCCTCGTCGAGCGGCGCGTCGTAGTCGCCCTGACGGACCTGGACGCCGCGGGCGGCGAGGTCGGTGGCGCGGGCGGGCGTGCGCACGATCGCGACCACGTCGGCCGGCTCCACGCCCCGGTCGATCAGCCGGTCGATGGCGGTGCGGCCGAACGGACCGGTGGCTCCGGTGACGGCGAAGAGGGTCATGACGCTCCTGGTGGGTGGGCCGGCCCTTCGGACCGGGGGTCAAGCGTGGCGCTGTCGAGAAGAGGTGCCGGCGAGCAGGGTCCTGCCGGAGGGATCTCCCGAGAAGGGATCCGCGTGGTCGGGCGCGGCGCTCGCGCTGCCCCGCCCGGCCCCGGCGTGAGGCGCCGGGGCCGGGCGGTGCGTGCGATCGCTGGGCCGAGGATCAGGCGCCGAGCACCTTGACGCCGGTGCTCCAGGTGTTGCCCAGGGTGCCCTGGAGGGTCATGTGCAGGAAGCCGACCGCCTCGAGCTGCTGCGCGCGGCGCAGCGGGCCCGCGTCGACGCCGCGCAGGCCGGCCGAGTCGGCGAGGGCGATGACCTCGGCCTTGGCGGCGGCGTCGTCGGCGGCGACGAGGACGTCGAGGGGCTGCCCGGCGACCTCGCCGGCCACCAGGGTGCCGGCGAACGTGGTGTTGAAGGCCTTGACGACCTTCGCCTCGGGAGCGACCTTGGCGATCTCCTCGGCGGCGGAGCTGCCGGCGGGCACGACCAGGGAGTCGAAGGTGGCGAAGTCGACCGGGTTCGTGATGTCGACGACGACCTTGCCGGCCAGTGCCTGGCCCAGCCGGCCCGCCACCTCGAGCGCGGCGTCGTAGGGCAGCGCGAGGACGACGACGTCGCCGGCGATCGGGGCGTCCACCGGGCCGGTGGTGACGTCGCCGGAGAGCTCGCCGGCCAGCGCGGCGGCGGCCTCGGTGTCCCGGGCGAGGATCTGCACGGTGTGGCCGGCGGCGAGAGCGCGGGTGGCGATGCCGCGGGTCATGTTGCCGGCGCCGATGATCGTCAGGGTGCTCATGGTGCTCCTCAGGGTCGTGGTCTGGGTGGTCTGGGTGTCGTGCGTGGTCTCGGAGGTGCTGGTCGCGTCGCTGCGCGGCGCGGGGTCTGCGGTACGCGTGCGGCGGAACAGGTCGAACAGGCCCATGGGGTCCTCTCGGGCTGACGTGCCTCGCCCGGTGTTGGCGACGACTGCACACTTGAAGGTACAACTGAGACTCTAGCGCGAGATAGTTGAGCTGTCAACCATCTGCGTTCACTCTGCACTGGCGCCGCCCTTTCCTGCCTCCCTCACCGATTCGCCCACCCCTGCCGCGCTCCCCGCTGCACCCGCCACAGTCGCGCTCCCTCGCTCGATCCGCCGTGTACCGTTGAACGGTCAACGCCCCCGGGTACCCTGGCGGGTATGGACGACGACCCTTCGGTGTGGCTGACCTCGGAGCAGGAGGAGGCCTGGCGGTCCCTCATGGCCGCGATCCTGCTGCTGCCCGGAGCCCTGGACGCCCAGCTCCAGCGCGACGCCGGGCTCACGCACGGCGGCTACGTGGTCCTGTCGGCGCTCTCCGAGGCGCCCGAGCGGCAGATCCGGATGCGGCGGCTCGCGGAGATGGCGAGCATGTCGATGTCGCGGCTGTCCCACCTCGTCGACCGCCTCGAGGCGCGCGGGTGGGTGGAGCGCCGGCCGGTCCCGGGCGACGGACGCAGCACGATGGCCGGGCTCACCGACGCGGGCTGGGAGAAGGTCGTCGAGACCGCACCCGGGCACGTCGACGCCGTGCGGAGCCTCGTCTTCGAGGGGCTGAGCGCGGAGCAGACCCGCCAGCTGAAGTCGATCTTCGACACGATCGTGCCGAAGATCGACCCCGAGAACCGGCTGTCCGCGTGCGGTGCGACCCGGCGGGGCGCCGCGCCGGCCAGCGCCGCGCCGGCCAGCGCCGCGCCGGCCAGCGCCGCGCGGGCGAGCGCCGCGCGGTCGTAGCTCCAGCCGGCGGCGACCGGCGACGCGCCTTGCCGGCGGGGAGGGTGCGCCCACCGACGGAGGGTGCGGGTCTGTGCCCCCGTCGACGGTGCGCCCGTCTGCGACGTGCCGGTCAGTGCCGTCGTCGAGCGTGCGTCGAGTTGGGGGTTGTGGTTGTCGGGATGACCTCCTCGACAACCACAACCCCCAACTCGACGACGACCGGCACGTCGTAGAAGGGTGCGCCGCCGACCGGCAACGGATGCTGACATCGCTGTGGTCGAGCGTCCCTGGGCGACGCCACCCGACCCGCGATGTCACGCTGTGGTGGTCCCCGGTGCGCGAACAGTCGCAACAGCGTGACATCGCCTGGGTGAACAGCGTGACGGGGACGCCGGCCACCCGGTGCGGGGACGCCGGCCACCCGGAGCCGGGCGCACCGGACCTCGCGGCGGAGCGCGCTCGGCCGCAGCCCGGGGCGACCCGCCGCGAGGACCGACGGTCAGTACTGGGAGTAGCTGAACGTCGCCGGGTCCGCGCCGATGCGATCGTCGGAGTCGAGTCCAGCGACGGCCGCCATCTCCTCGTCGCTCAGCTCGAAGCCGAAGAGGTCGATGTTCTCCACCATGCGGCGCGGGTTGACCGACTTCGGGATGACGATCGTGCCCTGCTGGACGTGCCAGCGCAGGACCACCTGCGCGGGCGTCACCCCGTGCGCGGCGGCGACCTCGGTCACCGCGGGCGACTCGAGGTCCCGGCCCTGCCCCAGCGGGGAGTACGCCTCGACGGCGACGCCGGCGCGGCGGGTGGCCTCGAGCGTGGCGGGCTGCTGGAACGTCGGGTGGAGCTCGACCTGGTTGACCGCCGGGACGATGTCACTCTCGGCCACGAGCCGCTCGAGGTGCTCGGGCAGGAAGTTCGACACCCCGATGGCGTGGACCGCTCCCTCGGCGTAGAGCTTCTCCAGCGCCCGCCAGGTCTCGACGTACAGGTCGAGGTCCGGCCGCGGCCAGTGGATGAGGTAGAGGTCGACGACGTCGAGGCCCAGCGCCCGGCGCGAGGCGTCGAAGGCCTTGAGCGTCGAGTCGTGGCCCTGGTCGCCGTTGCGCAGCTTGGTGGTGATGAACAGCTCCTCGCGCGGCAGCGCCGACGCCCGCACGGCAGCCCCCACACCCTCCTCGTTCCGGTACGCGGCCGCGGTGTCGACGTGGCGGTAGCCCAGCTCGAGGGCGTGCTCGACCACCTCCTGCGTCTTGCCGTCGGGGACCTGGAAGACGCCGAGCCCGACCTGCGGGATGAGGACGTCGTTGTTGAGGGTGATGTCGGGAACGGTGTGCAGGGAGGTCATGGGTCAGTTCTATACCGAACGGCTCCGTCCGGCCCGGTGTAACGGCGTCGACACGGCACGCCCAGCGGTGGGATCGTGGGAGCACCGAGTGCAAGGGAGCACGAGATGTTCGAGGACACCAAGGCCTTCAGCAGCTTCTCCGTGGACGACGCCGCCGCGGCGAAGGACTTCTACGAGGGGGTGCTCGGGCTCTCGGTCTCCGAGGGCGCCATGCCGGGCATCCTCTCCCTCCGGCTCCCCGGCGGGGCGGAGGTGATGGCGTACGAGAAGCCCGACCACACTCCCGCCTCCTACACCGTCGTCCACTTCCCCGTCCCCGACCTCCCGGCCACGGTCGCCGACCTCGCCGGCCGCGGGGTCACGTTCGAGCACTACCGAGATACGGCCGTGGAGACCGACGACGACGGCATCTTCCGTGGCGGCGGGCCGCTCATCGCCTGGTTCACGGACCCGGCGGGCAACGTGCTGGCCGTCCTGGAGGAGGAGCGCGACGACTGAGGCCGCGCGGAGCCTGTGGGTTCGCAGGTCAGATGGGGTGGCGCCGCGACACGCCGGGCTGTTGACTGGGTGCAACGCTCCGACGTCGGAAGGCTGACCCATGCGCGCGATCTGGAAGGGTGCCATCACCTTCGGTCTCGTGAACGTGCCCGTGAAGCTGTTCAGCGCCACCGAGAGCCACGACATCTCGCTGCACCAGGTCCACGACGCCGACGGCGGCCGGATCCGCTACCAGCGCCGGTGCGAGAAGTGCGGCGAGGTGGTGCCCTACTCCGACATCGACAAGGCCTACGACGACGGCGACCGCACCGTCGTCCTCACGGACGAGGACCTCGAGTCGCTGCCGGTGGAGCGCTCCCGGGAGATCGACGTCATCGAGTTCGTCCCGAGCGAGCAGATCGACCCGATCATGATGCAGAGCGCCTACTACCTCGCGCCGGACTCGAAGTCCTCGAAGTCCTACGTCCTGCTGCTGCGGACGCTGGAGGAGACCGAGCGGACCGCCGTCGTCACCTTCACGCTGCGCCAGAAGACCCGGCTCGGCGCGCTGCGCGTGCGCGACGGCGTCCTCGTGCTCCAGAGCCTGCTGTGGGAGGACGAGGTCAGGGCGGCGGACTTCGACATCGACGACTCCGTGACGCTGTCGAGCAAGGAGATGGAGATGTCGGCCGCGCTCGTGTCGAGCTTCGAGTCCGACTTCGACCCGGGCTCGTTCACCGACGAGTACCAGGTCCAGCTCCAGCAGCTCATCCAGGCCAAGCTCGAGCAGGGCGAGGCGCTGGACACCGAGGAGACGTTCGGCGCGCCGGCCGAGGAGGAGGGCGGGGAGGTCCTCGACCTCATGGAGGCGCTCCGTCGGTCCGTGGCGGCGTCCCGCGGCAAGCGGACCGGTGGCGAGGAGGCCGCCGAGGAACCCGCCGCCGACGACTCGGCCGCCGGCGAGGAGCAGGAGGAGGCGGCGACCGGCACGGAGGGCCGGCGGTCAACAGGCGGGCGGGCCCCAGCCAAGAGCTCCACGGCCAAGGGCTCCACAACCAAGGCCGCTACCGCCAAGGGCTCCACAACCAAGGCCGCCACCGCCAAGGGTGCCTCCGCCAAGGGTGCCTCCGCGAAGACTCCCGCCAAGAGCTCCACGACCCGGAGTGCGGCGGCCAAGACCAAGTCCACCAGCGCGAAGTCGACCAGCGCGAAGTCCGGCGGCTCCACCGGCAGGACGAGCAAGACCTCGTCCCGGTCCACCGCGTCCACCGAGACCGAGAGCAAGCCCCGGGCCACCCGCGCGAAGACGGAGAAGAAGTCGGCCTGACGGATCGACCGACAGCCGTTGCCGGCCGGCCGACGGGTCGACCGAGGGCGTTGCCGGCTTCAGGCTCGGCCCGGTACCGCCGGCCCGGAGGTAGCGTGGGCCCGTGCGCAAGCCTCTCGCCCTCGCCGCCCTGGGCGCGATCCTGCTCGTCGCCGGTTCGTGGTTCGCGCTGCGCCCGCGCGCCTTCGGCTGGGCCGCGTACACGCCGCTCAGCGATGCCCCCCTGTCGCCCGGGGCGATCGTGCTCGACGGCACCGGCGTCGTGGCGCTCCTGGCGGCGGCGACAGGTCTGGCTCTGGTCGCCGGCGTCCTCGGGTACCTGCTCGCCGTGCGCCGCAGGTGACCGCTGGTCAGCTCGGGGCGGCGGCGCGGATCTTCTCCAGCAGCGGCTCGGCAGCGCGGTCGAGGAAGTCGTCCTGGCCCTCGTCGCCGACCTGGACCACCGCGACGTCGGTGAACCCCGCCTCCCAGTAGGGCTGCACGGCCGCGACGATCTTGTCGAGATCCGGCCCGCACGGGACGGACGCGGCGACGTCCTCCGGCCGCACGGCCGCGGTCGCCGCCTCGAAACCGCGCGTGGTCGGCAGGTCGGCGTTGACTCCCCACCCCAGGCCCGACCAGCGGAACATCTCGTGCGCCCGGGCGACGGCGGAGGCCTCGTCCCGGTCCCAGCAGATCGGGACCTGACCGATGACGCGTGACGGAACGAGCGCGTTCTCCGCCCGTGCGGCCGACCACTGCTCCACGAGCGCTGCCTCGGGCTCGGTGGTGACGAGGTGGTCGGCGAGCGGGGCGAACCGCGAGACCGACTGGGCGCCGGAGACCGCCACGGCGATCTCCACCCCGTCCTCCGGACGGTCCCACAGCCTCGCCGAGTCGACCCGGAAGTGCTGCCCGTCGAAGGTGAGATCCTCGCCGTCGAGGAGGTCGCGGATGATGACGACCGCCTCCTCGAGCATGCCGTGCCGCTCCCCCACCGCCGGCCAGCGCTCCCCCACGACGTGCTCGTTGAGGTTCTCCCCCGAACCGAGGCCGAGGATGAACCGGCCGTCGCTGAGCAGGCCCATCGTCGCTGCCTTCTGTGCGACGACGGCGGGGTGGTACCGCATGGTCGGGCAGGTCACGTAGGTCATGAGCTCGACCCGCTCCGTCACCTGCGCGACGGCCCCCAGGACGCTCCAGGCGTAGGGCGAGTGCCCCATGGCGTCCAGCCACGGGAAGTCGTGGTCCGAGCTGACCTCGAAGTCGAAGCCGCGACGTTCGGCCTGCGCCGCGTAGCGGACGAGGTCCTTCGGACCGCTCTGCTCGGTCATCAGCGTGTACCCGAATCGCATGACCCCACGCTGGCACCGCGTGGCGGCCCCCGCACGCCGGACCGGGAGAAGGCCACTTGCCGGACGGCAGCGCGACGGGCTGGAAGACTGCTGGGCGTGAACGAGCAAGGTGGCCTCATCAGTGTCCTGGCGGTCGTCTCCTACGTCGTCTTCACGCTGCTCTTCATGGGCGTGGTCCGGCGGCTGCTGGGGGTGCGCGTCTCGTTCCTGCGCACGGCCGTCGCCACCCTCGTCGCCATCTGGGTCTCGCGCCCCCTCCTGGACGCTCTCGTGGGCGAGCCCGTGCTGACCGTCCCGTCGGTCGAGCTCGGCCTGTACCTGACGTTGCTCGGGGCGTTCACGTTCGTCGTCGCCATGGTCCTCATCGTGCTGGCCGAGCTCCTCGTGCCCGAGGGCACGCTGCCCGGACCGTTCGACGCCTGGCACAGCTGGCGCGCCCGGATGACCCGCTCGGGCCGGTACGTCGAGATCCTGCGCATCGCGACCCGGCACGGCCTCGGCAGGTTCCTGCGCGGGCGCCGGCACCTCGCGCTGGGCACCGTGGCCGAGCGCCGCGACCTGGCCCGCTCGCTGCGCCGGGCCCTCGAGGACGGCGGCGTCACGTTCGTCAAGCTCGGTCAGCAGCTCTCCACCCGCAACGACCTGCTCCCCCGCGAGCTCATCGACGAGCTCGTCCAGCTCCAGGACAACGCCGCACCGGTCGACTGGGAGGTGGTGCGCGGGACGATCGCCACGGAGACCGGCCGCGACCCGGGCGAGGTCTTCCGTGAGCTCGACCCCACACCTCTCGCCGCGGCCTCGGTCGCCCAGGTCCACGCCGCCGTCCTCCACGACGGGCGCAAGGTGGTGGTCAAGGTCCAGCGCCCCGGCATCGAGCACGACGTGGACCGGGACCTCGACATCGTCGCCCGCCTCGCCACCACCCTGGAGGGCCGCACCGACTGGGGCCACGACATCGGGCTCGTCGACCTCGCCGACGGGTTCTCGGCGGCGCTGCGCGAGGAGCTGGACTTCACCATCGAGCGCGACAACATGCTCGGCGTCGCCGCCGCGCTCGACGGCAGGGACGGGATCGTCGTCCCCACCCCCGTGCGGGGGCTGAGCGGGCCGCGGGTGCTGGTGATGGACCGCCTCCCCGGTCTGCCCGTCGGCGCGGCGCACGAGGTGCTCGCCGCGCTGGGCCCGCAGCGGCGGACAGCCCTGGCCAAGACCCTGCTGGAGACGGTCATGGACCAGCTCCTCGAGAGCGGGATCTTTCACGTCGACCTCCACCCGGGCAACGTCCTCGTGGCCGACGACGGCACGCTGTCCATGCTCGACCTCGGCTCTGTGGGCCGGCTCGGGGCCAAGACCCGCCAGGCGATGGGCCACTTCCTCGCCGCCGTGGGCACCGGTGACTCGATGGCGGCCACCGACGCCCTCCTCGAGCTCGTCGAGCGGCCCGAGGACATCGACGAGCGCAACCTCGAGCAGGCCCTGGGGGTGCTCATCCTGCGCTACAGCGCGGGCGGCTCCGCCGAGGGGGCCGCCGCGTTCACCTCCCTCTTCGCGCTCATCAACTCCTTCCACCTCGGGGTGCCGCCCGAGGTCGCCGCCGTCTTCCGCGCGATGGCCACCCTCGAGGGCACCCTGCGGGCGATCGACCCCTCCTACGACCTCGTCACCGAGGCGAAGGGGATGGGTCGTGAGCGGATGGCGGGGATCACCGGCGCCGCGCGGCTCAAGGAGACCCTCGAGCAGGAGGTCAGCGGCCTGCTGCCGGTGCTGCGCCGCTTCCCCCGGCGGGTGGACCGCATCGCCGACGCCGTCGAGCACGGCCGTCTCACGGCCAACGTGCGGCTCTTCGCCGACCCGCGGGACCGGCAGATCGTCACCCACCTCGTCCACCGCACCCTGCTGACCGTGCTCGGCGCGACCGCGGGGATGATGTCCGTGGTGCTCTTCAGCGTCACCGGCGGGCCGATGGTCACCAGCACGGTGAACCTCTACACGGTGCTGGCGACCGCCCTGTTCGTCGTCGCCGTAATCCTCGTCCTGCGCGTCCTCATCATCATCTTCCGGCGCGAGGAGCCCTGAGCCGGCCCGCGGTGTCGTGACACCGCGGACCGACCCGGCCCATCGCGACGGCGCACGTCCAGGACGGCGGCAGCGGACGGCGTTGGTCCGGACCGGCCGGTCGGGACCGGGCCTGTCAAGAGTGCGAGCGTCAGGACGGGACAGCCACCCGGGCGGCGGCGGGACGCCGGGCTGCCGCGACGCGGGCAGCCGGCGCGGAGGGGACGCGGACCGGTCGCACCGCCGTCGTCGCGGGGGCCAGGAGGCCGCGGCCCCGCAGCTCGGGCAGCAGCCCGTGGACGAGGGCCGCGACGTCGGCCGGGACCGAGCCCGGGACGACGACGACGCCGTCCGCGGACCCGCCCGTCACCCACGCCTCGATCGTGTCGGCGACGTCGCTGACCGTGCCCACCCCGGCCAGCGCCCCGGTCCACGGGGCGCCGCCGGCGATGTCGGCCACCAGGGCCGCCCGCTCGACCGCGGCGCTGCGCTGGGTGGAGACCACGGCGTGGAGGTCGACCAGGACCGGGATGTCCCCGCGCCCGGCGGCCCGGGCGGCGGCGCGCACCGCGAAGCGGAGCTCCCGTGCCCACGCGGCGTCCTGCTCGCGGATGCGCACGACGTCCGCGAAGGACCCGGCCGTCTCGACGTCGCGCTCGTCGCGCACCTCGACGACGACGCGCGTGCCGGTGCCGCGGGCGGGCCGCTCCTCACCGGCGAGGCGGGCCGCGGGGGCGCCGGCCCGGGTCTGGACGCCGGCCCAGGCGGTGCCGACCAGGCCCACCTGGGCGAGCTCGGCGGCGACGGGGCGCAGGTCGGCCCCGGCCGGGACGGCGGCGACGAGCCCGCCCGGTCCGGCGTGCGGGCCGATGCGGCGGGCCGCGACCACGGGGTCGAGCCACGACTCGGGACGCAGGACCCGGTCCGTGCGCAGGCGGAAGCCCTCGCCGAGTGCGACGAAGTCGACGCCGGCCTCGTGGGCGGCGCGGGTGTAGGAGGCGAGCCGGGCCAGGTCGGCCTTGGCGACGGGCAGGTCCGCCCCGAGGTCGTCGTCGGCGGTGACGCCGAGCGCGGTGAGGTCGAGGGCGACCTGGGCGGGGCGGTTCTCGGAACGCGGGAGCAGCAGAGCGGTCATGGGAGCACACATCCAGGTGTCGGCGCGCCGGCGGCGGGCGCGGCGGAAGGAAGGCTGACCGGCCGGTCCCGCGCGTGGCGTGCCAATCGCCCGCGGCGGGGGGCTCGAGATCAGGGGTGACGCGTCGGCAGGTGCCGGGGCGTCGCGGGGTATGTCGTCAGATGGACATACCGGGACGACACATGCACATGCACATCGAGCGGCGCGGCGAGAAGACGTTCTGCCCGGGGCCCTGGTGCGTGTTCATTCGTCCTGAGTTTCCTTCGTGCTCGGCGGTTGTCCCGCGCACTCGCGGGACCAGGTCATCACCCGGGGCACCCCCCGCACGTGGGGGGTTGCCGGCCAGCGAGCCGGGGCTTGACGCTGACGCTCTTGACCTCGACATGACAGTAGGTGGGCGTTGCTTCAGGTGTCAACCATCGGTCCCGGTGCGTGGACCGCACCGGGACGTGGGCTGCCTCACACCCCCGGTTCCGCTGGCTCGCCGAGGGACAGCATGAGCCGGTTGGCCCACCCGAAGAAAGCCGCACCGTGGACGAGATCGGCGATCTCGAGGTCGTCGAGCCCGGCGGCCCGCAGCGCGCCGACCTCCTGCGCGCCGAACGTGGGCGGGGTGCTGCTCAGCGCGACCGCCGCGGCGACCACCGCGTCCCACCGCGGTCCGAGGTCGGCGAAGACGCCCTCGTCGAGCAGTCGCTGGACGTCCTCGGGACGCCGCGAGTGGTGCGCAGCGAAGCGGGCGTGGACCGAGGCGCAGAAGACGCAGCCGTTGAGGCGGCTGGCCGCGGTGGCCGCGAGCTCGCGCTCGGCCCTCGGCAGACCGCCGCGGGTGTTGTAGAAGATGTCGTTGTCGGTGCGGGTGCGCGCCGCGAGGACCTCGGGGTCGCGCACGAGCAGCCGGAAGTAGTCGTTGTCCGCACGGCGCCGGTCGACGAGCCCGTCGAGGTGCCGCTCGGTGAGCTCCTCGCGGGGCAGGGGCTCGAGCCACGGGACCCACCCGAGCTGGTCGCGGGTGAACGCCTCGGGACGACGGAGGTCCGGGTAGGTGAGGACCTGGGCGGGCGCCCGCTCAGCCGGCCCGGGCTCCGGACGGTCGCCGGCGAGACCGTCCGGCGCCTCGCCGGCGACGCCGTCGGGTGCCTCGGCGGTGCCACCATCCGGTACCTCGGCGGCCAGCGCACCGAGGCCGTGGACGACGCGGACCTGGAAGGCGAGGAACGACACCAGCTGGGCGAGCGTGACGATGCCGTCGGTGCTCCAGCCCGCCGCGGCCAGGCGCTCGAGCGCCGCCGGGCTCGCCTCGCGGGGCCGCAGGACGAGCAGGTGCGCGTGCTCGAGCGCCGCGGTGAGCCGGGCCCCGAGCGCCTCGCCGTCCTGGACCCGGTACACCGGGCCCGGCCTGCTCTCCCCGGCCAGCGCCGGCTCACGGTAGGCGCCGTACGGTCCCGTGGTCGCGCCGCTCGCCACCTCGCGTGCGACGACGCGGGCGAGGTGCGGGTCGGCCGCCCCGAGGTGGGCGGCGTAGCGGGCGGCGACGGGACCCGAGCCGTGCAGTGCCGAGACGAACGCGGCCACCACCGAGCGCTCGAGGAGCGAGACGTGGGTGGGGTCGACCGGCTCGAGGAGGGCCTCGTGGCTGCGCTGGGCGTTCGCGCGGGCGGCGGGCCGCGCGCCGCGGATCTCGTCGAGCCGGCTGCCCGGCCGGGTGCCGAGGAGGTGGTCGACGACGTCGGGGACCGCCGGGGGGACGTCGGGGTCGGTGGGGACGGTGGTGGGTGCGGAGGCGGTGGTGGGTGCGGTGCTCATGTCGGGTCCTCTTCTGGTCGGGGAGGTCATGCCACGGGGGCGGGGAGCCCGGCGCGCAGCCCGGTCCGCAGCGCAGGGGCCACCTCGGTGGCGATGAGCTCGATGGAGCGCAGGACGTCCTCGTGGGGCGGGTCGATGGAGTGGACCTGGAACGAGACGTCCGTGGCGCGGGCCAGGGCCGTGTCCTCGGCCAGCTCCGCGAGGACCTGCTCGGGCGTGCCGAGGTGGCTGTCGGTGCGCCGCAGGAGCGCGTCGACGTCGTCCTCGGGCAGGTGGTGGCCCTGGCGCCGCAGGCCTTGGGCGGCGCGTCGCAGGCCTGCCTCGGCGTGGGGCCGGAGGCGGGCCGGGTCCTCGGCGACCACGAGCGTGCGGGAGGCCAGGATCCTCGGCGCCACGCCGTCGGGCAGGGCCGCGAGGTAGGCGTCGATCACGGGGTCCTGCAGCTCGCTGAGGGTGGCGTCCGGCGCGTGGGCCGGGCGCGGCTGGGTGCGCGAGAGCATGAGTCCGTCCCCGCGCTCGCCCGCCCGCGCACCGCCGTCGACGGAGAAGGTCGCCTGCCAGATCCGCCGGCCCAGGTCCGGCGCCGGCGGGTAGAGGTGGTTGCGCTCGTCGGCCAGCGCCCGTCCCTCGAGGGCCTCGAGGAGCGCGGCGAGGTGCCGGGCGAAGATCTCGCGCCGGTCGGCGTGGGCGCGCCCGAAGGCGGGGAAGGACTTCGGCGTGCCGCCGTTGCCCAGACCCAGCTCGAGCCGCCCACCGGACAGGACGTCCAGGACGGCCGCGTCCTCGGCCACGCGCACGGGGTCCTCCAGCGGGAGGGTGATGATGCCCGTGCCGAGCCGGATGCGGTTCGTCAGGGCCGCGACGTGGCTGAGCAGCACCAGCGGGGAGGGCAGGCCGCCCTCGTCGCGGTCGAAGTGGTGCTGGGCCACCCACGCCGAGTCGAGCCCGAGGTGCTCCGCGAGGCGGATCTGCTCGACGGCGTGGGCGTAGCGCTCGGCCGGCGAGGCGTCGTCGAGGATGCGGGTGAAGATGCCGACGGCGGTCATCTGGTCTCTCCGTTCGTGGGGGCCGCCGCGCGGTGCGGGATCGCCTCGACGAGGGCGGCGGTGTAGTCGTGGGCTGGGTGGTCGAGGACGTCGGCCGCGCGGCCGTGCTCGACGACCCGGCCGTCGCGCATCACCGAGACGGTGTCGGCGATCTGTCGGACGACGGCGAGGTCGTGGGAGATGAAGAGGTAGGTCAGGCCCAGGTCCTGCTGGAGCCGGTCGAGGAGGTCGAGGATCTGGGCCTGGACCGTGACGTCGAGCGCGGAGACCGCCTCGTCGAGCACGAGCACCGCGGGCTCCAGGACGAGGGCCCGGGCGATCGCCACGCGCTGCCGCTGCCCGCCCGAGAGCTCCGCCGGCCGACGGGCCGCCAGCGTGGCCGGCAGCGCGACCTGCTCGAGGGCCTCGGCCGCCCGGCGCCGCCGGTCACGTCGGTCGGTGCGGCCGTGGTTGCGCAGGGGCTCGGCGACGATCTCGGTCACGCTCTGGCGCGGGTCGAGGGAGCTGAACGGGTTCTGGTAGACCAGCTGGGTCCCCCGGCGGAACCGGCGCAGGGCCTCCCCCCGCAGCCCGGTGACCTCCGCCCCCTCGACCACCACGGAGCCGGCGGTGGGTCGTCGGAGCCCGACGACGGCGCGGGCGGTGGTGGTCTTGCCCGAGCCGGACTCCCCCACGAGCGCGTGGGTGGTGCCGCGGACCACCGAGAAGGAGACGTCGTCGACGGCACGGAACCGCGGTCCGCGTCCGTGCCCGAACTCCTGGACGAGGCCGCGGACCTCGATCGCGCGGTCGGTCTCGCGCGCCGTCTCGACGAGCCGGGCGGTGGCCCGGGGTGCCGGCTCGGTGAGGGAGGGCGCGTCGGCGAGGAGCGTGCGCGTGTAGGGGTGGGCCGGGGCGGCGAGGAGCGCCTCGGTCGCGCCCTCCTCGACGATCCGGCCGTCCTTCATCACGAGGATGCGGTCGGCCCGCTCGGCGGCGACGGCGAGGTCGTGCGTGACGAGCAGGACGGCCGAGCCGAGCTCGGCGCGCAGGTCGTCGAGCAGGTCGAGGATCCGGCGCTGGACGGTGACGTCGAGGGCGCTGGTGGGCTCGTCGGCGATGACCAGGTCGGGCCCGAGCGCGATCGCGCCGGCGATGAGGACCCGCTGCTTCATCCCGCCGGACAGCTCGTGCGGGTACTGGCGGGCCCGCCGCTCCGGCTCGGGGATGCCCACCCGGGCGAGGAGCTCGACGACCCGCGCCCGCACCGCCGCCCGGGGGCCGGCCCGGTGGATGCGCAGGACCTCGGCGAGGTTGTCGCCGATGGTGCGGACCGGGTTGAGGGAGTTGTGCGGGTCCTGCGGCACCAGGCCGATCCGTGCCCCGCGCACGGCGCGCAGCTGCCGGGGCGTCCAGCCGGAGACGTCGGCGCCGCCGACGGCGATGCTGCCCGCGTCCACGTGGGCGCCGGCGCCCAGCAGACCGATGACGGCCTGCGCCGTCGTCGTCTTGCCCGACCCCGACTCCCCCACGACGGCGACGACCTCGCCGGGCCGGACGTCGAAGGAGACGCCGCGCACGGCCGCGGTCGAGGTGCGGCCCGAGCGGTAGGTGACGGCGAGGTCGCGGACGGCGAGGACGGGCACGTCGCGGGGGGTCCCGGGGGCCGCGACGTCCCCCGGTGCGGTTCCCGCGCTCGTCACTGCGGCTCCTGGACCGGCGGCCGCGGCGGAGGCCCGGTGAAGGGTGGGGGCGGTGGTCATGACGGCCTCCTCAGGGCGGCGCTGATGCGGTTGGCGGACAGGACCACGGCGACCAGGACGAGCCCCGGCAGGGTGGTGAGCCACCAGGCTGTGGCGATGTAGCTGCGCCCCTCGGCGATGAGCAGGCCCCACTCGGGGGTGGGCGGGGGTGCGCCGTAGCCGAGGAACCCCAGGGTGGAGACGGCGATGATCGCGGTGCCGAACTGCAGGGCGGCGAGGGAGACGACCGCGCCGACCGAGTTCGGCAGGACGTGGCGCCACAGCACCGGGAAGAACCGCCCGCCGGAGCCGAAGGCGGCCTCGACGTAGTCGCTGCGCCGCACCCGGACCACCTCCGAGCGCGCCAGCCGGGCGAAGGCGGCCACCGAGCTGATCCCGACGGCGATCGCCGCGTTGGTCGTGCCGAAGCCGAGCAGGATGATGATGCTGAGCATGAGCAGCAGCGCGGGGATCGCCAGCAGCACGTCGACGACGCGCATGAGGACGTCGTCGACGAGCCGGCCCGCGGAACCGGCCAGCACGCCCAGGGCGGTCCCGGCGGCGAGGCCGACGGTGACGGCGAGCAGGGCGCCGGCGAGGGAGTGCACCGAGCCGTGGACGACCCGGGCGAGGAGGTCCCGGCCCAGGGCGTCCGTCCCGAAGGGGTGCGCCGGGCCCGGGGCCTGGAGCTTCTCCGCGGGCACGCCGGCGAGCGGGTCGTGGCCGGTGAACAGCCCCGGCGCGACGGCCCACCCCAGGACGACGGCGACGACGGCCACCGCGAGGACCAGGCTCGGCGAGGTGCCGCGCAGGGCGCGGAGCGGGGTGCGCCGGGCGGCGAGCCCCTCGACGCCGCGCGGGTCGTGGCCGGGCGGGGTGGCGACGCCACTCGGATCGCCGGTCGAGGTCGCGACGCCACGCGGGTCGTGCCCGGGCGAGCTCGCGGGGGGCGGGGTGGGGGTCGTGGTGCTCATGCGGCCAGCCCGATCTTCGTGGCGGTGCGGGGGTCGAGGACGGGGTAGAGCAGGTCCACGACCAGGTTGACGACGACGAACGCGGTGGCGGCCAGGAGGACGACGCCCTGCAGGACCGGGATGTCCTGCTGGGCGACCGCCTGCTCCGTGAGCCGGCCGATCCCGGCGCGGCCGAAGACGGTCTCGGTCACCACCGCGCCGCCGATGAGCTCGCCGAGCAGCACCCCGGCGACGGTGAGCGCCGGGGCGACGGCGTTGCGGGCCACGGTCCGGGTGAGCAGCCACACCGGACCGGCGCCCTTCGCCGCGGTCACGGCGACGAAGGGCTGGAGGCTCACCTCGTCGATGCTGCGCACGAGCACCTGGGCGAGCGGGGCCGCCAGGGGCACGGCGAGCGCGAGGACCGGCAGGACGAGCCCCTGGACGGGGCTCGCCCCGATGACCGGGACCAGGCCCAGCCGGAAGGAGAAGACCTGGACCAGGACGATCGCCAGCCAGAACACCGGCACCGCCGCGAACAGCGACGGAGCCGAGCGCAGGAGCCCGCGGAGCCACGCGAACGGGGCGAGCACGCTCAGGGCCGCGATCGCCGTCGCGAGGACCACCGCGAGGGCCAGTGCGGACGCCGCGAGGGCGGCCGTGCCGGGCAGGGCCTCGGCGACGAGCGTGGCCACCGGCGTGCCGTACTGCACGGAGTAGCCCAGGTCCCCGGTGAGGAACCCGCCGAGGGCGTCGAGGTACTGCCGCACCAGCGGCACGTCGGCGCCGTAGGCCTCGCGGATGGCCGCGATCTCGGTCGAGGACAGGCCGAGCTCGGGGTTCTCGAACTTGATGAGCAGGGCGTCCCCTGGCAGCGCCTGGAGCAGCACGAAGCTGAGGGTGAAGGCGGCCAGGAGGACGACGAGCGCCTGGCCGACCCGGTTGAGGACGTACCGCACGGCTACTCGCTGAGCCAGGTGTCGTAGAACGCCGGCCGACCGACCGACTCGAACCCGGCGCCCTGGACGCGCGGGGCGACGCCGTAGACCTGCGGCTCCTCGAAGAGCGGGATGTAGTACGCCTGCTCGGTGAGGTAGTCCTGGACCTCGCCGGAGCGCTCGGCCCGGGCCGCGGCGTCGGGCTCGGAGGCGACGGCCTCGAGGAGCTCGTCGAGGGTGGGGTCGTCGGAGATGAGCACGTCGCGGTTGGCGGTGTGGAACTGGCTCTTGATGACGTCGAAGTCCGCCCGTCCGACCATGGAGTGGTAGAGCGGGGTCTTGAGCGGGTCGCGCGAGTTCGCGGTGATCGTCGCGGAGTCGGCGGTCTTGACGTTGAGCTCGACGCCGATCTCCGCCAGCTGCTGGGAGACAAGCTCGAGGTTGGGCTTGGACAGCGGCTGGGCGTTGGAGGCGTAGACGTCGAGCGAGAGCCGCTCGCCGTCCTTCTCCCGGATGCCGTCGGCGCCGGGGACCCAGCCCGCGTCGTCGAGGAGGCTCTGCGACAGCTCGGGGTCGTGGGCGAGGGCGTCGCCCTGGTCCCTGTAGCCGAGCGCGGTGGCCGCCAGGTGCGAGGTGGCCACCGGGTAGTTGGCCGTGTAGACGGTGTCGACGACCTCCTGGGCGTCCACGCCGTGCAGCAGCGCCTGGCGGACGCGGACGTCGCTGAGGATCGGGTGCGTGGGCCGCAGCGCCAGGCCGTTGTTGACCCCGCGGGTCTGGGGCGCGTGCAGGGCGAAGCCGGCGGACTCCACCTGGGCCTCGTCGTGCGCCTGGACGTACCGGACGTAGTCGGCCTGACCGGAGGTCAGCGAACCGATGCGAACGCTGTCCTCGGGGGTGACGACGATCGTGATGGCGTCGAGGTAGGCGCGGCCCTGGTGCTCCAGGGCGGGCGGGGCCCAGTCGTAGTCCTCACGGGCCTCGAGCCGGATCTGCGAGCCCACCTCCTCCGAGGCGATGACGAACGGGCCCGAGCCGACGACGTCGGTCGAGCTGCCGGCCCCGAGCTCCTCGAGGCTGCGGTCCAGCGTGTCGGCCGAGAGGAGCCCGGAGTTGATCGTGGAGGTGGCCTGGAGGAAGCCGGGGGCGGGGGCGTCGAAGTGGAACCGGACGGTGTCCGCGTCGACCACCTCGCTGCCGGCGTAGTTGTTGATCGCCTCCGAGACGGTCAGGCCGAGCTCGCTGTCGCCGAGGCCGTAGGTGTCGAAGTTCTTCGCCACGACCTCGGCGTCCAAGGCCGTGCCGTCGGAGAAGGTGACGCCCTCGCGCAGGTCGAAGGTGTACTCCGTGGCGTCGGCGTTGACCTCCCAGTCCGTGGCGACCCACGGGTGGATCTCCAGGGTCTCGGGGTCCTGGTAGGTGAGCCGGTCGGTGATGTTGTTGACGAGCCCGCCGTTGGGGTAGAAGCCGGCCTGGGGCGGGTAGAGGTTGGTGTGCGGCTGGTACTCGAGGTAGACGAGCTCACCGCCGGTCACGGGCTCCCCGGAGGGGGCGGCGCCTGTGGTGGCCGGCGCCGACGACTGGGCGGATGAGCACGCGGCGAGCAGGGAGGCCGCGACGAGGGCGCCGAGGGCCGGGGCGGCCCTGCGCAGGGTGCGGGAGGGGCGGTTCATGTCGATCCTTCACGGGTGGGTCGGCGCCGTGGCGGTGCCGAGGAGTCAGGGTGGTGCGGGACTACAGGCGACGGCCGTGCACCGGAGCCGTTCACCAGGGCCGTTCGCCTGGGTCTTCACCCGGGTTCTTCACCCGGGCCGCGGGGCCCGGGGGCCGTGCGGGACGTCGGGGCAGGTCATGGCGCACGGCCTCGCTGGACGGGCGTCGGCGCGACGACCGGTGACGCGGTCGGACGATGCGTCGAGGCCGAGGCACCGGAACGGTGGGGATCCAGCGGACCGGTGGGTGTCACCCAACCGGTTGGTATCTACCGGAGCAGCAAGTACCCGCCGGAACACGCAGGGGCTGCCGGAGCACTGGCGGCCACCGGAACGGCACGAGACCGTCCTCAGATGCCCGGGCTGCGACCGGTGGCGCCGAGCTGAGCCGCCTTCGCGAAACTGGTGGGAAGGTCCTGGCCGGGGTCCGACGGGAGGTCGGTCAGCCGGCGCAGGACCTGCGCATACAGGCCCGCACGGTCATGGGACGACAGCGGCGGGTGCCCGTCACGGGCGCGCCACCGAGGAAGCTGCGGGCCGGACCCGTGCTCTCCGTCATCGTTCCTCCGTCTTGCGGGCGGGGCCGGCTCCGGCGTCTCCGGGGCCCTCGTGGGAGGAAGACTGCCCGGCTCACCCCACCCCCGCCCCTGTCCGTCTTGTCCGTCTCGCCAAGCGAGACGCCAGCGTCCGTGGAGCGTCGCCGTCTCCGTCCGCGAGACGACCGGGTCCGTCCACGCGCCGGCGGCCCGCGCCCGTCGTAAGGTCCACGAGACCTGTCACCGGACCGAGGAGTGCCGCATGAGTGCCGAGGACGTGGTCGCGCTCCCCTGCGCGGCCGAGGACCCGGCCCGCCACGGCGCGGAGATCGGCCCCGAGGAGTTCAAGCGGATCTTCCGCCACCACCCCGGCGGCGTCGCGGTGATCACCCTCGCCGGCCCGCACGGGCCGGTGGGCTTCACCGCCACCTCTGTCATCTCGGTGTCCGCCGCGCCCGCGATGCTCGCCTTCTCCCTGGCCTCGACCTCCTCCGCGCGTACCGCGGTCGAGGCGGCGCGCGGGGTCGCCGTCAACTTCCTCGCGGCCGACCAGGAGGATCTCGCCGCACGGTTCGCCCGCCGCGGCGTGGACCGGTTCGCCGGCCTGGACTGGCTCCCGCTGCCCACCGGTGAGCCCGTGCTGCCCGGGGTCCGTGCCTGGGTCCGGGGCACGGTCGAGCAGCGCGTCCCCGTCGGCGACAGCCTGCTCGTCACGCTGCGGGCGGTCCGCGCCGACGACCGGGCCGCCGCTCCGCTCGTCTACGAGAACCGCACGTACCACCGCCTCGGCGGCCACACCACGACCTGACCCTCCACCTGCGCGGGTCCCTCTCGTCCGTCCCCGCGAGTGTCGTTGCCCGCGCATCCGGATCGTCCGGCTGGGCGGGTCCGCGCCGATCGCCGTGGGCCCCGCTCTCCGTATCGTGTGCGTCATGGACGCCGACCCCCGCGCCCAGGCGGGCTACGGCACGAGGTTCGACTGGGGCCTCGCGGGTGCTCGGGCCCTGGCGCACCGCCACGCGCTCGTGGTCGTCGTCGACGTGCTCTCCTTCAGCACCACCGTCGCCATCGCCGTCGGCCGGGGCATTGCGGTACACCCCTGCGGCGACGACGACTCGGCCGCCGACCTCGCGCGCCGGACCGGCGCCACCCTGGCCGCACCGCGCCGCCGGGCGACCCCGGACCACCCGTGGTCACTCTCCCCCGCGCTGGCCCTGCGCGCCCCGGCCGTGCCCCGCCTCGTCCTGCCCTCGCGCAACGGCTCCGCCATCGCTGCCGCGGCTGACCGTGCCGGAACCAGGCCTGCGGCGGCTACGTCTGGTGCCCGCACCGCGGCTGCCACCGGCGCCACGCCCACCGCGGATGCCACCCCCGCGGGCGCCACGTCGGCCACCGGCGCCACACCCGCCGCGGGCATCCCGGCGGCCGCGGTCGTCACCGCCGCACTCCGGAACGCGCGGGCCGTGGCGGCGTGGGCCACCGCCCGCGGCTTCGGCACGCCGGACCGGCCGGTGAACGTCGTGGCGGCCGGCGAGCGCTGGCCCGACGGCACGTTGCGCCCGGCCCTGGAGAACCTCCTGGGCGCTGCCGCCGTCCTGCGCGCCCTCCACGTCTGGCCCGGCCACCGCTCCCCCGAGGCGCGCGCGGCCGCCGCGGCCCTCGAGGGCGTGGGTGACCTCGGTGCGGCGCTGCGCGGCTGCGCCTCCGGCCGCGAGCTGGTCGCCGTCGGCTGGCAGGACGACCTCGCCGCCGCGGCGGACGTCGACGTCGACACCGTGGTGCCGCTGCTGAGCGGCGGGGCGTTCAGGGACGCCGCAGCCGCACCCTGACCTGGACGAGGTCGTCACGGTGGACCACCGCGCGCGGGTGGCGGTCGTCCTCAGGTCCGCGCAGCTGGTCGGTGGACTTGCCCATCATCTCGGGGATCTCGGCCGAGCCGTAGGCGCTCAGCCCGCGCGCGACGACGCCGTCGGGACCGACGAGCTCGACGGCGTCGCCGGCCTCGAACTCGCCGTCGACCCCGACCACCCCGGCCGCCAGGAGTGAACGCTTGCCATCGGTGACGGCCCGGGCGGCTCCGGCGTCGAGGTGCAGGCGGCCGCGGATCTGGGCCGCGTGGGCGAGCCAGAGCCGTCGGGCCGACTTGCGCTTCCCGGTGGCCGAGAACCACGTGCCGACGTTCTCGCCGTCGAGGGCCTGGCGCGCACGGTCGGCCGAGGTCAGGACCACGGGGATCCCCGATCCCGTGGCGATCGCGGCGGCGTCGAGCTTGGTGACCATCCCGCCGGTGCCGATCTCGCTCCCGCGGCCGGTGACCTCCACGTGCGCGAGGTCGGCCGGCCCGTCGACCTGCGGTACGAGACGGCTGGTGGCGCGTCCGGGCGGGCCGTCGTAGAGACCGTCGACGTCGGTGAGCAGGACCATGGCGTCGGCGCGGACGAGGTGGGAGACGAGTGCGGCGAGGCGGTCGTTGTCCCCGAACCGGATCTCGTCGGTGGCGACGGTGTCGTTCTCGTTGACGATCGGCACGACGCCGAGGGCCAGGAGCCGCTCGAGGGCGCGCTGGGCGTTGGCGTAGTTCGTGCGTCGAATGAGGTCCTCAGCCGTGAGGAGCACCTGTCCCACCCGCTGGCCGTAGTAGGCGAACGCCTCCGTGTAGCGGGCAACGAGGATGCCTTGGCCCACCGAGGCGGTGGCCTGGGCAGTCGCGAGGTCCCGGGGACGGCCGGTGAGGCCGAGCGGCGTCATGCCGGCGGAGATCGCGCCGGAGGAGACGAGGACGATCTGCTGACCCCGGGCGCGGCGCGCCGCGAGGATCTCCACGAGGGTGTGCAGGGCCGGCATGCTCAGCCGCCCGTCGGCGGCGGTGAGCGAGGAGGACCCGACCTTGACCACGACGCGGGTTGCCGTGGCGATCCCGGAGCGGTCGGCGAGGGGCTTGTTCACGATCCCATCCTTCCCCATGAGCCCCGTGGGCGGTGCCGCTGGTCGGCCGGTGGACGCGCGCCCGTGCGAGCCGCCACGGTCCGTCGGGTACCGACGGGCCGGCGGAGACGACGCTCTGCTCGCCGGACCACTCCGTCGGGCCTCCCGTGTCGTCGCGCGACGAGCCGTCTCTGCTCGACGAACCGGATCCTCCAGCCTTGTCTGTCTCCAGCCTCCACACGAGGACGTCACCGCTGAGCCGCCTGCTCGACCATCCTGCTCACCGGCCGCTACCGGCATAGCGGCGAGCTCACAGGGCCGTCGTCGGGGCGGTGTTCACAGTCGTGGTGTCGATGTCACACCCCGTCTCTACGGTGGGAACATCAGTTCGAGGTGGAGGTGGGAGCGGTGGACCAGGACCCCGAGTCGGCGGCCCGCGACCGCGACGGCTCGGCCGGCGACGACCGGCCTGCGGACACCCACACTCGTGATGGCGACGCCCGGGCCGCCCAGGGCAGCGATGCCGATGACCGGGATGCGCAGGCGCGCGAGCGCGGGTACTGCTGCTACGCCGACGCGCTGACCAACGGTGGGTGCGAGCACCTGATCGCCGTGCAGCGGCAGTGGCGGACCGAGGAACGCATCGCCCGGGCCCGCACCCTGACCACGCTGGGCATCAAGGGCCTGGCCGACCAGGCCCACGACGGCCACCGCTGGTCCCAGGACGTCTTCGACCAGCTCCTCGGCCCCGGCGGGTACCAGGCCGTCGCCGAGCCCCTCACCCCGCCCGCCACCGACAGTGAGGACTCGGCCGGAGACGGGGACGGGGATGAGGACGAAGATGCTGCGCGGGTCAGGCGGCGGCGTCGGCTCGACCGGCCGATCGCGGAGGTCATCGCCCAGGTCTACGCCGAGCACGCGGCCACCCTCGGGGTGGCCCTGAACGTCCTGGCCTCGATGGCCCCGGGCCCCGAGCTCGCCGCCCTGCTGGACGAGATCGACCTCGACGCCCTCGCCCCCTTCGCCAAGGTCGAGGTCGTCGCCGCCTACAAACGCCTGGAGTCCTGGTCCGCCGGACGGGCCGCGCTCGCCGCCGCCCACGTCGCCACCGAACCGGTGATGTACGCCAAGACCGGCGCGGCCGCCCCCAAGACCATCGACGGCACCGCCGAAGAGCTCGCCCTGCGCCTGGCCACCACCCGGCAGGACGCCGCCAAGCTCGTCGCCACCGGGCAGGGCCTGACCCGGTCCTTCGCCGCGACCCGCGCCCACCTCGAATCCGGTCAGATCGACTACCGCAAGGCCGCCACCATCGTCGCCACCCTCCACCACAGCCCCACCCCCGTGGCGTGGATGGTCGAGCACGACATCCTCACCGAGGCCGACCGGCGCACCCACCCCCAGCTCGTGCGCGACCTCGCCGACAAGCTCATCGCCGTCGACCCCCACGATGCCCAGGCCCGCCACCACCGCGCCCGCGCCCGCCGCCACGTCACCCACACCCAGCCCCTACCCGACGGCATGGGCCGCATCAGCGCCGTCACCACCGCCACCAGCTGCGTCCAGATCGACCTCGTCCTGGACCACATGGCCCAGAGCGCCCGCGCCGCCGGCGACACCCGCACCACCGACCAGCTCCGAGCCGACATCCTCCTCGCCCTCATCACCGGCCGCTTCCGCCCCACCACCCACACCCCCGGCCACGACCACGACCACGCCGAGGGCGACGCCGACGCCGCCACCAACAGCGACCCCGACGCCGACGCCGACGCCGCCACCGCAGCCGATACCGATGCCGACGCCGACGCCGATGCCGATACCGCAGCCGGGCCGCGAACCGAGGCCGACGCCGGGACCGGGGCCGTCGAGTCCGGGACGACCTGCCGGTGCCCCGCCGCCCCCCAGGACCCCAGCGAAGGCCCCTGCCTGCCCCCGCTGCACCTGCTCATCCCCGCCGACGGCGAGTGGTTCGGCGACCCACCCAAGGTCGACATCCGCCTCGACGTACCCCTGTCCGTCCTCCTCCCACCAGCCACCGCCACCCCACCGACCACCACCACGCAGCAGCCGCCGCCGACGTCAGGTCCGCCGCAGGACGCTCCCACGGTGCCCGGCCAGCCGCCCGACGACACGGCAGAGTCACCGCCGACCTCCGACCCGCCGACGTCCGACCCGCCGCAGGACGGGCCGACGTCTGACCAGCCGCAGGACACGCCGACCTCTGACCCACCGCAGGACACGCCCGCGGTGCCCGGCGAGTTCCCCGACGACCCGCCCGCCGGTGTCGCCACCCTCACCGGCTACGGCCCCATCACCCCCGACGTCGCCCGCGCCCTCGCCGCCGGCGGCACCTGGCGCCGGATCGTCACCGACCCCCTCACCGGAGCCGTCCTCGACGTCGGCCGCACCCGCTACCGGCCCCCCGCCGACCTCCTCGACCACGTCCGCCAACGCGACCGCACCTGCGTCCGCCCCGGCTGCACCACCCCCGCCCACCGCTGCCAGTACGACCACACCCAAGCCTGGGCCCACGGCGGCCCCACCGCCGCACACAACGGCGGACCCCTGTGCACCCGCGACCACACCATCAAAACCGCCGGCATCTTCACCGTCGTCCAACCCCAACCCGGCATCTTCGAATGGCTCACCCCCACCGGACACGCCTACCGACGAGAGATCAACGGCACCATCACCATGCTCCCCCACACACCGCCCCACCTCGCCGACCGCCGACCCACGACGAAACACCTCACCGGCGCCGCACCCGGCGATCCACCCCCAGACCCCGGCACCCCGCCCTACTGATCTCCCTACTGATCAGACACGCTGAGTGCGGACGGACCGGGACGACATCCCACGGCCGGGGCCGGACTCGGTGTCCGAGGGATCCGATGAGGCGAACGCTCCGACGGGGGGGCTGGACGAGGGGCTCAGATGCCGCTGGGATGCCGATACCAAGAGCCCCACGGCGCTTGGACCGGAGAGCGGCGTCGGCGCCCCAAGTCCTGACCCTTGTGCCCGGTTCGTCCCCGGCGGACGATGGAGCTCCTCACCGCCGGGCGCGCGTTCCCGCGACTGCAGGGGGTGCCGGGCTGCTGCACCCCGACGGCGAGGGAGCCGTGCATGTGCACGGCCCCTCTCGCGGGCTCGCCGACACCGCCCGGGCCGTCCGCCCCCCTGCCAGGCGGTCGAGGCGTGGTGGACATGGACGACGGACCGACCCTTGCCGAACCGGTCGAAGGCCTGCGCGAGCAGGTCGCGGGACAGGTACTGGGGCCAGGCGACGAGGGCTACGACGAAGCGCGGCGGGTCTGGAACGGCATGGTCGACGCGCGTCCGCTCGCCGTCGTGCGGGCCTCCTCGGTGGACGACGTGCGCCACACCGTTCTGGTCGCGCGGGACCGCGGGCTCACCCTCGCCGTGCGGGGCGGCGGGCACGGCGTCGCCGGCAACGGCACGGTCGACGGCGGCATCGTCCTAGATCTGGGGGCGCTGAACGCCGTCACTACCGATCCCCGCGCTCGGACGGTCACCGCCGGCGGCGGCGCGCTCCTTTCCGACGTCGACGCCGCGACGGTGCCGCACGGACTCGTCGTCCCGCTGGGGGTCGTCTCACGCACAGGGGTCGGTGGTCTCACGCTCGGCGGCGGTGTCGGCTGGCTGACCCGGGCCTACGGGCTGGCCGCGGACAACCTCCTGGCGGCGGACGTGGTGACAGCGACGGGTGAGGTGGTGCGCGCCGGCGACGACGGCGACCCCGAGCTGCTCTGGGGTCTCCGAGGCGGCGGCGGGAACTTCGGTGTCGCCGTCTCCCTGACGTTCCGCGCCTACCCCCTGCCCGAACGAGTGCTCGCGGGCACGCTCCTGTACGGCCTGCCCCGTTGGCGGGAGGTGCTCGCTTCCTACGAGCGCTGGACCCGCGAGATGCCCGAGGCCATGCAGACGATCGTCTCGGTCATGACCCCGCCGCCGGAGCTGGACGCCGGCGACGACCCGGTCCTCATGGTCGGCTACGTCTGGGCCCTGCCCGACCACGACGCCGGCGAGGCCGTCGTCGCCGAGCTGCGGGCTGTCGCCCCGCCGGACGCCGAGGAGTCGGGACCGGCCACGTGGAGAGACGTCCAGACGGCGCAGGACGCCTTCCTGCCGCCCGGCTCACGGGCTTACTGGAAGAACGCCTCGTTCGACCGCCTCGACGACGAGGTGATCGAGGTCCTCGTCCGACGCGGCACCGAGCAGACCTGGGTGGGCACCGGGTACGACATCCACCACATGGCCGGGGCGTACGAGCGGGAGCCCGAGGGCGGATCGCCCTTCCCGGCACGGTCCGCCAGGTTCTGGCTCAACATCTACGGCTTCTGGACCGACCCGGCGGACGACGCCCACCACACGGCCTTCGTCCGTGGCCTCGCGGCCGACATGGCACCGTTCGCGACCGGCGGGCTGTACGTGAACTTCATGGGTGGGTCCGAGGTGGCCGACGGCGCCGCCTGGGCACGGACGATCTACGGCGAGGAGGCGACGGGCCGGCTGGTGGCGCTCAAGCGTCGCTACGACCCGGAGAACCTCTTCCGGCTCAACCACAACATCCCGCCGGGCTGACCGCTCGAGCTGCCGGGCTGACCGCCGAAGCTGCCGGGCCGACCGGTGAAGCTGCCGGGCTGACCGCTCGTGCTGCCCGATCGCGCCCGGCTACGGCGTGAACCCCCGGGGCCGTTCGCGATCCTCGGAGTCCCCGACGGCCGTGTCCGCCTCGGCCCCGGCGGCGGGGTCGCCGCCACCCTCCTCGCCGTGGACGTCAGGCGACGGGCCCAGCTCGTCGGACCGGTCCGGGTCCGCCGCGCCGTAGGTCAGGTCGGCGGGACCCGACGTGGTGGGTGGCGCGGCGCGGCGGCCGGAGTCCTCGTCGGGCGGTGCAATGCGCTCGTCCTCGCTCATGCGCCTACGGTCGCACCGAACCCGCCCGACGGCGCGGCGAGCGGACCGTTCGCCCTGCGAGGCGGCTGCGCCGCCCATCCCGAGGTGCGGCGGGCTGCCCTGCCGGACCTGCACGGCCGCCGTCAGGAGGTCTGGTCGTCGACGTCCTCGGGATCGGTCCACACGCCATGCTGACGCTCGGTCCACAGCTCGTCGCGAGCGGCGCTCTTGGCGTCCATGAGCTCGTGGTAACCGCGGCGCTTCTCCGCACGGGTCGGCCGCGCGGTCTCCTCCAGGCGCAGGTCGGTGCCGCGCGGCCCGAGCAGCTCGGCACCGGTCTGCATGGTGGGCTCCCAGTCGAAGACGACCCCGCCCTCGACCGCACCGATGACGACCGTGTCGCCCGCGACGGCACCGGCGCGGTAGAGCTGGTCCTCGACGCCGATCCGGTTGAGCCGGTCGGCGAGGTAGCCGACGGCCTCGTCGTTGTTGAAGTCGGTCTGACGCACCCACCGCTCGGGCTTGGCGCCACGCACCTGGTAGAACACCCCGTCCGGCCCGTTGCGGCGGGTCACGGTGAACCCGGCGTCGTCGACGGCGGTGGGCCGCAGGATCACCCGGGTAGCCTCCTGCGTGGGGGCCTCGGCCCGCGCCCGCGCGACGATCTCGGCCAGCGCGAACGACAGCTGCCGCAGACCCTCGTGGCTCGCCGTCGAGATCTCGAAGACCCGCAGGCCGCGCTGCTCCAGCTCGGGGCGGACCATCTCGGCGAGGTCCCGCGCCTCGGGGACGTCGATCTTGTTGAGGACGACGACGCGGGGGCGCTCCATGAGCGGAACCCGCCCCCCGGCGAGGTCGAGGTCCCCGGCGTAGGCGGCGAGCTCGGCCTCGATGGTGTCCAGGTCGCTCACCGGGTCGCGGCCCGGCTCGAGCGTGGCGCAGTCGAGGACGTGGACGACGACGGCGCAGCGCTCGATGTGACGCAGGAACTCCAGACCCAGGCCCTTGCCCTGCGAGGCGCCGGGGATGAGGCCCGGGACGTCGGCGACGGTGTAGCGCTCCGAGCCGGCCTGGACGACGCCGAGGTTGGGCACGAGCGTGGTGAACGGGTAGTCGGCGATCTTGGGACGCGCGGCGGACATGGCCGCGATGAGCGAGGACTTCCCGGCGCTCGGGAAACCCACGAGCGCGACGTCGGCGACGGACTTCAGCTCGAGGACGAGGTCGACCTGCTCCCCCTCCTCGCCCAGGAGGGCGAAGCCGGGAGCCTTGCGCCGCGGCGAGGACAGGGCGGCGTTGCCGAGCCCGCCGTGGCCGCCCTGGGCGGCGACGAACCGCGTGCCAGCACCGACGAGGTCGGCGAGGACCTCGCCGTCGAGGGTCTTGACGACCGTGCCGTCGGGGACGGGGAGGATCAGGTCCTCACCGGTCCTGCCCGCGCGCATGTCACCGGCCCCCTGGGTGCCGGACGTCGCCCGCTGGTGCGGGGAGTGGTGGTAGGGCAGCAGCGTCGTGGTCTGGGGGTCGACGACGAGGATGACGTCACCGCCCTTGCCGCCGTTCGCGCCGTCGGGGCCGGCGAGCGGCTTGAACTTCTCGCGCCGGATGGACGCGCAGCCGTTCCCGCCGTCGCCCGCGGCGACGTGGAGAACCACGCGATCGACGAAGGTGGCCATCGCCGTCGTCCTCTCTCTCGGGTCCGGCGCGCCGTGGGGCGCCCCGTGGGTGGTGCGGTCCTGCGGACCTCAGGCATGGAACAGGGGCGGACGGCTGTGCGCCGTCCGCCCCTGCCCGGAGCTGAAGGTGTTGCTCAGGCGTTCGCCAGGACGATGTCGACGACCTTGCGGCCGCGGCGGGTGCCGAAGGCGACGGCGCCGGGCTCGAGGGCGAAGAGGGTGTCGTCCTTGCCACGGCCGACGTTCAGACCGGGGTGGAAGTGGGTGCCGCGCTGGCGGACGATGATCTCGCCGGCCTTGACGACCTGGCCACCGAAGCGCTTGACGCCCAGACGCTGGGCGTTGGAGTCGCGGCCGTTCCGGGAGGAGCTGGCGCCCTTCTTGTGTGCCATCTCGAACCTGCTTTCTGATTGCTCGATACGAACGGACCCTGGCGGGCCGCGAGTCAGTTGATGCCGGTGACCTTCAGGCGCGTGCGCTGGCTGCGGTAGCCCTGGCGCTTGCGGTAGCCGGTCTTGTTCTTGAACTTCATGATCGAGATCTTCGGGCCCTTCTCGGCCCGGACGATCTCGGCGGTGACCTTGACCTTGCCGAGGTCGCCGGCGCCCGTGGTGACCTTGTCACCGTCGACGAGCATGATCGGCTCGAGCTCGACGGTCTCGCCGACCTCACCGGTCAGCCTGTCGACGACGACGACGTCGCCGACGGACACCTTCTCCTGACGGCCGCCGGCCTTGACGATCGCGTACACCACGTTGCTGCTCATCTCTGTCGTTACGGGTGGGGTCACGGCTCCCGGGGACCTGAGATCCCGCCGGGGCTGCCGGACTTCACGGAACAGGCGCGCCGCGGAGGCGCACCGACGCTCTAGGTTACGCGCTGGGGGTCCTGCGGGCAAATGTCCGCGGGGCCCCACCAGCGGTCCTGCCCTGTGGGATCGGGCACAAGGCTACGCGAGCGAGGCAGCCGCTGCGAGCAGCGCGAAGGCCCCGCCCCAGCGGGGACGGGGCCTGTCACGTCGGGTCAGCCGGCGCAGCCGTGGACGACCGCGACGCCGACGAAGGCGTTGGCGCCACCGGCGTAGTTGGGGTGCGCCGAGTCGCCCGCGGCCCTGGCCGGACCGACCAGCTGGCCGAAGGACGTGCCGCAGCTGTCCTGGATGGTCTTGCCGGGCGGCATGTGGCCCGCGGCGGAGGCCGGGGCGGCCAGGAGGCCGAGCCCGAGTACTGCGGCGGCGATGAGTGTCTTCTTCATGAGGATCTCCTTCTACCCGGGGGCCGGCGCCCGCCTCGTCGGCCCGTCGTCGGGCCGTCAAGAGGGACGCTACACACACATCGCTCGCTTGGCTAGATACTAGATAGGAGAGTTTGGGTCTTCTGACTGCCCGGCCGCGTGCGGCGGGTCCACGTGTCGAGCCGCCCAGCGGACGGCCCGGTAGCGTCGGTCGTCCCGAGACCTGGAGGTCCTGTGCCCGCCGACTCCCCCACCATCCTCGCCACGTCGGGCGGGTACGTCCCCGGACGCCGCACCCAGCTCGAGCTCGGTCCGCTGGTGCACCACGCGGTCGAGCTGTCCGGGGTGAGTGGGCGAGCGCCCCGGCTGGGCTACCTCGGCACCGCCGCCGGCGACCAGCGCTGGGCGATCGCCGAGCGCCACGAGGCGGCGCGCCTGGCCGGGTACGAGCTGAACCCGCTGCGGCTGTTCACCATGCCCAACGTCGACGACGTCGAGGGGTACCTGCTCGAGCAGGACGTCGTGTGGGTGGACGGCGGGTCGGTGGCCAACCTCCTCGCGGTGTGGCGCGTGCACGGACTGGACGCGATCTTCCGCCGCGTGTGGGAGGCCGGCGTCGTGCTGGCCGGCGTCAGCGCCGGCTCGATCTGTTGGCACACCTCGGGCACGACCGACTCCTTCGGACCCGAGCTGCGCGCCGTCCACGACGGCCTGGGCCTGGTGCCGTACGCCAACGGGGTGCACTACGACTCCGAGCCGCGCCGCCGCCCGCTGGTGCACGAGCTCGTCGCCGCCGGGGAGCTGGGCACCACGTACTGCACGGACGACGGCGTCGGGCTGCTCTACCGCGGCACCGAGCTGGCCGAGGCGGTGACGGAGGTGCCGGGCAAGGGCGCGTACGTGGTCACTCGCGGTCCGGACGGCGCCGCGGTGGAGGAACGCATCGAGCCGCGGCTGCTTCGGCGCGGCTGACCGCGATGTCAGTGGTGGGTGGGACGGTGCCCTCATGGACACGGTGCCCCTCTCCGCCGAGCAGGTGATCGGCGTCTTCTGGGCGCGGTCGCGGCTGCTGCAGCACCCCGCGCTCCACGCGCGCGGCCGCCTCGTGCGCCGCCACCTCGACGTCTACCTCGACACCGAGGCCGAGCAGTGGCTCACCACGCCGGAACGGGCGCTCGTCGAGGCCGAGCGCCAGCTCGACCCGGCGGGCGCCGTGGCCCGGGTGACGGGACCGGAGGCGCTCGTCGCGGCGCTTCCCGGGTTCGTCGACGCCGAGTGGCTCCTGCCCTCGGTGGCCGACGCGCACGCCCAGCTCCTCGTCGTCGACTCGCTCGTGCGGTGGCTCATCGCCTCCGGGACGGTCGACGCCGGCGAGATGTCGTGCTCGGTGCTGGAGATCGAGACGAGGCTGGCGCAGGCGGCGGCGGGTCTGGACCGCCGCCGCGCGCTCAGTCGGTCAGATCCGCCAGGGCGACTGCCACCCGGTGCGGCCCGGAGACGACCTCGGTGACCACCCCGGCCGTGGCCGGGTCGTCCAGGGCGGCGACGACGACGCGCGCGACGTCCTCGCGCGGGATCGTGCCCCGGCCGGGGCGACCCACGCTGACCGTTCCGGTGCCCGGGTCGTCGGTCAGTCCGCCCGGACGGATGACGGTCCAGTCGAGGTCGCGGGACATGAGGTCCTCGTCGGCGGCCTTCTTCGCGTCGAGGTAGGCGGCGAAGACCTCGTCCATGCCCGGCTCGCCGCCGGTGGCGGCGCCCATGGACGAGATCATGACGTACCGGCGCACCCCGGCGCGCTCGGCGGCGTCGGCGAGGAGGACGGCCGCGCCCCGGTCGACCGTGTCCTTGCGGGCGGCGCCGCTGCCCGCCCCGGCCCCGGCGGCGAAGACGACGGCGTCGGCACCACGGAGGATGCCGGCGACGTCCTCGAGGGCCGCCGTCTCGAGGTCGAGCAGCACCGGCTCGCCGCCGGCGTCGCGCACGTCCGCCTCGTGGGCGGGGTTGCGGACCAGGCCCACCACCTCGTCGCCGCGGCCGGCGAGCTGCCGGGTCAGGATGAGGGCGATCTTGCCGTGTCCACCGGCGATGACGATTCTCATGGCGTCGACGTTACCCGGACCGGCCGCTCGAGCGTCGGGCGGGTCCCGCTACTCGCGCACCGCTCCCTCGAGCATCCCCTGGATGAAGTGGCGCTGGAGGACGAGGTAGAGCACCACGACGGGCAGGGCCACGAGGACGGCCGCGGCGGCGAGCAGCGTGGTGCCCTGGACGTACTGGCCCTGGAAGAGCGCGAGCCCGAGCGGCGCGGTGCGCAGCTGAGCGTTGGGCGACATCACCAGCGGGATGAGGAACTCGTTCCACGTCCACATGAACGTCAGCAGGACGAGCGTGACGATCGCGGGGCGCGCGACCGGGACGAGCACCTGCCACAGCACCCGGTGGTGCCCGGCACCGTCCAGCCGCGCGGCCTCGATGAGCGAGCGGTTCGCGCCCCGGAAGTACGCCCGCATCCAGAAGGTGCCGAACGCCACCGACTGGGCCACCTGCGGCAGGGCGATCGCCCACACGGTGTTGGTGAGCCCGAGTGCCTGGAGGTCGAAGAACAGCGGCACGACGATGGCCTCGGTGGGCACCATGATGCCCAGCAGGAACAGGTAGAACAGCGGCTGGGAGCCGCGGAACGTGAACGCCCCGAAGGCGTACCCCGCCATGATCGAGAAGGTCGTGGCCATCGAGACGACGATGACGCCCACGACGACCGAGTTGAGCATGTACTCGCTGAACCGGCCCTGCTCCCAGGCGCGGCCGAAGTTCTCCACGTGGAGCGGAGGTCCCGTCAGAGCGTCCTGGGGTGTCTCGGGCGCGAGCGCCGCCTGGAGGATCGTCAGGACGGGCGCCAGCGCGACAAGGGCGAAGAGGATGAGGATGGCGTAGTTGGTGGCGCGCTCCCCCGCGGAGATCCTCATGAGGCGGCCGCAGGACCGGACGCGCTCATGACTCCCGCTCCCCGATGCGGTTCACTGCGATGTTGATCCCGAAGATGAGGACGGTCAGGACGACGGCGACCGCCGCTGCGGAGCCGACCTCGCCGAGCTGGAACGCCCGACGGTAGACCTCGAAGCTGGGGACCGTCGTCGTCGCCCCCGGCCCGCCGGAGGTGGTGACGTAGACGAGGTCGAAGGTCTTCAGCGCGGCGATGATGGTCATCGTCAGGGCGACGACGACCTCCGCCCGCACCGACGGCACCGTGATGAAGAGGAAGCTGCGCACCGCGCCGGCGCCGTCGAGGGTGGCGGCCTCGTACAGCTCCGTCGGGATCCGCGACATCCCGGCCATGAGCAGGACCGTCACCAGGCCCGTGGAGACCCACGTGCCGATCAGCCCGACGGCGGGGAGCGTGAGGGTGAAGTCCCCCAGCCAGGTGCGCGTGAGGGCGTCGAGGCCCACTGCGCGCAACAGCGTGTTGAGCTGCCCGTCCGGTGCGTAGATCTGGCGCCACGCGACGGCGACCACGACCATCGCGATGACCTGCGGGAGGAAGATGACCGTGCGGAAGAACCCCATACCCCGGACCTGGCCGCGGGTGAGCAGGGCGGCCAGGACGAGCCCGATGCCCAGCGGCAGGACCGCGAAGAAGAAGATGAGCACGAGGGAGTGCCCGAAGGCGCTGCGGAGCCGGTCGTCGGTGAGGACGTCGGCGTAGTTCGCCAGCCCCACGAACGTCGCCAGGCTCAGCCCGTCCCAGTCGTACAGGGAGATCTGCACGGCCCGGCCGAGGGGGTAGAGCAGGAACAGGGCGTAGACGACGAGCGCGGGCAGCAGGAACCAGTAGGGCGTCAGGCCGTAACGGCTCCGCCGACGGACCGGTGCGGGGCCGCCCGGGCCCCGCACCGTCTCGTCACTGGTTGGAGGCGACGAAGTCCGCATAGTCCGCTTCGACGGCCTCGGTGAACTCCTCCGGGGTCATCTCCCCCGCCATGAGGGCCTGAAGGGCCTGCCCGATGGTCTCCGCCATCGTGGGGGTGGCGTAGTCGAGGTAGGGCACGAGGCCGTCGTTCTGGCTGACCTCGTCGAACGCGGTGAAGATCTCCGACTGGACCCCGCCCTCGGGCAGGTGCTCCGCCGTCTCCACGACCGGCATGTTGCCGGTCTCGGCGAGGATCGCCATGGCGTCGGCGCTGGTGATGAAGTCGATGTACGCCGCCGCGACGTCGGGCGTCTCGGCCGCGGAGGTGATGGTGAAGGGCAGGCCCGTGCCACCGGTGGTCACCGACGTCCCGGCGCCCTCGACCGGCGGCGGCGGGAAGAAGCCGACGTCCTCGCCCATGGCGGCCTCGAGGTCGGCCGCGAGCCACGAGCCGCCGATGAGGTAGACGCCGCCGCCTTCCGTGAGGGACTGCCAGACGGCGTCGTAGTCGGCGCCGTTGAAGCCCTCGTTGAAGTAGCCGGCCTCGGCCCACTCCTGGATGGTCGCGGCCGCCTGGAGGTTGGAGTCGGCGGTCCAGCTGGCTCCCTCGTTGCCGAAGCCGAGGGTGCGGATCTCGGCCGTGTCGACGTAGGCACCCTGGACGGGGCCGAAGACGTGAAGAGCGGGCCACTGCTCGATGTTGCCCAGCAGGAGCGGGGTCTCTCCGGCGTCCTTGATGGTGGCGAGCTGGGCCTCGAAGTCGGCCCACGTCTCGGGGACCTCCAGGCCGAGCTCCTCGAGCTTGGGCTTGGAGTAGTAGACGCCGACGATCTCGCCGACCTGCGGCATGCCGTAGAGGTTGCCGTCGCCGAACGTCGCGCCGTCCTCGCTGTAGCTGGAGTACTGCAGGACCGACTCGGGGTAGCGCTCGGTCCAGCCGTAGGCCTCGGCCCACGGGTCCAGCGGGACGAGCTGGCCGGCACCGACGAACCGGCCCATCTGGCCGCGGGAGTTGTTCGCCTGCACGACGTCGGGGGCGTCGTCACCCGTGAGGGCCAGGGGCAGCGTGGTCTCGAGGTCCTCGAAGGCCTGGGAGTTCCGCTCGATGGTGATGTTCGGGTACTGCTCCATGAAGGCCTCGTTGAGGCGCTCCATCTGCTCGTTCTGCCCCCCGCGGACCTCCTGGTCCCACACCACGAGGGTCTGGTCCTCGAGGTCCGAGATGTCGGTGACCACCTCGGCGGCCTCGCCGGTGGTGGGCTCCGAGGTCTCCTCCGAGCCGGTGTTGGAGCCAGGGGTGCAGGCTGCGAGGGCGAGGGACGCGACCGCGAGCGCGGCCACCCCGACGCCGCCGCGCGCGTGGCGCAGTGAGCTGGTCATGTTGGTTCTCCCGTCGTGTGCAAGCACCTCATTGTCACCGAGGATGCCCCCGTCGGGGGCCTCGCCACTCGGGCACATTCCGTTCAGCCGTCGGTCAGGCTCGCCTCGGCGGTGCGGACGTCGAACGGCGCCGAGGTCTCGGTCGTCGTCGCCAGGCCTGCTACCGGCAGCCACACCCCGGAGCCGGCGACCTGGAACTCGCCCGCCCACCTCGTGGTCAGCTCGACGGTGGCGCCCTCCGCGGCACGGTCGTAGATGTGCGAGACGGAGTGGTCGGGGTACGGCGCACCGGGGTCCGTGGTCACCAGCGGCGCTGAACCGTCGCCGAAGTCCCACGTGTAGTCCACCGGGCTCACCCGCACCTGGACCGGCGTGCCGAGCACCACCGTGTCGAAGGTTTGGGTGGCGCCGTCGGTCCACACCACGGTGTCGAGGTTGACGAGCACCCAGCCACGGTCCGGCTGCACGGTCAGGCCGCCGGGCTCGATGGGGAGTCGCCGCATCTCCTCCGCCGTCACGACGACGGGCAGCGGCGCCGGCGCATTGGGGGCGGCCGGGTCCCCCGGGGCCGGAGCGATCATCCACGGTGCCATGTCGGTGTAGTCGACGAGGAAGGACTCCCCGCACGCGGTGAAGTCGATCTCGTAGACCCCGCCGCCGATGGGGATGTACATGAAGCACGGCGGAGGAGGCGCGGCGGCGGATGATTGGGAGGGCGGCGACGATGGTGTGCCCGAGCCAGTTCCCGACCCGGTGTTCGCTGCCGGAACCTCGTCTCGCGAATATCCGGTGAGCTCAAGCGCGTCGTTGTCCGCGTTGCCCTCCCACCTACTGTCCGCCCAGGCGGAAGCGATCGAAAGACTGCTTATCGCAACTATGGCGACGATTGTCTTCGCTCCTCGAATCACTCCTCTAGCCGAGCGCTTCTCCGTCCTCAACCTGCACCTCCCTCACCAGCCACTCGTCCACTGCACGACCGATTGCGAAGATCAAGACGCTCCTTCCACCCGAAGCCGTGCTGGACGAGCCCGAACCTTCGACCCTTCGGGACGGTCCTTCCTCCGCCAGCAGGTCTACACGGAAGTACTCATTGCCCTGCAAAGGTGGATGGGCGGTCGCGTCGAGGACTGAAAAGTCACCACCTTCAGCCGATCCGCCCGCACCATAAAGCTCCTCCACGTCTGAGACGACGTCCGTACAGAAGTCACACTCCGGATCCGACATCGCGCGGATTTCAGCGGTACTTCCACTGGCATAGGCGTACTGATACAACTTAAGGAAGTACTGCGCCGCGGCCTCCGCGCCGGCGACGTCGTCGCGGCGCATCGCCTCCGGTGGTACGGGCTTCTCGACCTCCGCCGACGGCGCGGTGGTCGTCGGCTCGGGCGCCGCGCTGGACGGCTCCACCGACGGCGCCTCCGAAGCGGAGACGGTAGGGGTCGGCGTTCCCGCGGAGCCGTCCGTGCACCCGCCGAGCAGGATGGACAGCGTCAGCGCCGCCGTCGCCCCGACGATCGTCCGCGGTCGTCTCTCCCCCAGCACCATGGGCAGACGCTATTAGCGACCCGCGGTGTCCGGCTAGCGTTTGGGCACACCTGTGGAAACTTCGCGAACTTCGCCCGGACACCGGACCACGACGAGGCGGGGGCCGGACCGTGTGGTCCGACCCCCGCCTGCCAGGTCCTACAACCTGCGCTCGGCTACTGCTGCTGCCCCTCGGACGTCGAGGACGGCGGCGTGACGACGCCGCTCGCGACGACCCGTCGGCTGCGTCGCGCCCGCCGGGGCGCGGGGGCGGAAGGTGCCTCGTCCGCTGCCGCCTCGCCGGGCGACGCCGGCGTGACCGCCGCGGCCGGGGCCGGGGCCCCGATGACGCCGGTGGACTCGACGACCGGCTCAGCGGCCTCCGCCGGCTCGGCGACCGAGGCCGCAGAGATCTCGGCGGCAGCACTCCGCTCCGGCCGGGCCTCATCCACGTCGGACGACGCACCGGCGGACGCCCGCAGCGCGGCGAGCTCCTCGCCGATGGCCAGGGCCGTGAGCTCGGGCTCCTTGCCCGTCGAGCCGGTCGAGACCGTCTCACCGGCGCCGGAGCTGTCGGACTCCGACCTGGGGTGCTCGTGGTCGTGCTCGTGCGCGCTGGCGGCGGCCGCGGCGATCGTCGCGAGCGTGGCCTTGACGGCCTCGCGCGCAGCGACGGCGGCCGGGTCCTCCGCCTGCTCCTTCGGCTCGGGTGCGGCCTCCGGCTGCGAGCCACCACTGCCCTTGCGGCCCCCACGACGACGTGCGCTCGGGGGCGCCTCCTCCACCGCGGTTCCGTTGGCGCTGCGCTCGACCGGGGCGTCGTGGACGACGAACCCGCGGCCGTTGCAGGCCTCGCACGGGGTGGAGAAGGCCTCGACGAGGCCCTGACCGACCCGCTTGCGGGTCATCTGGACCAGGCCGAGCGAGGTCACCTCGGCGACCTGGTGACGGGTCCGGTCCCGGCCCAGGCACTCCAGGAGCCGGCGCATGACGAGGTCGCGGTTGGACTCGAGGACCATGTCGATGAAGTCGATGACGATGATCCCGCCGATGTCGCGCAGCCGGAGCTGGCGGACGATCTCCTCGGCGGCCTCGAGGTTGTTGCGGGTGACCGTCTCCTCGAGCGTGCCGCCCGAACCGGTGAACTTGCCCGTGTTGACGTCGACGACGGTCATGGCCTCGGTGCGGTCGATGACCAGCGAGCCACCGGAGGGCAGCCAGACCTTGCGGTCCATCGCCTTCGCCAGCTGCTCGTCCACGCGGTGCTCGGCGAAGACGTCGCGCTCGCTCGTCCAGTGGTGCATGCGGTGCGCGAGGTCCGGCGAGAGGTCCCGGACGTACCCGGAGATCGTCTCCCAGGCCCCGCCACCCGAGACGACCAGAGACTCGAAGTCCTCGTTGAAGACGTCACGGACCACCCGCACGGCGAGCTCGGGCTCGCCCTTGAGCAGCAGCGGCGCGGCCTTGGCGTTCTTGGCCTTGGACTCGATGTCGGCCCACTGCTTGGTGAGTCGCTCGACGTCGGCGCGCAGCTGCTCCTCCGAGGCGCCCTCGGCCGCCGTACGCACGATGACGCCGGCCCCCTCGGGGACGATCTCCTTGAGGAGCTTCTTCAGCCGCGCCCGCTCGTTCTCGGGGAGCTTGCGGGAGATGCCCGTCATCGCCCCGGAGGGCACGAGCACGAGGTGGCGCCCCGCGAGGGTGATCTGGGAGGTCAGACGCGCGCCCTTGTGCCCGATGGGGTCCTTCGTGACCTGGACGAGCACGGTGTCGCCGGACTTCAGCGCCTGCTCGATGCGGCGGGGCTGGCCCTCCATCCCGGCGGCGTCCCAGTTGACCTCGCCGGCGTAGAGGACGGCGTTGCGGCCCTTGCCGAGGTCGACGAACGCGGCCTCCATCGACGGCAGCACGTTCTGCACGCGGCCGAGGTAGACGTTGCCCACCATCGAGGTCTGCGTGTGCCGGGCGACGTAGTGCTCGACGAGGATGCCGTCCTCGAGCACGGCGATCTGGTTGAGACCGTCCTTCTCCCGCACGATCATCTTGCGGTCGACCGCCTCGCGGCGGGCGAGGAACTCGGCCTCGCTCAGCGTGGGTCGGCGCCGCCCGGCCTCACGGCCCTCCCGGCGACGCTGACGCTTGGCCTCCAGACGGGTCGAGCCCTTGAGCGCGGTGACCTCGTCCCGAGCGGGACGGGGCTCCTCGGTCTCCCCGGACCGGCCCGAACGGCGGCGCCGGCGACGGCGACGCGAGCTCGAGCCGCCCTCCTCGCCCTCGTCCTCGCCGGACTCGGGCTCCTCCTCGGGCTCGTCCTCGGTGGACTCGGCCGACTCCTCGTCGTCCTCGCCGCCGCTCTCGCCCTGGCCGCCACGGTTACGACGGCCACGGCCGCCACGGCGACGGCGACGGCGTCCCCCGCGCTCCTCGTCACCGGTCTCCTCGGCGCCGTCGGTCTCCTCGGGCTCCTCGGCGGCGGCGACCGTCTCCTCCGGCAGCTCCTCCTGAACGGTCGGCTGCTCCGCGGCCGGCTGCTCGGCCGGCTTGCGACGGCCACCACGACGACGGCCGCGCGGCTCCTCGGCGGCCGGCTCCGACTCGGAGGTCGTGGCCTCGGCGGTCACGGTGTCGGTGCGCTCGGTGGCCGGGACCGGTGCACCCGCGGGTGCGGAGGCCCGGCGGCGCGGCCGGGCGCGGCTGGTGTCGGGCGCCTGGAACAGCAGGGCGGCCGCGGGCAGTCGCGGCCCCTCGGCCGGCTCTCCAGCAGCCGCGGGAGCGGTGGCCTCGCCACCGTCCTCGGTCTCGTCGGCGACGGAGACCTCGGCGTCCTCGTCCTCGTCCTCCGTCACCGGCTCGTCAGCGGGAGCGGCGGGCCCGCCGAGGCCAAGCTCGGCGAGGACGTCGATCTTCTGCTCCGGCGAGCGGGCGGGCGCGGTGGCGCGGCGGCTCCGACGGGCCGGGCGCTTGCCGGCCCCGGCCGCGCCGTCCTCGGCCACGTCGGGACCGGCCCCAGCCGTCTCGGCGGCGCCGGCCTGGGGTGCGGTCCCGGGCGTGGCGTCGGCGGTCCGGCCCTCGGCGGAGGGTGCAGACCCGGTCTGCGCGAGCGGAGCCGACTCAACGGGCTGCGCGGTCTGGTCCCCGGGGCCCGCCTCGCTGGGAACGTCGGCAGCGACCTCGGCGGGAGCCGCCTTCTTCGTGGTGCGGCGGGCGCGGGTCTTCTTCGGCGCCGGCTCGGCGTCGGCCCGGTCGGCCGCCTCGGCGGGGACCGGCGCGTCGGTGGGGACCGGCGCCTCGGCGGGGACCGGCGCGTCGGCGGGAGGAGCGACCTCCGCGGTCTTGCGGGTGGACGCGCGGCGGGTGCGGGGCTTCTTCGGCGCCTCGCCCTCCGTGGCCGTGACCGAGCCGGCGTCCGGGGCGTCCACGGCGGGCTCCTGCCCGGCCGGGTCGGCGCTGCCGCCCTCGGTGGTGACGGGCGGGGTCTTGGCGCGGCTGCGCCGGGCGGGGGCCTTCTTCGCCGCGGGGGCCGCGGCGGTCTCGTCGGGCGCACCCGCCTCAGGGGTGGCCCCCTCCACCGTCGTCGCGGCACCGGCGGGGGCGGTGACGCGGCGGGACCGGGGACGTCGCTTGGGGGCCTCGGTGGCCTCGGCGCCGGCGGTCTCGGCGGGGGTGGTGCTGTCGTTCTCGCTCATGGGGTGAGCCTCTCCACCCGGGACGCCGTCCACACCCTGCCGGCGCCCTCGGGCGTCAATCGTCCGCGGCGAGCCGCGGACGGAAGTCCTGGTGTACGCCGGGTGCGCATTCGGTGCGCGGCCCGCCGCCGACGGACGGGACGACCCGCCGGCCGTCTCCGGCTCGGCGGTGCCTGCACCGGTGCCCCTGCTGCAGCGCACTCACCTGGTCTGGCGAGGCGGCGCGAGGTGGGCGCCCGGTACGAGGCGGTCGCGACGTCGTCGGACCGGAGAACGGGGTGTGGATCTGCTCTCCGACCATCACGGAGTATCTCACAGGGCGGCCCGGTCCGGGCGGGACGCGCGCGGGACGGACCAGGTGGTCCTGACGTCCCGTCATCTCCCGGGACCTTGGTCCCGGTACGCCACAGAGCCCGATCGTAGGTTTGGACGTGGCAGAATTCGTGCTCGCACAGCCCGCCCCGGGCGCGGCGCGCCCCCCCTCCCCCCGTCTGAGAAGGGCTTCGAAGGTGGAGACACTCGACCTGGCTCGGTGGCAGTTCGGCATCACGACCGTCTACCACTTCGTCCTCGTCCCGCTGACGATCGGCCTGGCGCCCCTGGTGGCCGGAATGCACACCGCGTGGGTGCGCACCGGCAAGGAGCACTGGCACCGCCTGACGAAGTTCTTCGGCAAGATCCTCCTCATCAACTTCGCCCTGGGTGTGGCCACGGGCATCGTGCAGGAGTTCCAGTTCGGGATGAACTGGTCGGAGTACTCCCGCTTCGTCGGCGACATCTTCGGCGCCCCGCTGGCCGTGGAGGCGCTCGCCGCGTTCTTCCTCGAGTCGACGTTCCTCGGGCTGTGGATCTTCGGCGAGGGCAAGCTGCCCCGCTGGCTGCACAGCCTCTCCATCTGGATGGTGGCGGTGGGCTCGACGATCTCCGCGTACTGGATCCTCGCGGCGAACTCGTGGATGCAGCACCCGGTCGGCGCGGTCTACAACCCCGAGACGGGCCGGGCCGAGCTCGACGGCGTCGGCGGCTTCCTCGAGGTGATGACGAACAACACCCTCATCGCCGCGTTCTCGCACACCATCACGTCGGCGTTCCTCGTCGGCGGGACGTTCGTCGCCGGCATCTGCGGCTGGTGGATCGTGCGCTCGGTGCGCGCCGGACGGGAGAACGAGGCGCGACAGGTGTGGCGCCGCGGCGCGTACGTCGGCCTCGTCACGATCGTCCTGGCCGGGATCGGCGTCGTCGGGACCGGCGACATCCAGGGCAAGCTCATGTACGAGCAGCAGCCCATGAAGATGTCCGCCGCCGAGGCGCTGTGCGAGGGCACCGAGGGGGCCTCGTTCTCGCTGCTGACCATCGGCGACCTGTCCAACAGCTGCGAGAGCGCCCACGCCATCCTCGAGATCCCGGGCCTGACCTCCTTCCTCGGCACCGGCTCCTTCAGCGGCCCGGAGAGCTACCTCCCCGGCGTCAACGACATCCAGGCCGAGTACACCGAGCGCTACTCCGACGCCTTCGGCGAGGTCGACTACACCCCCAACCTCATGGTCACGTACTGGAGCTTCCGGCTCATGATCGGGCTGGCGGTCTTCTCCGCCGCCCTGGCGCTGGCCGGCCTGTGGCTCCTGCGCAGGGGCCGGGTCACCGACAAGATGTGGTTCTCCCGGCTGAGCCTGCTGGCCCTGCCCATGCCGTTCCTCGCGGCGTCCTTCGGCTGGATCTTCACCGAGATGGGCCGCCAGCCCTGGGTGGTCCACCCCAACCCCGCCAACCCGGTCGACCAGGTGTACCTCCTCACCCAGAACGGGGTCTCCACGGTCGTCTCGGCCGGCTCGGTCATCACCTCGCTGGTGGTCTTCACGCTGCTGTACGCGGCGCTCGGCGTGGTGTGGTTCATGCTCATCCGGCGCTACGTCCGCGAAGGGGTGCGCCCGCTGCCCGAGGACGTCACCGACGCGCCGCAGGGCACCGACGAGCCCGCACCGACCCTGTCCTTCGCGTACTGACCGCCCCCGACCTGGAGACACGCCGTGGACCTCCCCCTCCTGTGGTTCCTGCTCATCGCGGTCCTGTGGACCGGCTACCTCGTCCTCGAGGGCTTCGACTTCGGCGTCGGCATGCTGCTGCGCCCCTTCGCCCGTGACGAGAACGAGCGCCGCGCCATGCTGCGCACCATCGGGCCCGTCTGGGACGGCAACGAGGTGTGGCTGCTCACCGCGGGCGGCGCGACCTTCGCGGCCTTCCCCGAGTGGTACGCCACGATGTTCTCCGGCTTCTACCTGCCGTTGCTGCTCATCCTCTTCGCGCTCATCATCCGCATCGTCGCGATCGAGTGGCGCGCGAAGATCGACGACCCTCGCTGGCGCGGCCGCTGGGACTGGGCCCACACCGTCGGCGCCTGGATCCCGGCGGTCCTGTGGGGCGTGGCGTTCGCCAACCTCGTCCAGGGCATGGAGATCGAGGTGGTCGACGGCAACCACCAGCTCGTCGGCGGGTTCTTCTCGCTCATCACGCCGTTCACCCTCCTCGGTGGGGTCATGACCGCCACGGTCTTCCTCACCCACGGCGCGGTCTTCCTGGCGCTGAAGACCGACGGCGAGATCCGCCACCGCGCCGGCGCCCTGGCGGCCCGGCTGTCGGTGCTCTCCCTCGTTGTCGCCGGGGTGTGGGCCGTGTGGGCGCAGCTGGCGTTCTCCGCCCACTCCCTCACGTGGGTCCCGCTGGTCGTGGCCGCCGTCGCCCTGGTCGGCGTCGTCGTGGCCACCCGTGAACGCCGCGAGGGCTGGGCGTTCGTCCTCAACGCCGTCGCGATCGTCGCGGCCGTGGTCCTCATCTTCGGGACCATGTACCCCAACGTCATGCCCTCCTCGCTGGACCCGGCGTGGTCGCTGAGCATCGACCAGGCCGCCTCGACCGACGCCACGCTCACGGTGATGAGCATCGTCGCGCTGTTCTTCGTGCCGGTCGTCCTGGCCTACCAGGGCTGGACGTACTGGGTGTTCCGCAAGCGCATCGTCGCCGCGCCGGGCGGTGGCGACGACGGCCTGCACCCCACCGACGTCCGCGCGTTCGAGTCCAGCACTGGGGCACACTGAGGCGGTGAAGCCGCTCGACCCACGCCTGCTCAGGCACGCCCGGGCGGCCCGCCGCTACATCGCCCTGACGGCGGTGACGGGGCTCGTCACCGCCGCGGCCGTGATCGCCCAGGCCGTGCTCGTCGCCCGCGCGGTCTCCCCCGTCGTCGAGGGCCGGGCGGGCTGGGCGCAGGCCGCGCCGCTCGTGGCCGCCCTGGCCGGGGTGCTGGTGCTGCGCGCCGTCGTCCTGGTCGTCCAGGAGTCCCTCGCCCACCGCGCCGCCCGTGACGTCGTCGCCGAGCTGCGCGAGCAGGTCCTCGCCCGGGCGGTGGCCCTGGGCCCGCGGTGGCTCGCCGACGGCAACGGCCCGCGGGTGGTCACCCTGGCCACCCGGGGGCTGGACGACCTCGAGCCCTACTTCGTGCGCTACCTTCCCCAGCTGCTGCTCGCCGCGACGGTCACCCCCGCCACGGTCCTGGTGATCCTCGGGCTGGACCTCACCTCGGCGCTCATCGTCGCCGCGACGATCCCCCTCATCCCGGTCTTCATGTGGCTCATCGGGGTGCTCACCCAGCGCTTCGCCGCCGAGCGGCTGGTCGCGATGCAGCGCCTGGGCACCCAGCTCCTCGACCTCCTCGCGGGCCTGGCCACCCTCAAGGCCCTCGGCCGGGAGCAGGGACCGGCCGCACGGGTGCGCGAGCTGGGGCAGGCCTACACCCGCACGACGATGGCCACGCTCAAGGTCGCCTTCCTCTCGGGGGCGGTGCTGGAGTTCCTCGCGTCGATCTCCGTGGCGCTCGTGGCGGTGACGATCGGCATGCGCATGGTCTACGGCGGGCTGGACCTCACCACGGGCCTCACCGTGCTCATGCTCGCGCCCGAGGTGTACCGCCCGCTTCGCGAGGTGGGCTCGCACTTCCACGCCTCCGCGGACGGCGTCGCCGCCGCCGAGCAGGCCTTCGCCGTCCTCGAGGAGCGCCCGGCCACGCCGGGCACCGTCCCCGCCCCCGATCTGCGCCGCACCGACATCGTCCTCGACGGCGTGAGCGTGGCGGCGCCGGGCCGGGCCACCTGGGCGCCGTGGCGGCTGAGCGCGCGCCTGCACCCCGGGCGCGTGGTCGCCCTCGCCGGCCCCTCGGGCGCCGGCAAGACGACGGCCGCGCAGGTGGTCCTCGGGCTGCTCCGGCCGGACGAGGGCTCGGTGCGCCTGGAGGGCGCGGCCGGCACCGGACCGACCGACCTCGACCTCGCCGACGTCGAGCCCGGCTCGTGGTTCGACCAGATCACCTGGGTGCCGCAGCGCCCGGTCATCGTGCCCGGGACCGTGCGGGCGAACGTCCTGGGTGACCGCCCGGTCGACGACGCCGCCACCACCGCCGCGCGCGCCACCGGCCTCGACGCCGTCCTGGCCGAGCTGCCCCGGGGCTGGGAGACGCCTCTGGGCCACGGCGGGGTGGGGTTGTCCGTGGGGCAGCGTCAACGGCTCGCCCTGACCGCGGCCCTCCTCGGTGGCGCCCCGCTCGTCGTCCTCGACGAGCCGACCGCCCACCTCGACGCCGCCGCGGAGCAGCACGTCCTCGACGCCGTGGCGGCCCTGCGCGACCAGGGCCGCACCGTCGTCGTCATCGCCCACCGCGCCGCCCTGCTCGACCTCGCCGACGACGTCGTCACGGTCGCCGCGGCCCCGGCCACCATCGAGCCTGCCGAGGCCTGGTCATGACCGCTCCCGCCCCGCCCGCCCCGCCGGTGGTGGCCGACCGTCCGGTGGTCCTGCCGGCCGATGAGCGCCGGGCCCTGCGCCGGGCCGTCGGGCTGCTGGCCCTGGACCGGGTGCGTCTGCTCTGGGCGGTGCTCGCCGGCAGCGCGGGGCTCGGCAGCGCCGTGGCGCTCACGGCGACCTCCGCCTGGCTCATCGCCCGTGCCTCCCAGATGCCGCCCGTGCTGGAGCTGTCCGTCGCAGCGGTGGCGGTGCGGACCTTCGGCATCTCCCGTGCGGTGCTGCGCTACCTCGAGCGCCTCGCCTCCCACCTGGTGGCGCTGCGCGGCATGGCGGCGCTGCGCGAGACGGTCTACCGCCGGCTCGCGGCCGGCCGCACCGACGCCGTCGCCGGTCTGCGCCGCGGGGACCTCCTGGCCCGGACGGGCGCCGACGTCGACGCGGTCGGCGACGTCGTCGTCCGCGCCCTGCTGCCCGCGGTGGTCGCCGCGGTCGTCGGGGTCGGGTCGGTCGTCCTCGTCGCGTGGCTGCACCCCGGTGCCGGCGCCGTGCTGGCCGTCTGCCTCGTCGTCGCGGGCGTCCTCGGGCCGTGGCTGAGCATGCGGGCGGCCCGGCTCGCCGAGCACGCCCAGGTCCTCGCCCGCGGCGAGCTCGCCGCCACGGCCATGACGATGGTCGACGGCGCCGCCGAGCTCACCGTCTCGCAGCGCGTCGCACCGCTCCTGCGCGCCGTGGGCCGGACCGAGCGCGAGCTGGCCACCGCCAAGGACGCGGCCGCCCGGCCCGCCGCGCTCGCCGCAGGCATCGACAGCCTCGCCATGGGCGTGGCCGTGCTCGGCGCCATCGTGCTGGGGATCCCCGCGACCGTGGCTGGCGCGCTCCAGCCGGTCGAGCTCGCCGTCGTGGTCCTCACCCCGCTGGCCGCGTTCGAGGGCACCGCCATGCTCGGCCCGGCGGCCGTGCAGCTCGTCCGGTCCGCCGGCTCGGCGGTACGGGTCATGGCGCTGCTCGACGCGGCCGGTCCGGACGCCGGGACCGGGGCGCCCGCCGCGCAGGCGGCGCCGGTCGCCGCGGCAACGGCGCGGCCCACGAGCGGTCGCGCCCTCGTCCCGGGCCGTGCCGAGCCGTCCGCTACGGACGGGCCACGGCTGTGCGCCCGGGGACTCGCCGTGGGCTGGCCCGGCGGCCCGGTCGTCGCCGAGAGCCTCGACCTGGACCTCGCGCCCGGCCGCGCGCTCGCCGTGGTCGGCCCCAGCGGGATCGGCAAGACCACCCTCCTCCTCACCCTCGCGGGCCTGCTGCCGCCGCGGGCCGGCACGGTCACCCTCGACGGGACGCAGGTGTGGGGCCGCTCCCGCGAGGAGGTCAGCCGGCAGGTCGTCCTCACGGCCGAGGACGCGCACGTCTTCGCCACGACCGTCCTGGAGAACCTCCGCGTCGCCCGTGGCGACCTCACCGAGGACGACGCCGTCGACCTGCTGCGCCGCGCCGGCCTGGGCGACTGGCTCGCCGGCCTGCCCGCCGGGACGGCCACCGGGCTCGGCACCGACGCCGCCACGATCTCCGGCGGGGAGCGCCGGCGCCTGCTCCTGGCCCGGGCGCTCGCCAGCCCCGCCCGGCTCCTGCTGCTCGACGAGCCCGCGGAGCACCTGGACCCGACCACCGCCGACCGCCTGGTCACCGACCTCCTGCGGGCCGGGCAGGACGTCGCCGGCCGCGGGGTCCTGCTCGTGACCCACCGGCTCGCCGCCCTCGGCGCCGCGGACGAGGTCGTGGTCCTCGGCCCGGCGGGTGACGCGGGCGCGAGGCCGCCCGCACCGGCTACCGTGCTGGCGAGGGGCTCGCACACCGAGCTCCTGGCCACCGTGCCCGCCTACCGGTGGGCCGCCGAGCAGGAGGAGCGACGATGAGCGCCGAGGCCCCCGGCGACGACGGCATCCACGTCCGCCGGGCCACCGACGCCACCGGCGGCGCCGACCGGCGCCCGGACACCATCGCCTCGAACACCTCCTCCCTCCTCGGCGCGGCGATCGACCTCACCTCGCACCTGGACGTCCAGGCCGCGCTCAAGAACTTCGTCGACCGTGCCGCGCGCCTGTCCGGGGCCCGCTACGCCGCGCTCGGCGTCCTCGACAGCCGCGGCAACACCACCGCGTTCGTCCAGGTGGGCGTCAGCGAGGAGGTGCAGGCGGTCCTCCGACACCCGCCGCGGGGGTACGGCGTGCTCGGGGCCATCCCCGTCGACGGCCCGCTCCTGCTGGACGACCTCACCCAGCACCCCGACTTCGGGGGCTTCCCGCCCGGCCACCCCCCGATGCACTCCTTCCTCGGGGTGCCGGTGCGGGTCAACGAGCAGGTCTTCGGCCGGCTGTACCTGGCCGAGAAGCTGGGTGGGTTCACCGAGCACGACGCCCAGGACATGATGAGCCTGGCGGAGGCGGCCGCGGTCGCCATCGAGAACTCCCGCCTCTACGCCGAGGCGCGCAACCGCGAGCGCTGGATCGCGGTGAGCCAGGACATCACCACCACGCTGCTCGAGGGCACCGAGGAGGAGGAGGCCCTGGAGATGATCGTCTCCCGGGTCCGCGACGTCGCCGAGGCCGACACCGCGCTCATCGTGCTGCCCTCCGTCGGGGACGCCTGGGCGTGCGAGATCGCCGACGGGTACCTCGCCGGGGACCTCCTCGGCCTGGTCTTCCCGCCCGACGGCCGGGCCATGACGGTCCTCAAGGAGGGCACCGGCCTCATCGTCGACTCCCTCACCCGGCTGCGCACGCTGCGCCTGCGCGAGCTCGCCCAGTTCGGCCCGGCCCTGTACGCGCCGATGATGCTGCGCGGTGAGGGCAAGGGCGTGCTCCTGCTGCTCCGGCGCATCGGCGGGCCGGAGTTCGACCCCTCCGACCGCGCCATGGCCGAGTCGGTCGCCCGTCAGGCCGCTCTGGCCCTCGAGCTCGCCGCGGCCCGGCACGCCCAGGACGTCGCGGCGCTGCTCGACGAGCGCGCCCGCATCGGCCGCGACCTGCACGACCTGGCCATCCAGCAGCTCTTCGCCACCGGCATGCAGCTCGAGGCCGCCCGCACCGCCGCCGCCGAGCGGGGCGACCCGGCCCTGACCACGCTCCTCGAGGACTCCCTGTCCAGCGTGGACGAGTCCGTCAAGCAGATCCGCGCCATCGTGCACTCCCTGCGCGAGCCGGACACCGCCGTCGTGCTCGTCGAGCGGCTACGGCGCGAGGCCTCCCTCGCCCGGACCTCGCTGGGGTACGCCCCCTCGCTCGTCATCGACGTCGAGGGCACCGTCATCTCCGACGACGACGCCCAGGCCGGGCTGGTCGACATCATCGACGACCGGGTCGACGCGGACATCTCCGACGACGTCGTCGCGGTGGTCCGCGAGGGACTGTCCAACGCCGCCCGCCACGCCCGGGCCGCCTCGGTCCAGGTGCGCGTGAGCGTGCTCGGCTCCGGCCCGACCGGCCGCGTGATCGTCGACGTCGAGGACGACGGCGGCGGCGTCGACCCCACCGTGAGCCGTCGCTCCGGACTGGCCAACCTCGCCACCCGCGCCCGGCGGCACGGCGGGACGTTCTCCCTCGGCAAGAGCGAGCGCGGCCAGGGCAGCCTCATGAGCTGGCAGGTGCCGCTCAGCTAGCCGTCCTGCCACGCCTGGGTACGCGGCCGGCGGGAAGACAGTCCGGGAAGTTCGGCCCGGTCGGCCGATGGGCTCAGCCGGGCTCGGCCGGGCGGTCCGGCGAGGTCAGCCCCGCCAGCCGGCGGCGCGCTGCCCGGCGACCCAGGCGGCGACCTGGGTGCGGCGCTGCAGACCCATCTTCGACAGCAGCGCCGTGATGTGGTTCTTCACGGTCTTCTCCGCCACGCCCAGCCGGTCGCCGATCTCGCGGTTGGACAGGCCGTCGCCGATGAGCTCGAGCACGCGGCGCTCGGACGGGGTGAGGTCGGCGGTGGGGTCCTCGTGGTCCGCGCGCCGGCGGGTGACCGTCCGCTCGTCCAGGAGGGTGCGGCCCGAGGCGACGGCCCGCACGACGTCGGCGATCTCCGCGCCGCGGACGGTCTTGAGCAGGTAGGCCTTGGCGCCGGCCGCGAGGGCGGAAGCGAGCGCGTCGTCGTCGTCGAATGACGTCAGGACGATGGGCCGCGCGTCCGGCACCTTCTCGCGCAGGGTGGCGATGATGTCGATGCCGGTGCCGTCGGGCAGCTGCAGGTCGACGAGGAGGACCTCGGGCCGGACGAGCTGCGCCCGGCGCACGGCCTCGGCCACCGAGCCGGCCTCCGCGACGACCGTGAGGCCCTCGGCGCGGTCGACGATCTCCGCGATCCCCCGACGCACGACCTCGTGGTCGTCGATGATCATGACCCGGATGTCGTGAACGGGCGTCTCCTGCGTGTTCGGCACGCCCCGAGCCTACCCAAGGTGGCGGGTTTTCCCGGCATCTCGGCACCCGCCGGACGTGGCGCGGAACACATCCCGGGCCCGGGGCACCGCGGTCACGCGCGCGCCCGGCGCTGGCAGCCCGGGCAGGAGAACGAGCTGCGGTTCATGAACTGCTCCCGCCGGATCGGCCGTCCGCACCGCGGGCACGGCAGGCCCTCGCGGCCGTAGGCGTTGAGGGAGCGCCCGAAGTACCCGGCGGCGCCCTCGACGTCGACGTAGAGGGCGTCGAAGGACGTCCCCCCGACCGCCAGCGCCTCGCGCATGACGTCGGTCGCGGCGTCGAGCAGCTCGCGCACCCGCGCCGGCGAGAGTCGGTCCGTGGGCCGGGAGCCGTGGAGGCGGGCGCGCCACAGGGCCTCGTCGGCGTAGATGTTGCCCACGCCGGAGACGAGGGTCTGGTCGAGGAGGGCGCGCTTGACCTCGGTGCGCCTGGCCCGGGTGCGCCGGACGAGCGCGGCGCGGTCGAGCGCGGGGTCGAGGAGGTCGCGGGCGATGTGCGCCACCGGTGCGGGCAGGACCGGCGCCGCGCTGCCGTGACCGCCGGGCCCGCCGTCGGCCGTGGGGACCGTGCCGGCGACCAGGACGTGGCCGAAGGTGCGCTGGTCGACGAACCAGAGCTGGCCGCCATCGTCGAAGGTCAGCCGCACGCGCAGGTGCGCGGTGGAGAGCGGGACGGTCCGCACGAGCGTCGGCGGGAGGGTGGCGGTGAGGTCGCGGGCGGGCCCGTCGGCGACGAACGCGGCGGCGTCGGCGTCGTGGCGCCGGCTGCCGTCGGGCTCCTGGACGAGGAGCTGGCCCGACATTCCCAGGTGGGCGACGAGCGCCTCCTGGGGCAGGTCGTGCTCAGTAAGCTCACCCGGCTCACCCGGTTCACCGAGGTTGAGCCACAGGTACTTCCCGCGCCGGACCGCGGCGGCGACCGTGCGGCCGGCCACCCGGGCGACGAGCTCGGCGGCCCCGCCGGGCTGACGGCGGACCGCCCTCGGGTGCAGCACCTCCGCGGTCGCCACCCGTCGGCCGACGACCCGGCCGGCGAGGCCGGCCCGGACCGTCTCGACCTCGGGGAGCTCAGGCACGCCGGGCCGCGTCGGTTCCCGGAGGCTCGGCCGCGTCGGCGCCGTCGTCGGGCAGCGGGCCGGCGTCGCCGTCGAGCCGCTCGTAGGCGTCCTCGGCGGCGTTCTGCTCGGCGACCTTCTTCGAGGGGCCCACGCCCTGGCCGTACCGCTCGCCCTCGAGGAGGACGACGGCGGAGAAGGTGCGGGCGTGGTCGGGCCCGGTGCCGCTGACCACGTAGCCGGGCGCGCCGAGCCCACGGCCGGCCGCCAGCTCCTGGAGCGAGGTCTTCCAGTCGAGGCCGGCGCCGAGGCGGGCGGCCTGGCCCAGGAGCGGTGCCACGAGCTGCTCGACGACGCCACGGGTGTGCTCCAGGCCGTGGCACAGGTAGGTCGCACCGATGAGCGCCTCGACGGTGTCGGAGAGGATGGAGTCCTTCTCACGGCCACCGGTGACGAGCTCGCCGCGGCCCAGGAGGATGAACGCTCCGAGGTCGAGGTCGCGCGCCACGCCCGCGAGGGCCCGCTGGCTCACCGTCGCCGCCCGCATCCGGGCCAGGTCCCCCTCGGGGACGTCGGGGTGGTGGCGGTAGAGGTACTCCGTCACGACGATGCCGAGCACGGAGTCGCCGAGGAACTCCAGCCGCTCGTTGGTGGGCAGCCCCCCGGCCTCGTGGGCGAAGGACCGGTGCGTCAGCGCCAGGACGAGCAGCTCGGGGTCGATGTCGGTGCCGAGCGCGCCCAGCAGCGCCTGGACGTCGTCGCGGGCGGGCGTCTCCACGACGTCGTCGTGCCTGGCCCGGCGCCGGCTCATCGAGCCTCCTCGCCGCCCTCGGGGTCCGACCCCTCGTCCTCGGCGAAGAGCGAGCCGAGGGCGGCCCAGCGCGGGTCGAGCTCCTCGTGGTGGTGGCCGGGCTCGGCGTCGTCGAGACGGACGCCGCAGTGCGGGCACAGCCCGGCGCAGTCCGCGCGGCACAGGGGCTGGAACGGCAGGGCGAGGACGACCGCGTCGCGCACGGTGGGCTCGAGGTCGAGGAGCTCGCCCTCGAGCTCGGGGAGGTCCTCGGCCTCCTCGTCGCCCTCCTCGGTCAGCGCGGCCTTGCGGCCCTCGTAGTAGTACAGCTCCGAGACGTCGACGGTGATCGAGGAGTCGACGTCGCGCAGGCAGCGCACGCACTCCCCGTGCAGGGGCGCGGCGGCGGTGCCGGTGACGAGGACGCCGTCGGCGACCGCCTGCAGGGTCAGGTCCAGGTCGAGCTCGGCGCCGAGGGGCACGCCGATGACCTCCGTGCCCATGTCGGCGGGGGCTGGGACGCTCGTGCTGAGGGTGCGCATCGCCCCGGCCCGGCGGCCGAGGTCGTGCGTGCTGACCACGAGCGGGGATCGGGGGTCCATGGCTCTCCTCTGGGGTGACGGCGGCTCCGCGACGGCGCGCGGACCGGCGTCGATGCTACCCGCCCGGGCCGCTACCGCTCGGTGTCGGCGGCGCTCTCGCGGCCGACCCGGGCGGCGAGCGCCTCCCGGCCGGCACGGACCTGGGTGCCGATGGCCCCGAGGTCGATCTCGAACTGGGCGAGCTGGCGGTCGCAGTAGTCGTTGGCGTCCGCGGCGAGCTTCGCGGCGCTCGCCTCCGCCTCGGCGACGATCTGCGCGGCGCGCTCCTGCGCGAGGCGCACCACGCGCTCCCCCGCCACGAGCTCCTCGGCGCGGGCGCGGGCGTCGGCGAGGACGGCCTCGGCCCGGTCGCGCGCCCGCTCGAGCATCGCGTCGGCGTCGGCGACGATGTCGTCCGCGGCGTGGATCTCCTCGGGCACCACCGCCCGGGCGGCGTCGAGGAGGTCGAGGACCTCGGCCCTGTTCACCAGCACCGACGCCGACATCGGCATCGCGCGGGCGCTGCCGAGCATCTCGGTGAGCTCGTCGAGGATCGACATCAGCGAGGCGCCCTCGCGGGTCTGCTCGGTCGTGGTCATCGCGTACCTCCAGGGACGGGTGGTGCGGGCAGCACGCGGCGCAGCGCCGCGGCGACGTCGGCGGTGACGAGGTCCTCGACCGGGCCGCCGTGGCGGGCGACGTCCTTGACGAGGGAGGAGGCGACGTGGGCGAGCGCCGGGTCGCCCATGACGAAGACGGTCTCGACGCCGCTGAGGTGGCGGTTCATGAGGGCCATCGAGTGCTCGGCGTCGAAGTCGGCAGCGCCGCGCAGACCCTTGACCACGGCGGTGGCGCCGACCTGCGCGCAGAACTCCGCGAGCAGACCGGGCACCGCGGCCACGCGCACGCCGTCGATCCCGGCGGTGGCGGAGCGGGCCAGCGCGAGGCGCTCGTCGAGGTCGAGGAGGTAGCGCTTGTCGGGGTTGTGCGCGACGGCGACCACGACCTCGCCGAAGAGGCCGCGCGCTCGCCGGACGACGTCGACGTGCCCGAGGGTGATGGGGTCGTACGACCCGGGGCACACCGCCAGGGTGCCGTCCCGCGTGGCGTCCATGGGCGTCACCGTAACGGCCCCGCGGGCCGACGCCGGGGAGGCGGGACCCGCGTGGCGGTGCTACCCCGGGGCCGGCTCGGCGAACCAGACCTGCGTGTCGCCGTATGTCCGGGAGTCGGTGCGGATCATCCCGGCCGGCCACGCCGGCTCGGGGCTGCGGCGCGAGCGTTCGACGACGACCACCCCGTCCGGGGCCACCCACCCGTCCCCCAGCCGTGCCAGGACCTCGGCGAGGTCGTCCTCGTCGACGTCGTAGGGCGGGTCGAGCAGGACGAGGTCCGCCGCGAGGGGCGGGCCGGCCAGGTGGGTCAGGACGCGGGCGCCGACGACGGTGACCCCGCCGAGGCCCAGCCTGGCGGCGTTCTTCCGGCACAGGGCCGCAGCCGGGCGGGCCGCCTCGACGAGGGTCACCCGGCGCGCCCCGCGCGAGGCTGCCTCCAGACCGAGTGCGCCCGAGCCGGCGTAGAGGTCCAGGACGACGGCGCCCCGGACGACGCCGAGGTGGTCCAACCGGGAGAACAGCGCCTCGCGGACCCGTTCGGAGGTGGGCCTGGTGCCGGTGCGCGGCACGTCGAGGCTCCGCCCGCCGGCCGAGCCGGCCACGATCCTGGTCATCGGACCAGCCTAGGCTCCGCCCCGACCGTCCAGACGGGTCTAGGCGGCCCGCCGGCGCCGCGCCGACGACCTCGCGTCCGACCTCGTGGACGTCGTCCCGGCCGAGCCGGCCCCGGCCGCCGTGGTCACCCCGGCCGCCGTCGTGGCCCCGGCCGCCGTGGTCACCCCGGCCGTCAGGACGGTGTCGGGGGCCACCCGGGATCGCGGAGCGACCCGGACCCACTCCCCGACCCGGGCGCGTGCCCCGACCGTGGCCCCGCTCCCGACGACCGCACGCGGGCCCACGTGGGCGCCGGGTCCGACCTCGGCGTCCGCGCCGACCACCGACCCGCGGTCGACCCAGGCCCGGGGGGCGACACGCGCTCGCGGCATGACCTGCGCCCCGGGGTCGACGTAGGCACCCTCGCCGACGAACGCGGTGGGGTCCACGCGCGCGGCCGCCTCGACGTACCCGCCACCGTTGGCGTGGGGCGCGTAGCGTCGGGTGACGCCCTCGTCGTCCTCGAACTCGTTGCGCTGCAGGTGCTGGTTGCGCATCCGTCCCTCCCTGTCCGATGCGTACACCTGTCCAACGCGGGACGAGCGGGGCGTGTTCCACCGGTGTGCGCTGACGTACCGTGGACCGAGATCGATTGGCGACCTCACGCGTCCGGTACCTCCAGGGAGCACCATGTCCGTCCCCGTCTCCGTCCTCGACCTCGCGACCGTCCACACCGGTGGCACCGTCCGCGAGACGCTCGACAGCTCCGTCGACCTCGCCCGCCACGCCGAGCGGTGGGGCTACCGCCGCTACTGGTTCGCCGAGCACCACAACATGCCCACGGTGGCGTCCTCGGCCACCGCCGTGCTCGTCGGGCACGTCGCGGCGCACACGAGCACCATCCGGGTCGGTGCCGGCGGGGTCATGCTGCCCAACCACTCCCCCCTCGTCGTCGCCGAGCAGTTCGGCACGCTCGAGACGCTCTACCCCGGCCGCATCGACCTGGGCCTGGGCCGCGCCCCCGGCGGGGACATGGCCATGCTGCGCGCGCTGCGCCGCGACCCCTCCGCCGCGGAGAGCTTCCCGCAGGACGTGGTCGAGCTGCAGTCCCTCCTCGGTCCCCTCACGCCCGGCCAGGGCGTCCGCGCCACCCCGGGCACCGGCACCGAGGTCCCGTTGTACATCCTGGGCTCCTCCCTCTTCGGTGCCCGGCTCGCGGCGGCGCTGGGCCTGCCCTACGCCTTCGCCTCCCACTTCGCCCCGACGGCGCTCGTCGACGCCGTGCAGGCCTACCGCCGCGAGTACCGGCCGTCCGCGCGTCATCCCGAGCCGTGGGTCATCGCCGGCCTCAACGTCTTCGCCGCCGACACCGACGCCGCCGCCCGCGAGCTCCACGCCGACGCCCTGCGCGCCGGCGCAGCCCGCCTGACGCGCCGCGGCGAGGACCTCACCCCCGCCGAGGCCGACGCCGTCCTCGCCTCCCCCGCCGGCGACCAGATCCGGATGATGACGCACTACTCCGCGGTCGGCGGGCCCGAGGGCCTCAAGGACCAGGTCGAGATGTTCGTCCGGCACGCGGGGGCGGACGAGATCATCGTCGCGACGAACGCCCCCACGCACGAGCAGCGCCGTCGCTCCTACGAGATCCTCGCCGGGGCCCTCGACCTGGCGGGTTGAGCGCAGAATCACCGGTGGAGCCGTGTGGTTGCGGGACTCGGCCCGCCCGCCAAGACCGCCCGACGGCCGCTGGTGGGTGAGGTGGGGCAGCCCAGACGCTATACGTGCACATAGACCGCTATAGGTCTGCATAGTTAGTTAGGATGGGCATCGTGGACCCGGTGAGAAATCCGTACATGCCTGGCGCGGGCCGCAAGCCAGCCGCGCTCGTCGGTCGCGACGACACGCTGCGCTCCTGGGACATCGCCCTCCAGCGAGCAGAGCGCGGCGTCACAGATCAGCCGTTCGTGCTGTATGGCCTGCGCGGAGTTGGCAAGACCGTCCTGTTGACCCAGTTGCGCCATGACGCACAGGCACGCGACTGGTGGGTAGTTCAAGTCGAAGCGGGCGCAAACCGATCACTGCGAGAGATGCTGGGCGAAGGACTGTACGAGCCACTCTCAGAGATCAGTCGACCTTCCGCCGGGCGCAGAGTCCTTCGGGCACTGAAGACCGCCCTCTCTTTCAAGGCCTCCTACGACGCGACAGGGACCTGGACGTTTGGAGCGGACCTGTCCGGCATTCCCGGGGGTGGCGCAGACAGCGGCGTCCTCGACACCGATCTCCGAAAGATCATCAAGGACGTATCCCTCGCGGCAGCCGAGGAGGGCGTGGGACTCGCAATCCTGATCGACGAGGCGCAGGACCTGAGCACCGCGGAGTTGACGACGCTCGCTGTGGTCTCTCAAGCTGCAGCGCAGGACAACTGGCCGGTGCTGTTCGCTCTCGCAGGTCTCCCGAGCCTTCCTCAGACGCTGGCCGAAGCAAAGTCGTACACAGAACGGTTCCAGTTCAACCCGGTCGAAAAACTGTCGCATGAGGACGCGCACGCAGCCATCGTCCGACCCGCCGAGCAGGAGGGTGTTTCATGGGACGGAGCCGCGCTCGAGAATCTCGTCGAAGCTTCCGGTCGATAGCCTTACTTCATCCAGCAGTTCGGTCGAGAGGCATGGGATGTGGCCGATGGTGACCGCATCGAGCTGGTAGACGCGAGGGTGGGAGTCTCCGTCGGCCAGAAGCAGTTGGACAGCGGCTTCTTCAAGGCACGCTGGGACAGAACTACAGCCTCCGAGAAGCGGTACCTGCGCGCGATGTGTCCTGAAGGTGACACTGGCGTGGGCTCGGGGGAAGTTGCTTCACGACTCAAGAAGACGATCAACGCGCTGGGGCCAACTCGCGCAAACCTGATTCACAAAGGCCTGATCTACGCCCCCGACCACGGCGTGGTGTCCTTCACGGTGCCGGGCATGGCGGCCTTCATCCGACGACAGGCCGACTAGTCCGACCGCCTTGACGGGCGTTGACCGGTCCGACGGCACGGCACGGCGACGGCGCCGCTCCGCCTGACAGTTTCTCCACCCAAACTCCATCTCGTGCCGGCAGGAAAGGGCGGCGCCCGACTCGCACGGGCCACGACGTCCGCCCCCGAGCCCGGGCGCGGCACAGGCACCTGCCGCAGACTGGCCCCATGACCGACGCCCCCCTCGCCCTCGTCTCCGGCGCCACCGGCTACATCGGCGGCCGCCTCGTGCCCGAGCTCCTCGCCGCCGGCCTGCGGGTGCGCGCCATGGCGCGCCACCCCGACCGGCTCGACGGGCGGCCCTGGCGCGAGGGCATCGAGGTCGTCGCGGCCGACGCCCTCGACGAGGACGCGCTCGCCGCGGCCATGGAGGGCGTGGACGTCGCCTACTACCTCATCCACTCCCTCGGGACCGGCGCGACCTTCGAGGAGCGCGACCGGCGCACCGCCCGCACCTTCGGGGTCGCGGCCCGCCGGGCCGGCGTCGGGCGCATCGTCTACCTCGGCGGCCTGCACCCCGAGGAGGAGGAGCTCTCCGCCCACCTGAGCTCACGCAAGGAGGTCGGGGAGATCCTCCTCGCCTCCGGCGTGCCCACCACCGTCCTGCAGGCCGCGGTCATCATCGGCTCGGGCAGCGCGTCCTTCGAGATGATGCGCTACCTCACCGAGCGGCTCCCGGCGATGATCGCGCCGAAGTGGCTGGAGAACCGGATCCAGCCCATCGCCGTGCGTGACGTCCTGCGCTACCTCGTCGGGGCGGCGTCCATGCCGGCCGACGTCAGCCGCGCGTTCGACATCGGCGGGCCCGAGGTCCTCACCTACCGGCAGATGATGCAGCGCTACGCCGCCGTCGCCGGCCTGCCCCCGCGGGTCATCAAGACCGTCCCCGTGCTCACCCCACGGCTGGCGAGCCACTGGGTGGGCCTGGTCACCCCGGTGCCCGCCGGGCTCGCGCGCCCGCTCGTGGAGTCGCTCATCCACGAGGTCGTGGCGAAGGAGGAGGACATCAAGGCCTACGTCCCCGACCCGCCCGAGGGCCTCATCGGCTTCGACCGGGCCGTCGAGCTCGCCCTCCAGCGGGTCCGCGACTTCGACGTCTCCACGAGCTGGTCGTCCGCCTCCCCGGCCGGCGCGCCGTCCGACCCGCTGCCCGACGACCCGGACTGGGCCGGTGGGTCCCTGCAGGTGGACGAGCGCGAGACGGTCGTCGACGCGGGCGCCGACGACCTGTGGACGGTCATCGAGGGCATCGGTGGGGCGCACGGCTGGTACTCCTGGCGCCTGGGGTGGGTGGCGCGCGGGCTCATGGACCGCGTCTTCGGCGGGCCGGGCCTGCGCCGCGGCCGACGTCATCCGCACCAGCTCGCCGTCGGCGACGCGCTGGACTGGTGGCGCGTGGAGAAGCTCGACGACGGCCACCTCCTGCGGCTGCGGGCGGAGATGCGTCTGCCCGGCGAGGCCTGGCTCGAGCTCGTGGCCGACACCGACGACGCCGGCCGGACGCTCTTCCGCCAGCGGGCGATCTACCACCCGCACGGGCTGCTCGGCCAGGCGTACTGGTGGGCGGTCTACCCCTTCCACGGCGTGGTCTTCGGCGGCATGCAGCGCAACATCGCCCGCGCCGCCGAGGAGGCGGCGAAGGCGGCGGACGGAGGGACGGCGAAGGCGGCGGACGGGGAGACGGCCGAGGACACCGGGACCGCGGCGCAGACGACGGCCCCGTGAGCGCACCCGTCGCGGCGGTCGTCACCCGCGCCGACCGCGTCCGGCAGGTCGCGGTGACGATCAGCCTCGTCCTCTGCGTCGTCGGGTCGATGATCGGTGTCGGGGTCTTCGGCGGGACGCCGATCCAGGACGCGGCGGGCGGGCTGCTCGCCGCGGACGCCACGCACCTCGCGCCCGCGTCGCCCGCCTTCTCGGTCTGGACGGTCATCTACCTCGGGCTCGGCGCCTACACGGTCGTCCAGCTGCTGCCCGGACGCGCCGCCGACTCCTTGTTCCGCAAGGTGGGGTGGCCCGCTGCCGCGTCGATGCTCCTCAACGCGGCCTGGATCCTCGTGGTGCAGGCCGGTCTCGTGGCGCTGTCGGTGGCGGTGATCGTTGCGCTGCTCGCCGTCCTCGTGCTCATCTTCCTGCGGCTGGGCGTCGCGCACGGCCGGCGGCGCCTCGACCGCGTCGTGGTCGACGGGACCTTCGGGGCCTACCTGGGCTGGGTGAGCGTGGCGACGGTCGCCAACATCGCCGCCGCGCTGCTCGGGGCGGGCTTCACCGGTGCCGGCTTGCCGCAGGTGTTGTCGGTCGCCATGCTCGCGGTCGTCGCCGTGGTGGGCGTCGGGCTCGCCCTCGTGGGCGGCGCCGGCCGGATGTCTGCCGTGGGCCGGTACGGCGTCGCCGCGACGATGGTGTGGGGCCTGGTGTGGATCGGCGTCGGCCGCACCCAGGGCGAGCCGCTCGCCCCGGTGACGGCCTACGCCGCGTGGGCCGCGGCGGCCGTCATCGCTGCCGTGACGCTTCTGCGGTCCCGCCGCCGCACCTCCTGACGAGGCGCCGCGGACCCCGCAGAAAAATTGCCTCGGGAAAAGTGCATCCAAACGCATCGACCCGGGGGAAGTCCTCCATGTCAGCACCACAGCGCCCCACGGGGCACGACACGGAGGACCAACCATGAAGACTGCAGCAGCGCTCGGCGGCTCCATCGCCGCGATCCTCGCCTTCGCCGCCGTCCCCGCCCAGGCGGACGGGCACCAGGCCCAGCTCTCCGTCCTGCACGGCGTCCCCGACCTCGTCGTCGACGTGTGGGTCAACGGCGAGCTCACGCTCGACGACTTCGAGCCCGGCGAGCTGGCCGGTCCCCTCGACCTCGACGCCGGCACGTACACCGTGGCGATCACCGCGTCCGACGCGGCCGACGACTCCGAGCCCGCCATCGGCCCGGTCGACCTCCCGCTCGAGGCCGGCATGAGCTACACCGCCGCGGCGCACCTCGCCGAGGACGGCACGCCGACGGCGACCCTCTTCACCAACGACACCAGCGCCACCGAGGCCGGCCAGGGGCGCCTGACCGTGCGCCACGTGGCCGCCGCACCGGCCGTCGACGTCCTCGCCGGCGACCAGGCCGTCATCACGGGTCTCGCGAACCCCGACGAGGCCTCCCTCGAGCTCGACGCCACCACCGTGCCCGCCGCGGTCGCCGCCGCCGGCACCACGGACCCGGTGATCGGGCCGGCCGACGTGCCCGTCCAGGACGGCGTGGCCACCATCGTCTACGCCTGGGGCAGCCTCGAGGACGGCAACCTCGCGCTGGCCACCCAGACCATCGAGGGCCTGCACTCCGCGCCCGCCGGCGTCCCGACCGGCCTCGTCGAGGTCCAGGAGTCGACCTCTCCCGCGCTGTACCTGGGTCTGGCCGGCCTGCTCGCGCTCGGCCTGGGGGTCGGCGCCCGCCGCCTCGCCGCCGCCCGCAGCTGACCCCGTCGCCGGCAGTCGCCGGTGACCCGCACGACGCACGTACGACCAAGAACGCACTCTCCGGAGGAGGATCCCGTGACCGGCACCCGAGCACTCGCCGTCGCCGTCCTCCTCCTGGGTGGCTGCGCCGTAGCGGTGCAGCCACCCACCGAGACCCCGTCCCGCTCCGCCTCGGCGGAGCGGGCTCCGGCGGGGGACCTGGATGCTGCCGCGGCGGAGCCCCCGACGGCAGACCGTCCCCCGGCGTCAGGGGAGCCCGGCGCGGCGGTGGTGCCCCCGCCACCGTCCGCGCCGGTGCCCGTGGCCGTGCGCGACGCGACCGGCGTCCCCGCCGCCCCGACGCGGACGGCGCCGGTCCGACTCGTCTACGAGGCCCTGGGCGTCGACATCCCGGTCGACGCCGTCGGGGTCGCCCCCGACGGCCAGATGGAGATCCCGGAGGACGCCGCCCGGGCGGGCTGGTACCGCCACGGTCCGGGGCTGGACGCCGGGGCCGGCACGGCCGTCCTGGCGGCGCACGCCGGCAGCTACGTCACCCCGCGCGGACCGCTCTACGACCTGCCCGACGCCCGCCCCGGCGACGTCGTCGTCCTCACGGGCGACGACGGGTCCGAGCTCCGGTACGAGGTGGAGACGGTCGAGCAGACGACCAAGACGGTCATCGACTGGTCCGCCTACTTCCGCCGCGACGGCGAGCCCCGCCTGGTCCTGGTGACCTGCGGCGGCGAGTGGGACGCGCAGCGGCAGAGCTACGACGACAACGTCACGGTCACCGCTAGGCTCGTGGGGAGCTGAGATGTCCACGGTCGCACCGCCACGCGGCCGGGTCCCGGCAGGGGAGGTGGCCGCCGTCGACGAGGATGCCCTCGAGGCCGCCTTCCGGGCCGGCCGGCCCGAGGCTGTGCGCGACGTCTACGAGCGCTTCTCCCCCATGGTCTTCTCCATCGCCCGGCGGTCGCTCGGCAACGTCGCGGACGCCGAGGACGTCACCCAGCAGGTGTTCGTCTCGGCGTGGCGCTCACGCGAGCGGTTCGACCCCGACCGGGCCCGGATCGGCGCCTGGTTGGTGGGGATCACGCGCCACGCCGTCGCCGACGCCCACGAACGGCGCTCACGGGAGCGGCGCACGGAGGACGCCCTGTCCGCCACCGCCGAGCCGCTGACCGCCCCGCCCGGGGAGCACCCCGAGCGGGTCGTCGACCGGGTGATCGTCACGGACGCGATCGAGAGCCTGGGCGACCCGCAGCGCGCGATCATGTCCCTGGCGTTCTTCGAGGACCTCACCCACGGCCAGATCGCCGCCCGGCTCGACCTGCCGCTGGGAACCGTGAAGTCCCACATCACCCGAAGCCTCAGACGACTACGAGCAAGGATGGAGGTGCCTGATGTCGCTCTCTGACCACCACGTCGATGACGAGACCCTGGCCCTCCTCGCCCTGGGCGAGCCCGCCGACCCGGCGGTGGCCGCGCACACCCGCGACTGCCCCGTGTGCCGCGCCTCGCTCGCCGAGCTCGCCGACGTCGTGGGCCTCGCGCGCCACCCCGAGGTCGCCCGCGGGCTGGAGCGGCCCGGCCCGCACGTCTGGGACCGGATCGCCGCCGAGCTCGCGGCGGACGACGCTCCCGTCGCTCCGGCCGTGAACGCGCCGGCGTCGGCCGAGCCGGTCGGCCCGGCCACGCCACCCGGGCGGCCGATCGGCGCACCCCCCGCCCCGGCGGCCGCTGCACCCGGCCCGCGTGCGGCCGGCACCCCGTGGTGGCGCCGCCGCACGGCCTGGGTGGCGGCGGCGAGCTTCGCGCTCGGCATCGCCGGCACGCTGGCGGCGGAGAACCTCCTCGCGGCCGGCCCCGGGCCCGCCGTGGCATCGGCCGCCCTCGACCCGCTGCCCGGCTGGAGCGAGACGGGGACCGCCTCGGTCCACGAGGTCGACGGCCGCCGCGTGCTCACCGTCGAGGTGCCGGGAGCGGCGGAGGACGCCTACCGCGAGGTCTGGCTCATCGACACCGAGGTCCAGCGGCTCGTGAGCGTGGGCATCCTCACCGGCGAGCAGGGCACCTTCGAGCTGCCGGACGGGCTGGACATCGACGAGTACCCCATCGTCGACGTCTCCCGGGAGCCCCTGGACGGCGACCCCGCACACTCCGGGGACAGCATCGTCCGCGGCCGGCTGACGGCCTGACCGTGCCTCACCCGTCCGACGCCGCGCGCAGCGGGGTGCCGGCGAGGTCGAGCTCGTCGGCCATGGCGAGGAGGAAGTCCGCGACGTCCTGGCGGGCCTCGGGCCGCACCGCCCGGGCGATCTCGCCCATCCGACGGTGCATGCGGGCCATCCGCTCGCGCAGCTCGCGGTGCGCGTACGGCGTGGCCCGCAGGACCACCGAGCGCCGGTCCCGCGGGTGCGGCACGCGCTCGAGGTGCCCCGACGCCGCGAGCCGGTCGACGAGCTTGGTGGTCGAGGCGGTCGAGATCCCCAGATGGGCGCTCACCTGGCGCGGGGTCGCGACCTCCCCGCGGTTCTCCGCCGCGATGATCAGCTGCAGCGCCTGGACGTCGCTGACGTTCATGTCCATGTCGGCGCTCATGCGCCGGCGCATCTCCTGGTCGGCTCGTCTGAACCGGCGGAGTGCACCCAGCACAAGGGTGGCCGGATCGTCGTCGTCGTACCAGTATCCAGGTACCTGCTCGGTGGTCACACAACTACCTTACTCGACAACTTGCTTGCTTATCTAGTAAGTTGCCGTCATCCCCCGACGCTCCTCCAGGAGGCCGAGATGCCGACGTCGACCACCCTCACCACCGCGGACCACGTCGTGCTCGTCGACGACGACGGCCGGGCCGTCGGCACCGCCCCGCGGGCGAGCGTGCACGGGCCACAGACACCCCTGCACCTGGCGTTCTCCTGCTACGTCTTCCGGGCCGACGGTGACCTGCTCATGACCCGGCGGGCGCTGGCCAAGCGGACGTTCCCGGGCGTGTGGACGAACAGCTTCTGCGGGCACCCGCGGTCCGGGGAGCCGATGACCGTGGCGATCGCCCGCCATGCGCGCTCCGAGCTCGGCCTCAGCCTCACCGACGTCACGTGCGTGCTGCCCGACTTCCGCTACCGGGCGACCGACGCGTCCGGCGTCGTGGAGAACGAGCTGTGCCCGGTCTACGTCGCCACCGCCCTGCACGCCCCGGTCCCGAACCCCGAGGAGGTCATGGACCTCGCGTGGGTGGCGCCCGAGTCCCTCGGCCGGGCGGTGGTCTCCGCGCCGTGGGCGCTGAGCCCCTGGACGGTCGAGCAGGTGCGGGCGCTCGCCGAGGCCGACCTCGACGACGTCCCCGGAGTGACGGAGCTGGCCGGATGAACGCCGTCGACGCCGTCCTCGAGGCCCACCTGCGCCGCGACAGCGGCTCGCTCGGCCCGGAGTACGCCCGGCTCTGGTCGGCGCTGGGTGACGCCGCCGAGGGCGGCAAGCGGTTCCGGCCCGCGCTCGTGGCGGCGATGTACCGCTCGCTCGGCGGCGCCGACGACGAGCTGGCCACCCGGGTCGGCGCGGCCGTGGAGCTGCTGCACTGCGCGTTCGTCATCCACGACGACGTCATCGACGGCGACGACACCCGTCGTGGCCGCCCGAACGTCTCCGGGACGTTCTACGCCGCGGCCCGGCGGGCCGGCGCCGCCGACGGGCCGGCCCGCGGCTACGCCGACACCGCGGGGATCCTGGCGGGCGACCTCGCCCTCGCCGCCGCGGTGCGCGCCATGGCGACCTGCGGCGCGGCCCCGGCCGTGACCACCCGCCTGCTGGACCTCATGGACGAGGCGTTGCACGTCACCGCGGCCGGCGAGCTGGCCGACGTCCACCTCTCCCTCGACCTCGCGCCGGTCTCTCTCGGCGAGGTGCTGACCATGGAGGAGCGCAAGACGGCCGTGTACTCCTTCGAGCTGCCGCTCCAGGCGGGCGCCGTGCTCGCCGGCGCCCCGGAGCCGCTGGTCGCCGGCCTCGCCGAGCTCGGCCGCCTCGTCGGCATCTCCTTCCAGCTCCTCGACGACCTCCAGGGGGTCTTCGGCGCCGAGGACCTCACGGGGAAGTCCGTCCTGACCGACCTGCGCGAGGGCAAGCACACCCCGCTCATGGCGCACGCCCGCACGACCGCCGCCTGGCCGCGGATCGCGGCCTACGTCGGCGACCCGGACCTCGACGAGGCCCACGCGGCCGAGGTCCGTGAGCTCCTCACGACGTGCGGCTCGCGCAGCTTCATCGAGGACCTCGCCGACGACTACGTCTCGGCCGCCCTGGGTCTGGCCGCCGACCTCGGGATCTCCGACGACGTCGTCGCGCACCTCACCGCCCTGACCGACCAGCTCGTCCGGAGGGCAGCATGAGCCTCGACCACACGACGTCGACACCCGCGCGGGCGATCTACGACGACGTCGCCCGGCGCAGCGCCGCCGTCGTCATCAGCGCCTACTCCACCTCCTTCGCCTGGGCGTGCCGGCTCCTCGCCGAGCCGGTGCGCACCCACGTGCGCAACGTCTACGCCCTGGTCCGCATCGCCGACGAGGTCGTCGACGACCCCGCGGCGGCCGAGGCCGCCCACCGGGGCCACGTCCTGACCGTCCTGGAGGAGGAGACCTACCAGGCCCTGCGCACCGGCTACAGCACGAACCTCATCGTGCACGCGTTCGCCGGCACCGCCCGCGCCTGCGGCATCGGCCCCGAGCTCCTCACGCCCTTCTTCGCCTCGATGCGCGCCGACCTCGCCGTCCACGAGCACGACCGCGCCAGCCTGGACACCTACGTCTACGGCTCCGCGGAGGTGGTGGGGCTCATGTGCCTGCGGGTCTTCCTCACCGACCCGGCGGCGCGGTCCGGCTACGACGAGCTCGCGCCCGGCGCGCGCCGCCTCGGAGCGGCGTTCCAGAAGGTGAACTTCCTGCGCGACCTCGCCGAGGACCACGACGACCTCGGCCGCACCTACTTCCCCGGCCTGGACCCCGAGCACTTCGCCGACACCCACAAGGACGCGCTCCTGGACGACATCGACGCCGACCTCGCAGCGGCCGCGGCCGTGGTCCCGCTGCTGCCGCCGAGCAGCCGCCGGGCCGTGCGCGCGGCGCACGGCCTCTTCGCCGAGCTGTCCCGGCGTCTGCGCACCACCCCGGCCAGCCGGATCCGCGCCGAGCGGGTGCGGGTCCCCGGGCCGGTCAAGGCCCGCATCCTCCTCGCCTCGCTGCTCGGGGTGGGGGCGTGAGCGCCCGCACGGTCCCGGGCGTGCCGAGCGCCGGTGCCGCGCCGGACCGGCCGGCGACCGGTGCCGGCGCCCGGCCGCGCGCCGTCGTCGTCGGTGGCGGGATCGCCGGTCTGGCCTCCGCCGCCCTCCTGGCCCGCGAGGGGTACGAGGTGGACCTGCTCGAGCAGAACGACGAGCTCGGCGGCCGGGCGGGGTCCTGGGAGTCCGGCGGCTTCCGGTTCGACACCGGGCCGTCGTGGTACCTCATGCCCGAGGTCTTCGACCACTTCTTCGAGCTGCTCGGCACCTCGGCCGCCGAGCAGCTCGACCTCAGCGTCCTGGACCCCGGCTACCGGGTCTTCTTCGAGGACGGCTCCGCCCCCCTCGACATCCGGGCCGACCGGGCCGCGAACATCGCCACCTTCGAGTCGGTCGAGCCCGGCGCGGGACGCCGCCTCGAGGCCTACCTGGACTCCGCGCGGCAGGCCTACGACCTGGCGGTGCGCCGGTTCCTCTACACGACGTTCGCCTCGCCGCGGTCGCTGCTGCACCGCGACGTCCTGTCCCGGGCGCCGCACCTGGCCGAGCTCCTGCTCCGGCCGCTCGGCTCGTTCGTCGCCGCCCGGTTCCAGGACCCGCGCCTGCGCCAGGTGCTCGGCTACCCGGCGGTCTTCCTCGGCTCCTCGCCCGACCGGGCGCCCAGCATGTATCACCTCATGAGCCACATGGACATCGCCGACGCCGTGCGGTACCCCCAGGGCGGCTTCACCCGCCTCATCGAGGTCGTCGCCGCGCTGGCCGTCCGCGAGGGCGCGCGCCTGCACACCGGGGCGACGGTCACCGCGATCCTCACCGGCGCCGTCCCCGAGCGGGTGGGGCGACGCCGCGGCCTCGCCGCCGCCGCCCGCAGTTTGCGCGGGGGGCTCGGCGTGCGCGCCGGGGCGCGCGGGGTGCGCTACCGCACCGCCGACGGTGCGGAGCACACCATCCGGGCCGAGGTCGTCGTCGCCGCGGCCGACCTCCACCACGTCGAGACCCAGCTCCTCCCCGAGCGCCTGCGGACCTACCCGCAGCGCTGGTGGGACCGCCGGACCTCGGGCCCGGGCGCCGTCCTGCTCTACCTCGGCGTGCGCGGCAGCCTGCCCGAGCTCCCCCACCACTCGCTGTTCTTCACCACCGACTGGCAGAGCAACTTCGACGCCATCTTCGGCCGCTCCCCCCGGGTGCCGGACCCCGCGTCGTCGTACGTCTGCAAGCCGTCCCAGACCGACCCGACGGTCGCCCCGCCCGGCACGGAGAACCTCTTCGTCCTCGTGCCGGTCCCGGCCGACGTCACCCTGGGGCGCGGCGGCGTCGACGGCGCCGGCGACCCCGCCGTCGAGCGGATCGCCGACGCGGCCATCGACCAGATCGCCGCCTGGGCGGGCATCGAGGACCTGCACGAGCGCGTCGTCGTACGCCGCACGGTCGGGCCGGCGGACTTCGCCGCGGAGCTCAACGCCTGGTCGGGCGGGGTGCTCGGGCCCGCGCACACGCTCCGCCAGAGCGCCTTCCTGCGGGGGTCCAACGCCTCGCGCCGGGTGGCGGGGCTGTACTACGCCGGGTCGAGCACGATTCCCGGGATCGGGCTGCCGATGTGCCTCATCAGCGCCGAGATCATGCTGAAGCGGCTGCGTCACGACCACTCCACCGAGCCCCTGGCGGTCCCGCTGTGACGGGGTGGGAGTACCTGCTCGCCCTGGCCGTCTCGCTGGCGTCGATGGTGGTCATGGACCGCCGGTGGCGCCTCGTCCTGTGGCACCGGCCCCGCCGGGCGGCGGGGGTGCTCCTCGCCGGCGTGGCGTTCTTCCTCCTGTGGGACCTCACCGCGATCGCCCTCGGCTTCTTCGAGCGCGGCCAGTCGGCGGCGATGACCGGGATCGAGCTGCTGCCCGAGCTGCCGCTCGAGGAGCTGTTCTTCATCAGCTTCCTGTGCTACCTGACCCTGGTGCTGCACGCCCTCGCGCTGCGCCTGCTCCCGGCGCCCGCCGCCCGGCAGGGGGCGCAGCGATGACCTACCTCGGCCTGGGTCTGCTGTTCGTCGCCGTGGCCGTCGCGGTCCTGGTCGTGGCCTGGTGGACGGTGCGGCCGTCGCGGCGGTGGTGGCTCGCCACGGTGGTCACGGTCGTGGCGCTCGTGGTGCTCACCGTCGTGTTCGACTCCGTCATGATCGCCGCGGACCTCTTCCGGTTCGACGAGGCCGCGCTGACCGGCCTGCGCCTCGGCCTGGCGCCCGTGGAGGACCTGGCCTGGCCGGTGGCCGCCGGGCTCGGTCTGCCCGCGCTGGTGGCCCTGCGGGCCGGCCGGTCGGCGGCGACGTCGGCGGCCTCGGTCGGTCAGGCCACCGCGACCAACCGGACCACCGCGGCGGAAGCGACCGGGAGGGAGGCATGAGCGTGTCGCAGACAGGCGGCGTGAGCGCGGCCCTGCGCCAGGTCGTCGGCTCCTCCCGACCCGTCAGCTGGATCAACACCGCGTACCCCTTCGCGGCGGCGTACCTCCTGGCGGGCGGCGGCGTCGACGTCGCCCTCGTCGTGGGCACCCTGTACTTCCTCGTCCCGTACAACCTGCTGATGTACGGCATCAACGACGTCTTCGACTTCGAGTCCGACCTGCGCAACCCGCGCAAGGGCGGCATCGAGGGCATCGTCCTGGCGCGACGGTGGCACCGGGTCACCCTCTGGTCGGCGGTGCTGAGCAACCTGCCCTTCCTCGTCGCCCTCCTCCTCATGGGCACGGCGACGTCGGCGCTCGTGCTCGCGGTGAGCGTCTTCGCCGTGGTGGCGTACTCGGCACCCGGCCTGCGCTTCAAGGAGCGGCCCGTCCTGGACTCGGCCACCTCGGCGACGCACTTCGTCAGCCCGGCGGTCTTCGGGCTCGCCCTGGCCGGGGCCGCACCGACCGGGGCGGCGGTGGCGGCGATGGTCGCCTTCTTCCTCTGGGGCATGGCCTCCCAGGGCTTCGGCGCCGTCCAGGACGTCGTGGCGGACCGGTCCGCGGGCATCGGCTCGATCGCCACCTGGCTGGGCGCGGCCCGCACGGTCCGGCTGGCGATGGCGCTGTACGTCCTCGCCGGCGTGGTGGTCCTGGCCACCGGATTCCCCGGGGCGCTGGCCGGACTGCTCGTCGTGCCCTACGTCGTCAGCGTCGCCCCCTACCGGTCGCTGGTGGACGAGGACTGCGAGCGGGCGAACGGCGGCTGGCGCCGGTTCCTCTGGCTCAACATGGTGACGGGGTTCCTGCTCACCCAGCTGTTCATCTGGATCGCGCTGCGAGGCTGACCCGGCGCGTGCCCTGCGCGCCGAGCGGCGCCCGCCGGGCGCCGCTCCGGGCAGGCTCGGGCACGCCCGGTCGTGGCGTCGCTACGCCCGCTCGAGGTAGGCGGCGGTCTCCTCGTCGACGTGCCGGGCCAGCACCTCGGCGAGATCGGTGTGCGCGGCGAGCTCCGGGTCGGCCGCGACGACCGCACGCGCGGCCGCCCGGGCGGCGTCGATGATCTCGGCGTCCTTGGTCACGCGGAGCAGACGCAAGGAGGTGCCCCGCCCGGACTGGGCCGCGCCGAGGACGTCGCCCTCCCGCCGCATCTCGAGGTCCAGCTCCGCGAGGCGGAAGCCGTCCGCCGTCGCCGCGAACGCCTCGACCCGGGCGAAGGCGGGGCTGCCGGGCGCGGCCGCGGTGACCGCCATGCACACCCCCGGCCGGTCACCGCGGCCGATCCGGCCGCGCAGCTGGTGCAGCTGGGACAGGCCGAACCGTTCGGCGTCGAGGACGACCATGACGGTGGCGTCGGGGACGTCGACCCCGACCTCGATGACGGTGGTGGACACCAGCACCGGGGTCTCGCCGGTGGCGAAGGCGCGCATCGCGGCGTCCTTCTCCTCCCCGCTCAGGCGCCCGTGCATCTGCCCGACGGCGACCCCCGCCAGCGCCGGGACGGCGCGGAGCAGCTCGGTGACCTCCTCGACCGACGCCAGCGGCGGCCCCGCCGGCTTGGCGGCGTCGAGCAGGTCGGCCGGCACGTCGTCCGGGTCGCCGTCGGCCACGAGGGCCGCGTCGTCCGCCGCGTCGATCCGCGGGCACACGACGTAGGCGCGACCACCGCCGTCGACCTCCTCGCGGATGCGCTCCCACATGCGCCCGACCCACCGCTCGTTGCCGGCGGGCACGACGGAGGTGCTCACCCCGGCCCGGCCGGCGGGCAGCTCGCGCAGCGTGGAGGTCTCGAGGTCCCCGAAGCTCGTCATGGCCACCGTCCGGGGGATCGGCGTGGCGGTCATGACGAGCAGGTGCGGGCTCACCCGGGCCTTCGCCCGCAGGGCGTCGCGCTGCTCCACCCCGAAACGGTGCTGCTCGTCGACCACGACGAGGCCGAGGTCGGCGAGCTGGACCACGTCACCGAGGAGGGCGTGCGTGCCCACGACGATGCCCGCCTCCCCGGACGCGGCGGCGGCGAGCGCCTTGCGCCGGGCGGCCGCGCCCATCGACCCGGTCAGCAGCACGACGCGGGTGCCCTCCTCCGCGCCGCCGAGCATCCCGCCCTCCGCCAGCGGCCCGAGCAGCCCGGTGATGGAGCGGTGGTGCTGGTGGGCCAGGACCTCGGTCGGCGCGAGCAGGGCCGCCTGCCCGCCGGTGTCGACCACCTGGAGCATCGCCCGCAGGGCCACGACGGTCTTGCCCGAGCCCACCTCGCCCTGGAGGAGCCGCTGCATGGGCACCGGGCGGGCCAGCTCCTCGGCGACGACGTCCCCCACCTCGCGCTGCCCGGCGGTCAGGGTGAAGGGCAGGCGCGCCTCGAAGGCCTCACGGATCCCGCCGGCGCGCGGCGGCCGGGCCGTCGCCGGCTCGGCGAGCGCCGCGGCCCGTCGGCGCGCCAGCGCCGTCTGCAGGACGAACGCCTCCTCGTGACGCATGCGGTCCTGCGCGCGACGCCACTCCCCCTCGCTGTGCGGCAGGTGGATCGAGCGGAACGCCTCGAGGGCCCCCGGCAGGCCGTGCTCGCGGCGGTACTGCTCGGGCAGCGGCTCGGGCACGTCCTCGGGACGCTGCGGCCGCAGGACGGTCTGCACGGCGTCGGCGACCTTCCAGGAGGGCATCTCCGCGCTGGCCGGGTAGATCGGGATCGGCCAGTCCATGCTCTCCATCGCCGCGGCCTCGTCGTCGACGTCGCGGAAGGTCCGGTAGTCCGGGTGCGTGAGCTGCCGGGTACCGCGGTAGTCGCTCACCGTGCCGGTGAACATCCCGCTCTCCCCGGGCCGGAGCCGGCCCTCGTGGTACTTCACCGTGCCGAGGTTCTTGCCGAAGAACGTCAGGGTGAGCTCGTTCGTCCCGTCCGTGATGATCGAGGTGAGGATCGCCCCGGGCCGGTTCTGCATGCGTCGCGCCGAGGTCCGGGCCACCTGGGCGATGACCGTGACGTGCTCGCCGACGGCGAGGCTCCGCAGGTCGGACAGGCGTCCCCGGTCGCCGTAGCGACGCGGGTAGTGACGGAGGATGTCCTCCTCCGTGCGCAGGCCGATCTTGTCCAGCGCCTTGGCGGTGCGCTCGCCGAGGAGGTCCTTCAGCGACCGTCCGAGGCGGAAGCGCACGTCGCCGGCGACGGCGGGGTCGTGGCGGACCCCGCGCGCGAGCGGTGCGCCCGCGCGCGCCCCGCCGGTGCTCACGTGGTCGGTGCTCACGTGTGGCAGGTTAGCCGGTGGCACCGACACGACGCCGTCGGCCTGTGGTCGACGCCACCGGCCGCCGCACCCGGCACCGTTTGGGGCCCCGGCCCGTGGTCGGGTACTCTTGCCAGGTTGCCCGCGACCTCAGGCCTGCGCCTGCCCGCCGGGCTCACCGACCATCGCGTACGGCCGCCCCGGCCGCGCGTCAGCGAGAAGATCAGGAGAACGACCGTGGCTGCCACCTGCGACGTCTGCGGCAAGCGCCCCAGCTTCGGCAAGAGCGTCTCGCACTCCCACGTGCGGACCAGCCGCCGTTGGAACCCCAACATCCAGCGCGTGCGCGCCCTCGTCAACGGCGCGCCGAAGCGCGTGAACGTGTGCACCTCGTGCCTCAAGGCCGACAAGGTCACCCGCGCCGTCTGACACCGACGCGCCACCAGGGCCGCCACCCGCGAGGGTGCGCGGCCCTTCGTGCGTCACCGCCGCGGCGCCGAGCCAGGCGGCTCCGCCGCACCCCTGAGCCCGGCCCGCCGAACCCCTGCGCCCTGCCCGCCGAACCCCTGAGCCCGGCCCGCACGGCCGAGCGCGACGGGGCCGTGCAATCCCTGGGCCCTGCCCGGCCGTACCACCGGGCACGACGTTCGTGCACGACGGTGTGCACGCGGGAGGCGGGCGGGCACCATGCGCGGACGAGCCACTCTGATCCTGGTCCTGGCGACGGCTCTCGTCGCGACCCCGCTGGCCCCGGCCTACGGGGCGGTGACGGTGAGCAGGGCGGAGATCTCCGGGTCCCGGCTCAGGCTGGAGGGCACCGCGACCGCCAACCGGGACATCACGGTCGACGGCGAGGTGCTGGGCCGCAGCAGCAGCTCGGGCCGGTTCCGGATCAGCCGCACCCCGTACACGGCACCGCCGGACTGCACGGTCGACGTCAACGACGGCTCGGCCGCCCCCCGTGTGGTCACCCTGAGCGGCTGCACCGTGAGCCAGCCGGCGCCCGATCCCGAGCCGTCGACGTCGCCGCCGACGCTCGTCTCCCCCGCGGCCGGCGCGAGCGTCACCACGCCGTTCACCATCGCGTGGACCTCCGACATCAGCCCCGACTCGATCAACGGCGGCTTCAACTGGGAGGTCTCCACCACCTCGACCTTCTCCACGGTGGTGCTGCGCGACTCCACCCTGCCGAGCGTGCGCCAGGACACCGTCAGCGGCATCCCCGCCGGCACGTACTTCTGGCGTGTCCAGGCCGTCGACGGCGAGCTGAACCTCAGCCCGTTCTCGGCGCCGCGCAGCGTCACCGTCACGGGTGCGAGCGCCGGCCAGCTCGGGGCGGCGACCCTCAGCCTCCCGCCGTACGGCAGCTCCTTCCACCCGTTCGAGTCCTTCGAGGTCTTCTGGACGGCCGTCACGGGGGCCGCCACGTACACCCTGCAGTTCACGAAGGACTCGTCCTTCCCGGCCGGCACCTTCGGCATCGACAACATCACCGACACCTCGACCGGCATCACGATCGGTGACTTCTGCGGCGGCTGCGAGCAGGGCACGTACTTCGCCCGGGTGATCGCCGAGGACGCGGACGGCGTCCAGGGAGCCCCGTCGAACACCATCAGCTTCACGATCTCCTACGACGCCCCGCTCCCCCCGCCCCCCGCGCCGCTCTCCCCGGCCGACGGCGCCCAGCTGACCCTGCCCATCTCCATCGACTGGGCCGACGTCCCCAACCCGCAGCCCTCCGGGTACGAGCTGCAGATCGCCCGGGACAGCGCCTTCACCGACATCGAGGACCACGCGCCGCAGCTCACCTCCTCCCAGCGCACCGTCCTCTCCCTCACCTCGGGGACGAAGTTCTGGCGGGTCCGCTCCCACCAGGGCGACGCGTCGGCGACGACGGCGGCGGTCACCGACTGGTCCCCGACGCGCACCTTCACCGTGGCGCCGAGCGCGTCCGGCGTGCAGTCGGTCTGGCTGGGCGCACCCCCGTGCGAGAACCCCTGCCCGGGCGCGGACAACCTCGACAGCGGACAGGAGATCACCGGCTCGATCCAGCTCACCACCGCCGCACCGGCCGGCGGCGCCGTGGTCACCCTCACCAGCGACCCGGCCTCGGGCGCGAGCCACCCCGCGACGGTGACGATCCCCGCCGGCCTGGCCTTCGCCACGTTCCGGCTCTTCGCCGGCGAGGTGACCACCGTGACCCCGGTGACGCTCACGGCCACGATGGGCTCGTCGTCGGCGAGCTTCGCCTTCACGGTGCACCCGACGACCGTGGAGCGGCTCTCCTTCTGCTGCGACACCACCGGCGGGTTCGAGGCGCCGGGGTTCCTCCAGATGACCGGGAAGGTGCCGGCCGGTGGCCTGACCGTGAGCCTGAGCAGCAGCTCCCCGCTCGCGCAGCCGCCGGCCACCGTGACCGTGCCGGCCGGCAGCTTCGCCCTGCCCGTCCCCATCCCGACCAGCGCGGTCACCGAGGTGACCACCGTGACCATCACGGCCACGCTGGGCGGCACGACGATCACCGCGCCCCTGCGGCTCTACCCGCAGGTGCCGCCGTCGTCGCTGGTGCTCGACCGGACGGAGACCACCGGCGCCCAGGGCGCCGCCGGTGTCGTACGGATCGCGACGGGGCAGACCCACGAGGTGCAGATGCGGATCACCAGCAGCCACCCGGCGATCGCCGACCCGCAGGACGCGCGCATCGGCTACCAGGGCACGGGTTCCTCGTTCACGATCACGACGCAGCCGCCGGCCGAGTCGACCGTCGTGACGATCTCCGCGACCGGCGCCGGCGTGACGCTCACGGCGACGCTCACCGTCCACCCGTCGGGCGGGCCGACGCCACCACCGCCCGCACCGGCGGCGCTCTCCGCGGTGACCCTGAGCCCGGCGACGGTCACGTCCGGCGCGAGCTCGACCGGCACCGTCACCCTCACCGCCGCGGCACCGGCCGGGGGCGCCACCGTCGCGCTCACCTCCTCGGCCTCCGCGGCGACGGTCCCCGCGAGCGTGACCGTCCCGGCCGGCGCCACCAGCGCCACCTTCGCCGTCACCGCCGGCTCCGTCACGACGCAGAGCACCACGACGATCGGCGCCACCTACGCCGGCGCCTCGCGCTCGGCGGTGCTCACGGTGACGCCACCAGCCGCACCGTCGACCGACACGGTGGCCGTGCAGCGGGCCGAGTACGACGACGGTCGGCTCCGCGTGGAGGCCACCAGCACCAGCTCGACGGCGACGTTGCGCGTCACCACGTCGACGGGGGCTCTCATCGGGACCCTCTCGAACGACGGCGGCGGGCGCTACCGCGGCGAGCTCAGCTGGCCCACGAACCCGCAGAGCGTCACGGTGACCTCGAGCCTGGGCGGCAGGGCGACGCGCACCGTGTCCTGACCGGGTCACGCCCGCTCGGCCAGGCCCCTGATGTTCCGCAGCATCTCCCGGCTCATGACGAAGGGGACGGCCTCGAGCACGCCCAGGCGCGCGAGGAGCCGGACCGGCGCCGCCGAGACCGCGGCGAAGGAGACCCGCTCCACGAGCCGGGACCGCCCGCCCGGCAGGGGCCGCACGTGCAGGCTCCAGCGCCCCACCGCCGGTCCGTCCGCGGGACCACCGGCGAGGACGAGGTCACGCCCGGCCTCCAGCCGTGCGACCCGTAGGGGTGGCGCGGTGGCGGCGAGCCGGACGTCGTCGCCCGCGGCGAGGTCCTGCAGGTGCGGCAGGACCCGGTCCACGTTGCGGATGCGGCAACGCGCGAGGTTCTCGAGCTGCTGGAAGCTGTAGAAGCCGCCGCGGCCCTGCCCCACCTGGAGCAGCCACGGCCACACCCGCTCCGGCGGGGCCGCGACCGTGACCGCACGCGTGGTCACCGAGGCGCCCGGCGCGAGCAGCTCGTCGTCCGGCAGGGCGCTGCGGACCTCCGCCGCGGTCGCTCCCCACGTCGCGTGCCGGCGCCGCAGGAGCGGCGCGGCGACGAGGTGGCCGACCATCTCCCCCGCCCCGCGCAGGTTGGCCCGCACGCTCCGTCCGACGTCCACGTCGCCCGCCTCTCTCCCCCGACCCTCCACGCTAGGGGCGCGAACCGGCGGGCGACACCGACCTACGGCCCCCTACGGCTGCGCGGCGCGCCAGGCGTCGACCTCGGCCGTGAGCTCCGCCCGGCGGGCGTCGTCGACGAACGCGGCCTCCACGCCGTTGCGGGCGAGGGTGGCGAGCTGGTCGGGGGTCAGGCCCAGCAGCCGGGTGAGCTCACGGAAGTTGTCGTCGACGTAGCCGCCGAAGTAGGCGGGGTCGTCGGAGTTGACCGTGACGACCAGGCCCCGCTCGAGCATCCCGACGAGGGGGTAGTCGGCCAGGGAGTCCACCACCTGCAGACGGAGGTTGGACAGCGGGCACAGGGTCAGCGGGACCCGCTCGGCGACGAGCCGGTCGACGAGGGCGTCGTCCTCGAGCGCACGGATGCCGTGGTCGACCCGCTCGACGCCCAGGACGTCGAGGACCTCCCGGACGTTGGCGGCCGGGCCCTCCTCCCCGGCGTGGGCGACGCGGTGCAGCCCGTGGGCGTGGGCGAGGTCGAAGGTGTCCTTGAACGGCGCGGCGGGCCCGACCTCGCTCGAGCACAGGCCCACCCCGAGGATGGGGAATCCGCTGGTGAGGACCTCCTCGAGCGCGGTGCGGGCGTCCTCGGCGGGAAGGTGGCGCAGGAAGGTGATGATGAGGCCGCTCGTGACGCCGTGGTCCGCCTCGCTCGTGGCCAGGACGCCGGTCACGCCCGCGAGCGCGACGGCGGCCGGCACGCCCCGGGCGGTGTGTGCCTGGATGTCGAGGAAGACCTCGGCGTGCCTGACCCCCGCCCGGCGGGCACGGTCGAGGTAGTCGCGGGTGAGGTCGGCGAAGTCCTCCTCGGTGCGCAGGACGACCATGTTCGCGTAGTAGAGGTCGAGGAAGCTCTGCAGCCCGGTGAAGGAGTACCGCGAGCGCAGGTCGTCGATGTCGTCGTAGGGCAGGTCGATCCCGTTGCGCTCGGCCAGGGCGTAGATGAGCTCGGGCTCGAGGGTGCCCTCGAGGTGGAGGTGGAGCTCGACAGTGGGCATCGTCATCGGCACATCATGGCAGCGCTTCCCGGGCGGGCCCGCGAGCTCGGAGCGCCGTGTCGGCCGCGCCGGTCGGCGGCGCGTGCGCCGCCGGCGGGAGGGGGCGCGGCGCGGCGCCCTCAGAGCGGGGCCTGGGGGTTCTCGCAGAGGAACGGCGCCCGCGGGCCGCCCGAGTGGTACTCGTACGTGGTGCCGTCGACCTCGAGGACGACGAGGGTGCCGTTGGTGAGGACCTGCGCGTAGGCCATCCCCGGCTGCGGGCACCCGAGGGACGCGTCGCGCCAGGTGACCTCCTCGACCCGCGTCACCTCGACGTCGTCGGCGTCGACGCCGAGCCGGTCCGCCAGGTCCTCGGCCGCGAGCGCCGCGGCACCCGTCGGAGCGCTCGTCGGGCTCGGACCCACCGAGCTGGGGCCCGCCGTGGGGCTCGGGCCCGCCGTCGGGCTCGGCCCCGAGCTCGGTCCGGACGACGTGCTCGCCGCGTCCGGTGTCGATCCGTCCATGCCGTCCTCCGCCCCGCACCCGGCCACGAGCAGCGCCGTCGCCACCGCCACGAGTCGTCCTGTCCTCATCGCCGGAAGTGGTCCCACCCGGGGCTGATCGTCGGCTCGACCCCGCCGACGAGCACCGTACCGGCCTGCGCCCCGGCGGCCGCCCGGACGGTGCCGAGCCGGGTGAACCCGGCGGGCAGCTCGGTGCCGGCGGGGAACGTCGCCAGCATGCCGTGGTCCTCCCCGCCGGTCAGCGCCCACACCGCGGGGTCGGTCCCGAGCCGGGCCGCGGCGTCGGCGAGCCCCGCGAGGGCGGACGGCACGGAGTCCTCGAGCGGCTCGAGGTCGAGCACGACCCCGGACGCGCGGGCCAGGCGCCGGCCGTCGCGCAGCAGGCCGTCCGAGACGTCCATGAGGGCGCTGGCTCCGGCCGCGGCGGCCGCCGGTCCGGCGTCGAGCGCCGGGCGGGGGCGCAGGAAGTCGGCGATGAGCGCCTCGTCGGAGCCGCCGTGGCGTCCCTCCGTCAGGAGGGCGTGACCGGCCGCGGACCGGCCCAGCGCGCCCGCGTGGGCGACGACGTCGCCCGGCCGGGTGCCCGAGCGCAGGACCGGCGCACGCCCGCCGAGGTCGCCGTGCACGGTCACGGCGACGACGAGCTGCTCCCCGGCGGAGAGGTCGCCGCCGTCGACGCCCACGTCGAGCGGGCCGCAGGCTTCGGCGAACCCTCGGCACAGGTCGTGCACCCAGGCCACCGGGGTGCTCGGCGGAAGGACGAGCCCCATGACCATGGACGTCGGGACCGCCCCCATGCCGGCGATGTCGGAGAGGTTCTGCATCGCGGCACGCCACCCCACGTCGGCGGCCGAGGACCACTCCGGCCGGAAGTGGTGCCCGGCGACGAGCAGGTCGGTGGAGACGCAGAACCGGCCGTCGGGCGCGGCGACGACGGCGGCGTCGTCCCCGGTGGGGACGAGCGTGCGGCTGCCCCGCGGCAGCAGGGGGACGAACGAGGCGATGAGGGCGTCCTCGTCGAGGTCCGCGACAGTGGGCTGGGTCACCCCGCCACGCTACGGCGTGGCCGTCACCGTCCGCGACCCTATGGTGGCTTCATGCCCCGTCGCCGCGTCGCGCTCGCACTCACGGCCGTCGCCGTCCTGTCCGGCTGCGCCGCCCCGGTCTCGCTGCCGCCCGGGGAGCTGGCCGCGGACCCGGTGTGCGCCCGCGTCCTCCAGGCGACCCCCGACGTCCTCGGCGGCCTCGAGCGGCGCTCGACCACCACCCAGGCGGCGACGGCGTGGGGCGACCCCGCCGTGACGCTGCGGTGCGGCGTCACCTCGCCGGGACCGACCACCGACCGGTGCCTGAGCGTCGACTCCGGCGACGGCACCGCGGTCGACTGGATCGCGCTGGAGGGCGACGACCCCGACCTGCCCGAGCACGCCCGCCAGGGTGGCGGCTCGTGGACCTTCATCACGTACGGGCGCCGGCCCGCGGTCGAGGTCGTCGTGCCCGTCGAGCAGGTGGGCGGGCAGCCGACGGCCGCGCTCGTCGACCTCGCCGGCGCGGTCTCCATCGTCCCGGCCGAGCGCGCCTGCGTGGGGGCGACCGACGCCTGACCCTGCGCGGCCCGGCCGGACGCCCTAGCGTGGCGGAGGTCCGGCCACGTCGCGGCCGGTGCGTCCGGGCGGGGTCCGGCGCGGGTCGTCGATCAGGAGGCGTTCAATGGCGGGACCGGTGTCGGTCGTGGTGTCGGTCGTCGGGGTTCTGCTCGTGCTCGGCGTCGTGTGGGACGTCTTCCACACGATCTTCCACCCGAGCGGGCAGGGCCGGATCAGCGGCGCCGCGATGGCCGGCGTCTGGCGCCTGACGGCCCGCGGCGGGCCCCGTCGTCGCGAGCTCGCCGGACCGAGCGCGCTGGTGGCGGTCATCGTCGCCTGGGTCGCGCTCGCCGTCGTCGGCTGGGCGCTGGTGTACTGGCCACACATGCCGGCCGGGTTCGTCCACAGCAGCGGCCTGGACGTGAGCGGGCGCAGCACGGCCGCGGACGCGCTGTACGTCTCCGTCGTCACGCTGGCCACCCTCGGCTACGGCGACGTCGTCCCCGCCGCGACGGGGCTGCGGCTCGTGGCGCCGCTCGAGGCGCTCATGGGGTTCGCCATCCTCACGGCGGCGGTCACCTGGGTGCTGCAGGTGCAGCCGGCGCTGGTGCGCCGCCGCACCACGGTCATGACGCTCTCGGGGCTGCGGCGTGCGGGCCTCGAGCGCGAGGTGCGCACGCTCGACGCCGACCTGCCGGCCGTCGTCCTGGCGGACCTGGCGTCGGCGGTCACCCAGGTCGGCGTGGACCTCACCCAGTACTCCGAGACGTACTACTTCCGGGAGGGCGAGGAGGAGCGCGACCTCGGTGAGGCGCTGATCTTCGCCGCCGACCTCGCCGAGGCGGGCTCCGCCTCGCCGCGGCCGGACGTCCGCCTCGCCGCACGCGCCCTGCAGACGGCGATCGACGACCTCGCCGCGCACGCCGCGACCACGTTCCTCGGTGCGGCGGGCGACACCCGTTCGGTGCTCGAGGCGCTCCGGCGCGACCGCGCGAAGCGCCCGCGCTGACGCGCCCTTGCCCGCCGCCCGCAGGCCCGCGCTGACGCGCCCTTGCCCGCCGCCCCGCGCTACCGCAGGCCCGCGGGCCGCTCGAGCGCCAGCGAGATGAGCTCGTCGATGAGCTCGGTGTAGCTCAGCCCCGACTTCTCCCACAACAACGGGTACATGGAGAAGGGCGTGAACCCGGGCATGGTGTTGAGCTCGTTGATGACGACCTCGCCGCCGTCGGTGTAGAAGAAGTCCGCGCGTGCGAGGCCCTCGCACCCGAGGGCCTCGAAGGCCGCCGCGGCGAGCTCCCGGACCCGGTCGGCCACCTCGCGCGGCAGGTCCGCCGGGGCCGACATGGTCAGCGCGGCGGTGTCGAGGTACTTCGTCTCGTAGTCGTAGAAGCCGGCGGCCGGGTGGTCGAGGACGATCTCGCCGGGCACCGAGGTGCGCGGCGCGTCGTCGCCGTGACCCTGGAGGACGGCGCACTCGATCTCGCGGCCGGCGATCCCGGCCTCGACGATGACCTTGGGGTCGTGCCGCTGGGCCTCCTCGACGGCGGCCGCGACGTCCTCGGCCCGCTCGACCCTCGTGATGCCCAGGGACGACCCGGCCCGGGCGGGCTTGACGAACACCGGCAGCCCGAGGGAGGCGACGGCGTCGAGCGCCGCGGCCGGGTCGGTGCGCCAGGCCCGCGGGGTGATGACGGTGTACGGGCCCACCGGCAGCCCGTGGCCGGCGAGCACGACCTTCATGTAGTGCTTGTCCATGCCGACGGCGGAGGCGAGGACGCCCGAGCCGACGTAGCGGGTCCCGGCCATCTCGAGCAGGCCCTGGAGGGTGCCATCCTCGCCGTAGGGGCCGTGCAGGAGCGGCAGGACGACGTCGACGGCGGCCAGCTCGTCGGGCACCCGGCCGGGCTCGGCGACGACGAGCGGACCCGGTCGCTCGCCCAGCGGGACGAGCAGGCGCCCGTCGGCCGGCTGGATCTCGGCGCGGCCACCCTCGAGGCGGGCGGGGTCGTCGGCGGCGAGCACCCACTCCCCGGTGCGGGTGATCCCGATCGGCACGACCTCGTAGCGGTCCCGGTCGATGGCGCGCAGCACGCCCGCGGCCGTCGCGCAGCTGACGGGGTGCTCGCCGCTGCGCCCGCCGAAGAGGACGGCCACGCGGGTCCGGCGTGCGCCGTCGGCGGGCGCGCCGTCACGGCCGACGGCCGCGGCGTCGTCGGTGCGGGGGGCAACGGCCTCGCCGTCGGGGGTTCTCGCGTCGTTGGACATCGGTTGGAGGGTACCCGCAGCGGGCCGCCGGGCCGCATAGCCTGGCCCGGTGAGCACCGAGAACCTGCCCGAGCACCTCTCCCCCGCGACCGTCGCCGTCGCCGCGGGCCGACCCGACCGCGTCAAGGGTGGCCCGGTCAACCCGCCCGTCGTGCTGAGCAGCACCTACGTCTCCACCCGCGAGCCGGGCGGGGAGCTGCTGTACGCCCGCTACGACACCGAGACCTGGCACCCCCTGGAGGAGACGATCGGGGCGCTGGAGGGATCGGCCCTGCCGGCGCTGGTCTTCTCCTCCGGCATGGCCGCGATCGACGCCGCCCTGCGCCTCGCCGCCCCGGGGACGGCGGTCGTCGCACCGCGTCACGCCTACCTCGCCACGCTGACCGCGGCCCGCGAGCAGGCGCAGCGGGAGGGCTCCGAGGTCCGGCTGGTCGACATCGCGGACACCGCCGCCGTCGTGGCCGCCCTCCGCCCGGCCGACGGGCCCGCCGCGAGCGTGCTGTGGATCGAGTCACCGACCAACCCCATGCTCGAGGTGGCCGACGTGCCCGCGCTCGCCGCCGCCGCACGCGAGACGGGGGTCCTCACCGTCGTCGACAACACCTTCGCCACCCCGCTCGGGCAGCGGCCGCTGGCCCAGGGCGCCGACGTCGTCGTCCACTCGGTAACGAAGTTCCTCGCCGGACACTCCGACGTGCTGCTCGGTGCCGCCGTCACCGACGACGCGGGGCTCCGGCAGCGCCTCCACGCCCGCCGGACCACCGGCGGCGCGATCGCGGGTCCGTGGGAGTCGTGGCTGGCGCTGCGCGGCCTGCGCACCCTCGCCCTGCGGGTGGAGCGGTCGCAGGCCAGCGCGCTCGAGCTCGCGCGCCGGCTCGAGGGGCACCCGCTCGTGGCCGGGGTCAGCCACCCTGGCCTGCCCAGCCACCCGCAGCACGAGCGGGCGACCGCGCTGATGAACGGGTACGGCTCGATCCTCACGCTGCGGCCCGTCGGCGGGGCCGCGGCCGCGGACGCGCTCACGGAGGCGGTGCGGCTCTGGGTGCCGGCCACGAGCCTGGGCGGGGTCGAGTCGAGCCTCGAGCGCCGCCGTCGCCTGGCGGCCGAGGCGCCGACGGTGCCGGAGGACCTGCTCCGGCTCAGTGTGGGGATCGAGGACGTCGAGGACCTGTGGGCGGATCTCGACCGCGCGCTGCGGCTGGCCCAGCGGGGCTGACTCCTGCCGCGGGGCCGGGCGGCTCACGGGCCCGCGCGCCGCGGGATCCGGGGCCGGCGGCGCCCCCCTTGCCGGCCGGTGGCGCGGTGGTCCCCCGATGATGCGGTCGCCCCGGCGGTCCCCTAGCGTGGGGGCGAACCAGGGCTCCAGCGACGGGGCAACCGACGACGACGCAACGGGGTGGGTCCCCGGCTGAGGGGGCACGGGGTGGCGGACGGGAGCAGACGGGCGCTGGCCGCCCTGGCGACGACGGCCGTCCTGCTGGCGGCGTGCACGGCGACCACCCCCGGCGACGGCCCGTCGAGCCCCGACAGCGGGCGGACAGGCGAGCCGGCCCCGACGACGGACCCGACCACGACGCCGACCCCGGCGCCGAGAGCCCCGGCGCCGGCGGCACGGCGTCCCCGTCCCGCCCCGACGCGGCCGACGTCCTGCCGGCCGACTACCCGTGGGAGCCGCGGGAGGACCCCCCGCCCCTGGCGGACGTCGACGTCGCGGGCGAGCCGTGGCTCGGTGGGCTGTCGTCCCTCGACCCGGAGGACGGCCTCGAGGTCCCCGCCGACGGTCCCGGGCCCTACGCCGTCACCGGCGTCGACGTGTACGAGCAGGGCGAGGGCCAGAGCCGCGTGGTCGTGAGCTACGACGGCGACGGGCTCGCCGGTCTGCTCACCAGCGTCGTCGGCCCCACGGAGCTGCCGCCGGGCGTCGAGGTCCCCGACGGCGTCGACACCGCGTTCGTCCGCATCCCCGGCGCCACGGACCCCCTCGGCGGGGACCTGGTCGCCGGTCAGCTCGTGGACGCACCGCCCCTGCGCCACGTCAGCGGGGTCAGCATCGGCACGCCCGACGAGAACGGCACGACCTTCTACGTCGGGCTGCCCGAGGGCACCACCGTCTGGTACGTCGTCGACCACCCGGGGACGCTCGTCATCGTCGCGACCGACCCCGCCTGACCCGCGGGCGCACCCGCCGCCGCTGCGCGGGTCGACCCGGACGGCTGCCGGGTCACGATTCGGCCTCGGCCGGTGCTTCGCCGTCCCCCGCGCGGGTGGCGCCTCCTACCGTGGGCGCCAGGGCGGCACGCGCCCGGAGCTTGGGAGGCCACCATGAAGCGTTCGACCATCGCCGCGACCGCCGGCACGGCCCTGCTGCTGGTCCTGACGGCCTGCGGAGGCGGCGGACCGTCCGAGCCGGCCGCCCCGCCGGCGACGACCGCCGACGGCACCGAGAGCCCGGCCGCCCCGTCCCCCACCGCGAGCGCCACCACCGGCGGTACGGCCGAACCTGCCGACGAGACCGACGAGCCGGTCGAGGACGTCGCCTACTCGACCGAGGCGCAGAACGACCCCGAGTGGCCCTCGGCCGGCGGTGACCTGCTGCCCGTGGCCGTGCGCGCGGGCGCCCACGAGGGCTTCGAGCGCGTGGTCCTCGACCTCGAGGGGACCGGGACGCCCGGTTGGCGGGTGGAGTACGTCGACGTCGCGATCGAGGACCCGCGCGGGACCGAGATCGACATCGACGGCGACGCGACGCTCCAGGTCATCGCCACCGGGGTGCGGATCCCCGAGGAGGACGAGCTCGACCGGGTCCTCCCCTCCGGCGAGGTCGACGTCGAGGGGACGGACGTGGTCGAGGAGGTCTACGTCACCGGGATCTTCGAGGGGCAGAACCAGGCGTTCATCGGTCTCGACTCCGAGCGGCCCTTCCGGGTCTTCACGCTGACCGAGCCGAGCCGGCTCGTGGTCGACATCCAGACCGAGGACTGACCGGCCCGTCCCGGTCCCGGGCGCTGGTCGGGTCACGGGCGCTGGTCGGGTCGCGCGGCCGGCCGGGCCCGCTGGGGCCGGCCGACCGCGCCCGGTCCCTCAGTCCAGCCGGAAGCCGATCTTCATCGTCACCTGGAAGTGCTTGATGGCGCCCTCCTCGAGATGACCGCGGACGTTGACGACCTCGAACCAGTCGAGGCCGTGCAGGGTCTCCGAGGCCTTGGCGAGCGCGTTCCGGATGGCCTGGTCGACCCCGTCGGGGGACGTCCCGACGATCTCACTGACCTTGTACGTGTGGTCGGACATGTGCGGTCCCTTCGTCGTCTGCGGTGACGCGGTCAGTCTTCACCCGCGACCGCCCGGCGGCAACGGCAGGACCGGGAGGGGTGCGACCCAGCACCCGCTGCCGCAGCGCCTGCCGTCGCGCGCGGCGCGCCCGGCGGGCGGCGCGCCGGGCGGCGCGGGCGGCGTCGAACGACGCGCGGGGGTCGCCGTCGAGACGCATGTCGTAGGGCCGGGCCGGCGGTGCCTCCCCGCGGATCTCGGCCAGCTGGTCGGTGACCGCCGTCATGATCCGCGCGGTCGCCACCCGGATGGCGTCGCCGTCGTCGGCCGACAGGTCGGCCAGGTCCACGGGCGGTGCCGCGACGACCGTCACCTCCTTGGGCGGGAAGGGCCGGAACGACGCCGAGTACCGCGGCACGACCCGGTGGGCGCCCCACTGCGCGATCGGGACGACGGGCGCCCCGGTGCGCAGGGCGAGGCGTGCGGCCCCGGTCCTGCCCACCATCGGCCACAGGTGCGGGTCGCGGGTGTGGGTGCCCTCGGGGAAGATGACGACGCACTCCCCGGCGGCGAGCGCCGCCTCGGCCGCCGTCAGCGCGTGGCCCGCCTGCGCCGTTCCGCGCTCGACGGGGATCTGGCCCAGCCCACGGATCGCCCGGCCGAGGAGGGGGATCTCGAAGAGCGAGTCCTTCGCGAGGAACCGCGGCGGCGCACCGTGCTCGTAGAGGAAGTGCGCGAGCGTGAGGGGGTCGAAGTTGGACACGTGGTTCGAGACCGCGATGAACCCCGTGGTGGGCAGGTGCTCACCCCCTCGCCAGCTCCGGCGGGTGCTGGCACGCATGACGGGGAGGATCAGGGCTGCCGCCAGCCGGTAGCCGCGGGACGCTGAACGAGCCACGAGGCGATGCTATGGCCGTCCGCACCCCGCCGTGGCGGTTCGGACGCCGCGGCGACCACCCGTGGTTCAGCCGGTCTCGCGCGCCCTGAGCACCAGGCCCCTGACGTAGGAGGCCTGCCCGAGGTGCTGGAGATCGTCGGCGACGACGCTCACGAGCCGCACCCCCAGCGTCACCGGTGGATCCCAGCTCTCGTCCACGACGCGGTCGAGGTCCTCCTCGGCGAGGGTGGCGAGGTACTCGCAGGTGCGCCGGTGGACGTCGCGGAGGTAGCCGGTGAGCTCCTCGGCGCCCGCCCGGACCTTGGCGACGTCGGCGCTCGAGTGCCCGTACCCCGTCGAGAGGGCGGGCAGGTCGAGCGAGAAGCGGTCGACCCAGCCGTCGCTCACCCAGGACTGCTCGGTGCCCGCGACCGCCGACACCTGGGAGTCCTGGCCTCGGGCGAGGTGCCAGACGAGCCAGGCGATCGAGTTGGCGTCGGTGTCCGGCCGTCGGAGGAGCTCCTCCGCGCTCAGGCCGTCGAGGACGCGCTCGACCTCGTCCGGCACCCGGGAGTACGCCTCGATCAGCAGCTCGGCGGTGTTCATGCCTCCAGTCTGGCGCTGCCGCGGCGCCGCGCCACCGGGTTGGGCGAGGTACGTGCGGGAGCCGCCGGCTCGGGCCGCCGGCCGACCACGGTGCCAGGCGGCACGGTGGGTCGGCTCAGGCGGCGACGAGAGCGCGCGCGCCGAGGGCCTCGAGCTTGTCCTGGAAGTTCTCGTACCCCCGGTTGATGATGTCGATCCCGCTCACCCGCGACGTCCCCTGGGCGGTGAGCGCCGCGATGAGGTGCGAGAAGCCGCCGCGGAGGTCCGGCACCATGATGTCGGCCGCGCTCAGCGGCGTGGGACCGGAGATGACGGCGGAGTGGTTGAAGTTGCGCTGGCCGAAGCGGCACTGCAGGCCGCCGAGGCACTCGCGGTAGATCTGGATCTTGGCGCCCATGCCGCGCAGCGCCTCGGTGAAGCCGAACCGGTTCTCGTAGACCGTCTCGTGCACGATCGACAGACCCGTCGCCTGCGTCAGGGCCACCACCAGGGGCTGCTGCCAGTCGGTCATGAAGCCCGGGTGGACGTCGGTCTCCAGGACGATGGAGCTGAGGTCGCCGCCGGGGTGCCAGAACCGGATGCCGTCCTCGCGGACGTCGAACGCCCCGCCGACCTTCCGGAAGGTGTTGAGGAAGGTCATCATCTCCGGCTGGGTGGCCCCGCGCACGAAGATGTCGCCCTGGGTGGCCAGCGCGGCCGACGCCCAGGAGCCGGCCTCGATGCGGTCGGCGAGCGAGGTGTGGCTGAAGCCCCCGAGGCGGGCCACGCCCTCGATCCGGACGGTCCGGTCGGTGTCGACCGAGATGATCGCGCCCATCTTCTGCAGGACCGCGATGAGGTCCATGATCTCCGGCTCGATCGCCGCGTTGCGCAGCTCCGTCAGGCCGGCCGCCCGCACCGCGGTGAGGAGGGTCTGCTCGGTGGCGCCGACGCTCGGGTACGGCAGCTCGATCCGCGCGCCGTGCAGGCCCCGCGGGGCCGAGAGGTGGATGCCCTGGGTCCGCTTGTCGACCACGGCCCCGAACTGCCGCAGGATCTCCAGGTGGTAGTCGATCGGCCGGTCGCCGATCCGGCAGCCACCCAGGTCGGGGATGAACGCCTCCCCGAGCCGGTGCAGGAGCGGGCCGCAGAAGAGGATCGGGATGCGGCTGGAGCCGGCGTGGGCGTCGATGTCCGCGACGTGCGCGGACTCCACGTTGCTGGGGTCGAGGTGGATCACCCCGGACTCCCGCTCGTGGTCGACGGTGACGCCGTGCAGGCGCAGCAGGTCGGAGACGACGTCGACGTCCCGGATGAGCGGGACGTTGCGCAGCACGGACGGTTCCTCGCCGAGGAGGGAGGCGACCATCGCCTTGGAGACGAAGTTCTTGGCACCGCGGACGGTGATCTCACCGTTCAGGGGCGTGCCGCCCTCGATCGTCAGGAGCCCGCTCATACTCACCTCACCCGGCCCCGGCCGGGCCGGGGCACTGTCTCTGCCCCCGCCCGGGTGGCCAGGGATGCCTCAGGATACGTCGGCCACCGCCGGACGGGGCACCCCGGGGCCGTGTCGCCTCGAACACACGGCCCTCGTCGGCCTCGCCGGCGGAGGGGCCGGCGGCGCACCACCGGCCCCGGGCGTGCGCCGCGTCGAGGCGCGCGCCTCAGCCGAGCGGTGCGTCCGAGTGTGCGGGCAGGTGGGAGCTGTCCGTGACCGGGCGCGCCGCCATGATGTGCGCGGGCGGCAGGTGCCGGGCCGGCAGGGTCCGGGGCCGCCACGACGCACGTTCGTGCTCGTAGGCGGTGATGTCCGGCTCGTTCTGCAGCGTGAGGCCGATGTCGTCCAGGCCCTCGATGAGCCGCCAGCGCGTGTAGTCGTCGATCTGGAACGTGCCGTGCACGTCCCCGGCGACGACGGTCCTCGCCACCAGGTCCACGGTCACCTCGGTGCCGGGCTCGTTCTCGAGGACCTTCCAGAGCATCTCGGCGTCCTCCTGGGAGATGACGCCGGCCACGAGCCCCTGCTTGCCCGAGTTCCCGCGGAAGATGTCCGCGAACCGCGGCGCGAGGACCACCTTGAAGCCGTAGTCCTTGAGCGCCCACACCGCGTGCTCGCGGGAGGAGCCGGTGCCGAAGTCGGGACCGGCCACGAGCACCGACCCGTTCGCGTACGCCGGCTTGTTGAGCACGAAGTCCGGGTTGCCGCGCCACGCCGCGAAGAGCGCGTCCTCGAAGCCCGTGCGCGTGACGCGCTTGAGGTAGACGGCCGGGATGATCTGGTCGGTGTCGACGTTGCTGCGGCGCAGCGGGACGCCGACACCGGTGTGCTGGGTGAACTTGTCCATGGTGGCTCTCTCCTCAGGCGCCGACGGCGGTGGTCTGGGCCGGCTCGAGGTCGACCGGGGCGGACAGGGTGCCGCGGACGGCGGTGGCGGCAGCGACGAGCGGGGACACCAGGTGGGTGCGGCCCCCCTTGCCCTGGCGGCCCTCGAAGTTGCGGTTCGACGTCGAGGCCGCCCGCTCCCCCGGCTTGAGCTGGTCGGGGTTCATCCCCAGGCACATGGAGCAGCCGGCGTTGCGCCACTCGGCGCCGAAGTCGAGGAACACCTGGTCCAGGCCCTCGGACTCGGCCTGCAGCCGCACCCGCGCGGATCCGGGGACGACGAGGACGCGTACGTCGTCGGCCTTCCGGCGCCCCTTGAGGACCTCGGCGACGGCGCGCAGGTCCTCGATGCGCCCGTTCGTGCACGAGCCGATGAAGACGGTGTCGACGTGGATGTCGCGCAGCGGCGTCCCGGGGGCGAGGTCCATGTACTCCAGCGCCCGCTCGGCGGCCCTGCGCTCGGACTCCTCGACGATGTCGACCGGGTCCGGCACGCTCGCCGACAGCGGCAGGCCCTGTCCGGGGTTCGTGCCCCAGGTGACGAAGGGCTCGAGGTCGGCGGCGTCGAGATCGACCTCGGTGTCGAAGACGGCGTCGTCGTCGGATCGCAGGGTGCGCCAGTACTCGACGGCGGCGTCCCAGTCGGCCCCCTCGGGGGCGTGCGGACGGCCCTTGATGTACTCGAAGGTGGTCTCGTCGGGGGCGATCATCCCGGCGCGCGCGCCGGCCTCGATGGACATGTTGCAGATCGTCATCCGCGCCTCCATCGAGAGGTTGCGGATCGCCTCCCCGCGGTACTCCAGGACGTAGCCCTGCCCCCCGCCGGTCCCGATCTTGGCGATGATCGCCAGGATGATGTCCTTGGCGGTGGTGCCCTCACGCAGGCGCCCGTTGACGTTGATCGCCATGGTCCGGAAGGGCGCGAGCGGCAGCGTCTGGGTGGCGAGGACGTGCTCGACCTCCGACGTGCCGATGCCGAAGGCCAGGGCGCCGAAGGCACCGTGGGTGGAGGTGTGGGAGTCGCCGCACACGACCGTCAGGCCCGGCATCGTCAGGCCGAGCTGCGGGCCGACGACGTGGACGATGCCCTGGTCGGCGTCGCCCAGGGAGTGCAGGCGGATCCCGAACTCCTCCGCGTTGTGCCGCAGCGTCTCGATCTGCGTCCGGCTGGTCGCGTCCGCGATGGGCCGGTCGATGTCCAGCGTCGGGGTGTTGTGGTCCTCGGTGGCGATCGTGAGGTCCGGACGGCGGACCGGGCGGCCGGCGAGGCGCAGGCCCTCGAAGGCCTGCGGGCTGGTCACCTCGTGCACGAGGTGCAGGTCGATGTAGAGCAGGTCGGGCGCTCCGTCGGTTCCCTTGCGCACCACGTGCGCGTCCCAGACCTTCTCGGCCAGCGTTCCGCTCATCGCGACTTTCTCCTCCTCGACGGCCGGGCTCTTGGCCTGCCCGGCGGGGCACTTCGTCGGACACTTGCAATCTCAGTGGCTGAGATGCCAGTATCGGTACATGGACAACTCTAGCGGAGTCGGCGTTCTTGACAAGGCCGCCACGGTTCTCGGTGCGCTGGAGGCGGGACCGGCCACCCTCGCCCAGCTCGTCAGCGCCACGCACCTCGCACGGCCGACGGCGCACCGCCTCGCCGTCGCCCTCGAGCACCACCGTCTCGTCGCCCGTGACATGCAGGGCCGGTTCGTCCTCGGCCCGCGCCTGGCCGAGCTCGCCTCCGCCGCCGGCGAGGACCGCCTCCTGGCCGCGGCCACCCCGGTCCTCACGGCGCTGCGCGACCACACCAACGAGTCGGCCCAGCTCTACCGGCGCCAGGGCGACCAGCGGATCTGCGTCGCCGCCGCCGAGCGGCCCATGGGGCTGCGGGACTCCATCCCGGTCGGGGCCACCCTGAGCATGCTGGCCGGCTCCGCGGCGCAGGTGCTCCTCGCGTGGGAGGAGCCCGACCGCCTCCACCGCGGGCTGCACGGCGCGAACTTCACCGCCACGATGCTCTCGGCCGTGCGCCGGCGCGGCTGGTCGCAGTCGGTGGCCGAGCGCGAGCCCGGCGTCGCGTCGGTCTCCGCGCCGGTGCGCGGACCGTCCGGCCGGGTGCTGGCCGCCGTCTCCATCTCCGGGCCGATCGAGCGGATGGGCCGCCAGCCCGGCCGGCTCCACGCCGCGGCGGTCGTCGCGGCCGCGAACCGCCTCACCGAGGTCCTCAAGCGGACCGAGGAGGGCTGAGCGACACGGCCAACGACGAGAGGCTCCCACCGCGTGGTGGGAGCCTCTCGCTCGTTGTAGCCCCGACCGGATTCGAACCGGCGCCGCCGCCTTGAGAGGGCGGTGTCCTAGGCCGCTAGACGACGGGGCCATGGCTTCCTGAGCCTGGACGAGCATACCCGAGCCGTCCGGGCGAGGTCGCCCCCGCCGGCTATGACGCCCGTCACGCTCCCGGACGGCTGCCCCGGAGACGAACCGAGACGTCTGCCCCGGAAGACGGCGAGAGACCCTCACCGCGTGGTGAGGACCTCTCGCCCCTTGTAGCCCCGACCGGATTCGAACCGGCGCCGCCGCCTTGAGAGGGCGGTGTCCTAGGCCGCTAGACGACGGGGCCCTGACATGGTCTTCCTGGTGGGAACCCCCGGACGTGCCGGAGGTCGACCGCTGGGGTACCAGGACTCGAACCTAGACTAACTGAACCAGAATCAGTCGTGCTGCCAATTACACCATACCCCATGGGGGTACGACCTCCGCCTCGCCGCTGCGGGCCGGTGGGGGTCGTGCCGTCGCAGAACACTACCCGAGCCACGGTGCGGCGACCAAACCCGCGACGAGCACTATGACCGACCTCACGCGCCGCCGCGCGGGCGTCGAGGCGGCCGTTACCGTGTCGTCATGGAAGCCGACGACGTCCGGCACGCAGCGCAGTGGCTCGCCGCCGAGATCCGCGCCCGTCCCGCCGACGACTACGACTACGACGCCCACGCCCACGGCCTGGGGTGGACGTGCTGGGCCACGGCCGAGCACGTCCTCGACGACCTCTTCGCCTATGCCCTCCAGCTCGCCGGGCGGGCGCGCGGGGACTACCTGCCCGTGGACGCCGCCGACGGCGGTGAGACGGTGGTGCGGTCTCGGCGCTCGGCCGGGACGGACGGGCTCGCGGTCAACCTCGAGGCGATGGCCGAGCTGCTTGCCGCCCAGGTGCAGATCGGCGACGACACGGACCGGGCCTACCACCCGTGGGGCGACTCGGACCCCGGCGGCTTCGCCGCGATGGGGGTGTGCGAGATCGTCGTCCACGGCTGGGACGTCCTCACCGCTCTCGACGACGAGGTCGCAGACCTTCCCGAGGACCTGTGCACCGGTGTCCTGGCACGCCTCTTCCCCGGCTCGCCCGTCGACCTCGGCAGCGCGCAGGAGGTCCTGCTGTGGCAGACCGGCCGCCGGGAGATCGCCGGGCTCGGCCGGCTCGAGAGCTGGCGCTGGGACGCCACCGTCCGCTGACGGCCGACCGCTGACGCCGACCGCTGATTCCGACCGCTGACGGCCGACCGCTGCCGACCGGCGAGTGAACCCTGACGACCGGCGACCGGGAGGACGAGGTCCGGCGACGTCGGGGCGCCGCTCCGCCCCCGACGCCGTCAGGCGGCGAGGTGCTCGCGCAGGCGCCGGAGACGGACGAGCGTGGCCTCCTTGCCGAGGATCTCCATGGACTCGAACAGTGGCGGGGAGACCCGCCGGCCGGTCACCGCCGTGCGCAGCGGCGCAAACGCGAAGCGGGGCTTGACGCCCATGCCCTCGACGATGGCCTCGCGCAGCACGGCCTCGACCCGCTCGGTCGTGAACTCGGTGAGCGGCTCCAGCGCGCCGAGCGAGGCGTCGAGGACGTCCCCGGCCTCGGGCCGCAGGGCCCCGACGGCATCCGGCTCGAGGACGAGGTCGCCGTCCCCGACGAACAGGAACCCGAGCATCCCGGGGGCCTCGCCCAGGAGCGTCATGCGCTCCTGGACCAGCGGTGAGGCGGCCTCGAGCAGCCCCTGCTCGCGCGCGGTGAGGCCGTCCAGCGTCGCCGCCGAGACGAGGCCCCGTGCGTGCAGGTACGGCACGAGCCGCGCCCGGAAGTCCGCCGCGTCGAGCATCCGGAGGTGGGTGGCGTTGATGGCCTCGGCCTTCTTGAGGTCGAAGCGTGCGGGGTTGGGGTTGACGTCGGCGACGTCGAACGCCGCGACCATCTCCTCCTTGGAGAAGATGTCGTTGTCCGGGGAGATGCCCCAGCCGAGCAGCGCGAGGTAGTTGAGCAGCCCCTCGGGGGTGAAGCCGCGGTCGCGGTGGAGGAAGAGGTTCGACTCCGGGTCGCGCTTGGACAGCTTCTTGTTCCCCTCGCCCATGACGTACGGCAGGTGCCCGAAGGCCGGCATGACGCTCGCGATGCCGAGGTCGAGCAGGGCACGGTAGAGCACCACCTGACGGGGGGTGGAGGAGAGCAGGTCCTCGCCCCGCAGCACGTGCGTGATACCCATGAGGGCGTCGTCGACGGGGTTGGTGAGGGTGTAGAGCGGGAACCCGTTGGCGCGCACGACGACGAAGTCCGGGATCGACCCGGCCTTGAAGGTCACCTCCCCGCGGACGACGTCGGTGAAGCTGACGTCGGCGTCGGGCATGCGCACGCGCAGGACCGGCTCGCGGCCCTCGGCGCGGTAGGCGGCCCTCTGCTCCTCGGTGAGGTCGCGGTCGAACCCGTCGTAGCCGAGCTTGGGGTCGCGGCCGGCGGCCCGGTGGCGCGCCTCGATCTCCTCCGGCGTGGAGTACGACTCGTAGGCGTACCCCGCCTCGAGGAGCCGGGCGGCGACGTCGCGGTAGACGTCCATCCGCTCGGACTGCCGGTACGGACCGAACGGGCCACCCACCTCGACGCCCTCGTCCCAGTCCAGGCCGAGCCAGCGCAGGGCGTCCAGGATCTGGTGGTAGCTCTCCTCCGTGTCCCGCTCGGGGTCGGTGTCCTCGATGCGGAAGACGAACGTGCCGCCGACGTGCCGCGCGTGGGCCCAGTTGAACAGGGCGGTGCGGATGAGCCCGACGTGCGGGGTGCCGGTGGGCGAGGGGCAGAAACGGACGCGGACGGCGGAGCCGGTGGCCGCTGCGGTGTTCTCGGTCATGATGGGCCCAGCCTAGTGGCGCCCCGGTCACCCCGGTCCGGGCGTGGGTCCCGCCGGACCGCCGGGCTCACTCCCGCCGGACCGCCCGGCGTCAGTCCCGCCGGACCACCGGGTTGCTGAACGAGCCGATGCCCTCGACCTCGACCTCGACGCGCTGACCCACGTCGATCGGTCCCACGCCCGCCGGCGTGCCGGTGAGGATGATGTCGCCCGGGAGGAGCGTGAAGATCGAGGAGACGTACTCGATGAGCTCGGGGACCTTGTGCACGAGGTCGGAGGTGCGCCCGTCCTGGCGCACCACCCCGTCGACGCGTGCCCGCACGGCCAGGTCGGAGACGTCGAGGTCGACGGCGAGATAGGGGCCGAGCGGGCAGGACGTGTCGAAGCCCTTCGCGCGCGTCCACTGGGCGTCGGTCGCCTGGACGTCTCTGGCCGTCACGTCGTTCGCCACGGTGTAGCCGAAGATGACGTCCTGGGCCTTCGCCGCCGGCACGTACTTGCACAGGCGCGAGATCACGACGGCGAGCTCGGCCTCGTGGTGGACCTCCCTCGACCACGGCGGCAGCACGATGGGGTCGTCCGGCCCGATGACCGAGGTGTTCGGCTTGAGGAACACGAGCGGCTCGGCGGGCACCTCGTTGCCCATCTCGGCGGCGTGGTCGGCGTAGTTGCGGCCGATCCCGATGACCTTCGAGCGCGGGATGACCGGCGAGAGGAGCCTCACGGCGTCCAGCGCCACGCGCTCCCCCGTCGTCTCCAGACCGGCGAAGATGGGGTCGGACCGCAGGACGACGAGCTCGTGGGAGTCCTCGTCGAGGATGCCGTAACGGGGGTCCTCACCGGTGGTGAACCGTGCGATGCGCATGGTGACCACCGTAGTGCCGCCCGGGTGCGGACGAGAGCGACGGGCGCTGGGTGCCGCCTCGCCTACGCTTGCCGGGTGTCCGCCGACCGCCCGCTCCCGGCGCCGCTGTGGCGCGCGGCCGCCGCGGCGCACGCCGCACGCGCGGACGCGCTCACCGCGGCCCGCCGGGAACGCGCCGGCCGGGGGCTGACGGACCCGGTGGAGGACTTCCTCTTCGAGTACTACCCGCTCCGGCCGGCCCGGCTGCGGCGGTGGCACCCGGGGGCGGGGACGGCGCTGGCCCCCGACGCCCCCGACGACCTCGCCAGCCCCGACGACCTCGCCACCCCCGACGAGCTCGCCACCCCCGACGAGCTCGACGCCCGGTCACGGTGGCGCTGGCACCACCGGCGGGCGGACGGCTCGGTCGCCCTCGACGTCGGCGCCCTCATGGCGGACCGGGGCGACGGCGTCCGCTGGATCCACGACCTCCTCACCCGCACCGCCGCCCGCACCCCGCAGCTCGGGTGCCTGGGGCTGCACGAGTGGGCGATGGTCTACCGCCAGGAGCGGCACCGGCACCCGTTGCCGCTGCGGCTGGGCCAGTCGGCCACCGACGCGGTGGTCGAGGGGCACCCGCTGCGGTGCACCCACTTCGACGCCTTCCGCTTCTTCACGGGACCGGCCCGCCCGTTGAACCGCGACCAGCCCGAGCGTGCCACCCAGCCCGCGCTCGAGCAGCCGGGCTGCCTCCACGCGACCATGGACCTGCTCAAGCACGCCTTGAAGCTCGGACCGGCCTGCCCCGGCGACCTCCTCCTGGACACCTTCGAGCTCGCGCGCGACGTCCGTGTGCTCGACATGCGAGCCTCGCCCTACGACGTCACGGCGCTGGGGTACGACCCGGTCCCGATCGAGACGGCACCGGGCCGGGCCGAGTACGTCCGGCTGCAGCGCGGCTTCGCCGAGCGGGCCGCACCCCTGCGGGACCGGCTGCTCGAGGTCACCGGCCGCCTCGTCGCAGCACCGGCCGACGGCCGGACGCGCACGCCGGCCCGGGCGACCGGGACGTGAGCGGGCTCGCCCGCCGTCTCGGCCCGGCTGACGCCGTCGTGATCGGCCTGAGCTCGATGATCGGTGCCGGCGTCTTCGCGGTGTTCGCCCCGGCGGCGGCAGCAGCCGGCTCCTGGCTGCTCCTCGGCCTGGCGGTGGCGGCCCTCGTCGCCACCGCGAACGCCACCTCGACCGCGCAGCTGGCGGCGACCTACCCCACCTCAGGCGGGACGTACGTCTACGGCCGGGAGCAGCTCGGCCCGTGGTGGGGGTTCGTCGCGGGCTGGTCCTTCGTCATCGGGAAGACGGCGTCCGCGGCTGCGATGGCGACGACGTTCGCCGCCTACACCGTCCCGGAGGCCTGGCAGCGCCCCGTCGCCGCGGCCGCCGTCGCCGCGCTCACGGCGCTCGGGCTGCGCGGCATCACCCGGACGGCGGCCCTGGCCCGCGTGCTCCTCGTCGTCGTCCTGCTCGCCCTGGCGGTGGCGCTCGTCGCGGCACACCTCGGCGCGGGCGGCACGGCGGCCGGCGCACCGACGGACGCCGCGGACCGTGCGGTCGGCCCGCTCGGGGTCCTGCAGTCCGCCGGCCTGATCTTCTTCGCCTTCGCCGGCTACGCCCGCATCGCCACCCTCGGCGAGGAGGTCCGGGACCCCGGGCGGACCATCCCCCGCGCGATCGTCACCACCCTCGTAGCGGCTGCGGTCCTCTACACCGCGGTCGCGCTCACGCTGCTCGCCGTGCTCGGGCCCGACCCGCTGGCCGCCTCGCGGGCGCCGCTGGCCGACGCGGTCGCGGCCGGGTCGTGGGACGCGGCGGTCCCGGTCGTCGGCATCGGCGCGGCCGTGGCGAGCCTCGGGGCGCTCCTCGCCCTCCTCCCCGGGGTCGCCCGCACGACCCTGGCGATGGCGCGGGAGGGCGACCTGCCCGGCGGGCTCGCGGTCGTCGAGCCCGTGCGGCAGGTCCCCCGGCGCGCCGAGCTGACGGCCGCGGCCGTCGTCGTCGGCGCGGTCCTCGTCACCGACCTGCGCGGGCTCATCGGCTTCAGCTCCACCGGCGTGCTGCTGTACTACGCCGTGGCGAACCTCGCCGCGCTCACCCAGGGACGCGACCGGCGCCGGTACCCGCGCGCGCTGCAGGTCGTCGGGCTGACCGGCTGCCTCGTGCTCGTCGCGACCCTGCCCCCGGCGTCCGTCCTCGCGGGCCTGGGCGTGGTCGCGGTCGGCGTCGCGGTCCGTCTGCTCCGGGGGCGCCGCCCGGGACCTACTCTCGTGCCATGACCCACCAGCCGCCGGAGCACGAGGTGCGCACGGCCGGGGACCGGCCGTCGCCGCCCACGTCGCGAGACGCCGTGTCCCGCCTCACCGGCGTCGACGTCGCCCGGGGCGTGGCGATCCTGGGGATGTTCGTCGCGCACCTCGGCGACGACGGTCCCGGCGGCCGGCACGACCCGGAGTGGTTCGTCGTCGCCGACGGCCGCTCGGCCGCCCTGTTCGCGCTCCTCGCGGGCGTCTCGCTGGCGCTGGCGAACGGCCGGCGCGTCCCACCCACCGGCCTCGCGCTGACCCGGGCCCGCGTGGCCACGTTCGTGCGGGCGGCGGTGCTGCTCGTCATCGGGGTGGTCCTGGTCGCGCTCGGCACGCCGGTGCTGGTCATCCTGCCCGCGTACGCGGTGATGTTCGCCCTCGCGACGCCGTTCCTCGGGCTGCGCCGCCGCTGGCTGCTGCTCGGGGCGGGGACCGCGGCGGTCGTCTCCCCGACGCTCATCCTCGCCACCACGACGCCGACGGCGGACGGGCGGCCCTCCCTCCTCGCCCGGTTCCTCGGCGCGGCCGACCCGGTCGAGCTGCCCATGGACGAGCTCGTCACCGGTCCCTACCCGGCGCTGGTGTACCTCGCCTACGTGCTGCTCGGGCTGGCGCTGGGGCGCAGCGACCTCACCCGGGCACGCACCCAGGCCGCGCTGGTGGGCGCGGGCGCGGCCCTGGCGACGCTGGGGTGGGGCACGTCCCGTCTCGCCCAGGACGCCCTGGGCACCGACGCCTCGCCGCTGGCCCGGCGCCTGGTCAGCGCCGCGGCGCACGACGACTCCACCCTCGAGGTGGTGGGCAACTGGGGCAGCTCGCTCGCCGTCGTCGGGCTGCTGCTCCTGCTCACCCGGCCCACGACCTCGGCGGGCCGCGCCATCGCCGCGGTGCTCTCGCCGGTCGCGGCGGCCGGGGCGATGTCGCTGAGCGTGTACTCCGTCCACATCGTCGCGATCGCCGTCCTCGGCAACGACGTGGTGTGGAACCCCGTGTCGAACGGGGTGCTGGTGACCTTCGTCGTCGTGGCTCTCGTGGGCGCGTGGCTGTGGCGCCGGCTCCTCGGCCGGGGCCCGCTCGAGCGTCTCGTGCGCGGCGCGGTCGAGGCGGTCGTCCCCCGCGCCTGAGGCCGGGGGCGCCCCCGACGGCGCGGCCGGCGAGCCCTACTCGGTGCGGTCGGCCCGCTCGACGACCTCCACGTCGCGGCGCAGCCACACGTCGGTGGGCAGGTCGCCGGGGAGGTCGTCGTTGCCGACGCCCACGAAGGCGGGCCTGCGTCCCGCCGCGACCTGGCGCTCGAAGTCCCGCATGGCACCGAGCGCCCACCGGCCCAGGAGGAAGAGCGCCACGAGGTTGATCGAGGCCATGAGGCCCATGGCGATGTCGGCCAGCGCCCACACGGTCGAGAGCTGGAGCAGCGCTCCGATCGCCACCGACGCGATGACGAGCAGCCGCAGCGCGAGGTTGCCGGCCCGGCCCGGCCGGATGAAGTCCATGTTGATCTCGGCGTAGGTGAAGTTGCCCAGGACCGAGGAGAACGCGAAGACGAAGATGAGCAGGGTCATCGGGATCGTCGTCCACGTGCCGAGCTCGGCCGCGACGGCGCTCTGGGTGAGGGTGGCCCCCACGGCGTCGGAGGTGGTGCCCGGCTCGTAGACCGCGGGCCCCGCGAGCAGGATGAGGAACGCCGTCGTCGAGGAGACGACGATCGTGTCGACGAAGACCCCGAGGGACTGCACCAGGCCCTGCTGCACCGGGTGGCGCACCGTCGCGGTCGCGGCCGCGTTGGGGGCCGAGCCCATGCCCGCCTCGTTGGAGAACAGGCCACGCTTGACGCCGTTGAGGAGCGCGGCGAGCATCCCGCCGGCCGTGCCCGCGAGCGCCTCGTCGAGGCCGAACGCGCCGGAGACGATCTGCCCGACGACACCCGGCAGCTCGGGCAGGTTCAGCGCCAGGACCGCCAGGCCGAGCAGGACGTAGGCGAACGCCATGACCGGGGCCACGACCTCGGCCACCCGCGCCACGGGGCGGATCCCGCCGAGGATCACCGGGGCGGCGAGCGCGACGAGGAGGACGGCCGTCACCCAGGTGGGCCAGCCGTGCGCGCCGCCGAGCGTGCCCGCGATGGTGTTGGCCTGGACCATGTTGAACGCCAGGCCGAACGCGAAGATGAGCGCCACGGCGAACACCAGGCCCCAGCCGCGCGAGCCGAGACCGCGCTGGATGTAGAAGGCCGGGCCGCCGCGGAAGGTCCCGTCGTGCCAGCGCACCTTGTACATCTGGGCCAGGGTGGCCTCGACGAACGCCGTCGCCATGCCGAGCAGGGCGATGACCCACATCCAGAAGATCGCGCCCGGGCCGCCGAGGGTCAGCGCGATGGCGACGCCGGCGATGTTGCCGGTGCCCACGCGCGAGGCGATGCCGATGGCGAAGGCCTGGAAGGAGCTGATGCCGCCCTCGCTGCCGCCGCGGGAGCCGGCGATCTCGCGCAGGGTGCGGCCGAAGAGGCGGAACTGCACGGCGCGCGAGCGCAGCGTGAAGTACAGCCCCGCGCCGACCAGCAGCGCGATGAGCAGGTAGGTGTAGAGGACGTCGTTGACGCCGGCGATGAACGCGTCCATCGGGCTTCCCCTCGGGTGGGACCCAGGCGCGGAGCGCCGTGGCAAGGCGGATCGGGACCGGGGAAGAGTAACCGCAGCCGGGGCGGGCGGCGCGGCGAGCGGAGCGGCGGTCCCCGGACCTGGGACGGGGCCGCCGTCAGTGGCCGGGGGTGCCCGAGCGGTCCAGGGGCAGTCCGAGCCAGACGTCGCCGGGCAGGTGGCCGGGCAGCGACGGGTGGTCGCGGGCGTCGAAGCGCACCTCGGCCCCGCCGCGCTGCCCCTCGTAGTCGCGCAGCAGGGCCGCGACCCACGGGGCCAGGCGGACCACGGCGACGAGGTTGACCACCGTGAGGAACGCCATGGCGGTGTCCATGAGCGCCCACACCGTCTGCAGCGCGAGCACCGCGCCCACCCCGGTGGTGAGCACGACGACGCCGCGCAGGACGTGCCGGGCGTGCCGGCCGGCGTGGAGGAAGTCCATGTTGACGTCGGCGTAGGCGTACGCCCCGAGGATCGAGGAGAAGCCGAAGAAGAAGATCATCAGCGTCATGGGCCACGCCATCCAGGCCCCGAGCGCCGTGGTGACGGCGGACGTGGTCAGCTCGGCGCCGGCGTCCAGCCCGGTGACACCCGGCTCGAGCATCCCCGAGGCGAGGATGATGAAGGCGGTGGCGGTGCTCACCAGCATCGTGTCGACGAACACCCCGAGGGACTGGATGAGGCCCTGGTGCACCGGGTGGGCCACGGTGGCGGTCGCGGCGGCGTTGGGGTTGGTGCCCATGCCCGCCTCGTTGGAGAACAGGCCCCGGCGCACCCCGTTGAGGACGGCGGCGACCACGCCCCCGCCGATCCCGGCGAGCGAGGCGTCGAGCCCGAGCGCGCCGGCGAGGATGTCGCCGAAGAACGCCGGCAGCGCGCCCAGGTTGCCCGCGACGACGGCGACCGCGACGACGACGTAGGCCAGCGCCATGAGCGGGGTCATGACCTCGGCCACGCGGGCCACCCCGCGCACCCCGCCGAGCACCACGACCGCGGTGAGGACGACGAGCAGGAGCGCGGCGGCCCAGACCGGGACGCCGTGCGAGCCGGCGAGGGTCGCGGAGATCGTGTTGGCCTGCACCATCGGCATCGCCACGGCCATCGAGGCCACGAGGAGGAAGGCGAAGACCGTCGCCCACCGGCGCGAGCCGAGGCCGCGCTGGATGTAGAAGGCAGGCCCGCCGCGGAACGTGCCGTCCAGGGCCCGGACCTTGAAGACCTGGGCGAGCGTCGCCTCGGAGAACGCGGTGGCCATGCCGACGAGCGCGACGAGCCACATCCAGAAGATCGCTCCCGGACCGCCGAGGATGAGCGCGATCGCGACACCGGTGATGTTGCCGATCCCGATGCGGGTGGCCATGCCGATCGCGAACGCCTGGAACGAGGAGATCCCGCCCTCGGCGCCGCGCCGTGACCGCGTGACGTGGCGGAGCATCTGCCCGAACAGCCGCACCTGGACCCCGCGGGTGCGCCACGTCAGCCAGACGCCGGCGAGGACGAGGAGCCCGACGAGGGCGTAGGTGTACAGCGCGTCGTTGGCGACGCTGAGGGCCTCGGTCACGGTGCTCCGATCGGCGGACGGCTGGGTGGCCGGCCCCATTGTGGTCCGTGGTCAGAGCGCCCGGCAGCCGCGCCCGCGGAGCGGACCACCGAGGGCCGCGCTGATGTAGCACCAGTCGAGCGCCCCGGCGGACAGCGGCAGCACGCCCCACGCGATGGAGGCCTGCCCGGCCCGGGTGCGGCGACCGCGGAAGCCGGCGACGAGGAAGGCGGTGCCGGCGCCGACCCGGAAGACCCGGCCCGCTGGGCTGTTGACCCAGCGGCCGAACGCCGACCGGTCGAAGTCCTCGGCGATGCGCATCGGGTCCTCCTCGGGTCGTCGGCTCATCGTAGGTCCGAGGGCGTGGCGGCGGCGATGAGAGGATCGGGGCATGTCCACCACCACCGGCGCCGCCCTCAACGTGCTCCTCGACGACCTCGAGGACAGCGCCGGCGCCACCCCGGACGCGATCTACGAGGCCTTCACCTCCTGGGCGGCCGCGGCCGGCCTGCCGCCCTACCCCCACCAGGAGGAGGCGCTGATGTCGCTGGTGGCCGGCGACCACGTCATCCTCGCCACGCCCACCGGCTCCGGGAAGTCGCTCGTGGCCATGGGCGCGCTGTTCACCGCCCTGGCCACCGGACGCACGGGGTACTACACCGCGCCGCTCAAGGCGCTGGTGAGCGAGAAGTTCTTCGACCTCGTCGACCTGTTCGGCTCCGCGAACGTCGGCATGGTCACCGGCGACAGCGCCATCAACCCCGGCGCCCCGATCATCTGCTGCACCGCGGAGATCCTCGCGAACCAGGCGCTGCGCGACGGCGGTGCGGGCGACGACGGCGACGCCGTCGTGTGCATGGACGAGTTCCACTTCTACGCCGACCCGCAGCGCGGCTGGGCGTGGCAGGTGCCGCTCCTCGAGCTCACCGGCGCCCAGTTCCTCCTCATGTCGGCCACCCTGGGCGACGTCTCGTTCTTCGCCACGGACCTGCACCGCCGCACGGGTACCGACGTCGCCGTCGTCGCCGACGCCGAGCGGCCCGTGCCGCTGACGTACGCGTACTCCGTCGAGCCCATCCAGGACCTGCTGCTCGAGCTCGTCCAGACCCACCGGTCCCCCGTGTACGTCGTGCACTTCGCCCAGAAGGACGCCGTGGAACGGGCCCAGTCGCTCACCTCGGTCCAGGTCGCCACCCGCGAGCAGCGCGACCGGGTCGCCGACGCCCTCGGGGACTTCCGGTTCGGGCCGGGCTTCGGGGTGATCCTCTCCCGCCTGCTGCGCCACGGCGTCGGTGTGCACCACGCCGGGATGCTGCCGCGCTACCGCCGCCTCGTCGAGCGACTCACCCAGCAGGGCCTGCTCGGCGTCGTGTGCGGCACCGACACCCTCGGCGTGGGCATCAACGTCCCGATCCGCACGGTGGTGGTGACGTCCCTGACGAAGTACGACGGCGAGCGCTCCCGCCACCTCACGGCCCGGGAGTTCCACCAGATCGCCGGGCGCGCCGGGCGCGCCGGGTTCGACACCACCGGCGAGGTCATCGTCCAGGCGCCGGACCACGTCATCGAGAACGCCAAGGCGCTGGCGAAGGCCGGCGACGACGAGCGCAAGCGCCGCAAGATCGTGCGCAAGAAGGCGCCCGCCGGGGCGGTGAACTGGACCGACAAGACCTTCGAGCGGCTGCGCGACGCCGACCCGGAACCACTGACGAGCCAGTTCCACGTCACGCACACGATGGTGCTGTCGGTCCTCGCCCGGCCGGGCGACCCCGTCGCCGCGATGTACCGCCTGCTCACCGACAACCACGAGCCGGATCGCGAGCGCAACCCGCACCTGAGGCGCGCGGTGGAGATCTACCGGTCGCTGCGCACCGCCGGGGTGGTCGAGCACGCCTCGGCGTCCTGGCGCCGGGAGCACCCCGGTGAGCCCTACGTGCGCCTCACGGTGGACCTGCCGCGCGACTTCGCCCTCAACGCGCCGCTGTCACCGTTCGCGCTGGCCGCCCTGGACCTGCTCGACCCGGACTCCCCCGACTTCGCCCTCGACGTCGTCTCCGTCATCGAGGCCACCCTCGAGGACCCCCGGCCCCTGCTCTACGCCCAGCAGCGCGCGGCGAAGGGCGAGGCCGTCGGGGCGATGAAGGCCGAGGGCCTGGAGTACGACGAGCGCATGGCGCTCCTCGAGGACGTCACCTGGCCGCAGCCGCTCGCCGAGCTCCTCGGCGCCGCGCTGACCACCTACCGGCGGACCAACCCGTGGGTGTCGGACTACGAGCTGCACCCCAAGTCGGTGGTGCGCGAGATGGTCGAGCAGGCCATGACGTTCTCCGAGCTCGTCTCGCGCTACCAGCTCGCCCGCTCCGAGGGGGTGGTCCTGCGCTACCTCACCGACGCCTACCGGGCGCTGCGTCAGGTGGTGCCCGACGCCGCCCGCACCGAGGAGGTCGCGGCGATCATCGACTGGCTCGGTGAGCTCGTGCGATCGGTCGACTCCTCCCTCCTGGACGAGTGGGAGGCCCTGGCCGCCGGCGCGGCCGCCGCGGCGGGCGCCGTCGCGGTGTTCGACGACACGCCCACCGCCGTGGAGCGCCGCTTCGGTGCGGACGCCGACGGCGTCTGGGCGTTCACGCGCAACCGCCACGCGTTCCGCGTCGCCGTGCGCAACGCGCTCTTCCGCCGGGTCGAGCTCGCCGCCCGGGAGGCCCACGAGGTCCTCGGGCGTCTCGACGGCGACGCCGGGTGGGACGCCGAGCGGTGGGCCGGAGCCCTGGACGGCTACTGGCGCGAGTACGACTGGCTCGGCACCGGCCCCGAGGCGCGCTCGGCCACCCTGGTCGACATCGACGAGCACCCGACCGACGCCGACGTGCCCGACGGCGTCCTGCGCCCGGGCCGGACCTGGCTGGCGCGCCAGACCTTCGACGACCCGGCCGGTGACCACGACTGGGGCGTCACGGCCCTGGTGGACCTGGACGCCTCGGACGCGGCGGGGGCCGCCGTCGTCCGGGTCCTGGCCGTGGGGCCGCGCTGAGATGGCGCGCCGCGGCGGTCGGACCCCGGCGCTGCGGGTCCTGACGGAGCGGGGCGTGCCGCACACGGTCCACGAGTACCACCACGACCCGTCCACGCCGAGCTACGGCGCGGAGGCGGCCGAGGCCCTGGACGTCGACCCCGCCCGGGTCCTCAAGACGTTGGTGGCGCGGGTCGACGGGTCGCTCGTGGTGGCGGTCGTGCCGGTCGCCGGGCGGCTCGACCTCAAGGGCCTGGCCGCCGCGTGCGGCGGCCGGCGCGCGGTCCTCGCCGAGGCCGCCGACGCCGAGCGCGCCACCGGGTACGTCGTCGGGGGCATCTCCCCGCTCGGGCAGCGCACCGCGCTGCCCACGGTCGTGGACGTGACCGCCACGGCCTGGCCGACCGTCCTGGTCAGCGCGGGCCGCCGCGGCCTCGACGTCGAGCTCTCCCCCGCCGACCTCCTCACGCTCACCGGCGCGACGGCGGCGCCGGTGGCCCGGCCGTGAGCGACCCCGGCACGAACCGGGGTGGAGCGGCGCGCCGTTCCCGGCGGGAGGGGCCCCAGGTGCCCGAGCCGGCCGTGGCGGCCCACCTCGACCAGGTCGGTGCGGCGGGGCTGGGTGCCCTGGTGGTCGACGCGGCGGACCTCACCGGGATGGACCTCGCCGGGGCCGAGCTGGCCGAGGTGCAGGTGGAGGCGTCCGCGCTGGACCGGCTGCAGGGCGCCGGCGGCCGGTGGCGCGGGGTCACCCTCGTCGACTGCCGCCTCGACGGCGCGGACCTGGCGAACCTGCGCGCCGAGGACCTCTCCCTGGTGCGGTGCTCGCTGCGCGAGGTGCGGCTCACCGGCGCCCAGCTCGCCGGGGTCCGGCTGCGCGCCGTGCGTCTCGACGGCGCGCGGGCCTCGCTGACGAGCTGGCGCGATGCGGTGTGGCAGCACGTCGTGCTGCGCGGCTGCGACCTCACCGAGGCCGATCTCACCGGCGCGAGCCTGAGCGACGTCGTCCTGGTGGACTGCGACCTCTCCGGCGCCCAGCTCGCGGGGCTGCGCTGCGAGCGCGTGCGCCTGGAGGGCTGCCGGCTCGGCGGGATCAGCGGCGTCGGCGGGCTGCGCGGGGCGAGCGTCAGCGAGGCGGACGCGTACGCCCTGCTGCCGGCGCTGCTGCGCGAGGCGGGGGTGACCGTCCACGGCTGAGGTGCGGGTCGGCCCGGCCCTCGTCAAACTGGGACGGTGCCCGTTCCCGCGCCCCGCACGTCCGAGGAGACCATCGGCAGGCGCGACGTCACGTCCTGGCGCTCGATGCTCGGCCGGGGCCTCGTCGCCCTCGTCGCACGGGTGGCCCGCCGTCTCCCCGAGCCGCTCCACCGGGCCGGACGGTGGTCCGTGGCGAACCTCGCCTTCGTCGTTCTCGTCGCCGTGGCGGGCGCCGCGATGGTCGGGCTGACCGCCGTCACGCACACCGTGCAGGAGAACGTGGCCGACGAGGACGGCATCAGCGTCCTCGACCAGCCCGTCCTCGACGCCGCCGTCGACCTGCGCACCGCCGACCTCAACACGGCGGTGACCGCGTTCACCGACGTCGGCGGCCCGGTCGGCATGCCGGTGCTGGCCGGCTCCGCGGTCGCCGTCCTCGTGGCCGTGCACCGCCGGTGGACCCCCGTGGTCCTCGCGCTCGTCGCGGGTGCGGGCTCCCTGGCGATGACGATGGTGGGCAAGGGCTGGGTTGGACGCATCCGCCCGCCGGCCGAGCTCGCCGTCCCCCCGCTCGAGACCTCCCCGTCGTTCCCCAGCGGTCACACCCTCAACGCGACCGTGCTGACGGTGGTGGTCGTCTACCTCGTCCTCCTGCGGACGACGGCGACGTGGCAACGGGTCCTGGCGGTCACGGTGGGGCTGCTGTTCGTGGTGGCGATGGGCCTGAGCAGGGTCTTCCTCGGCCACCACTGGCTCACCGACGTCATCGCCGGCTGGAGTCTCGGCCTGGCGTGGGCCCTGGCGGTCATCACCGCCCACCGTCTGTGGCTGACCCTGCGCCGCCGCGAGCCCGCCGCCGACGGCGCCTGACCGGTCCGCGCCTGCCGGTCAGGCCTTCGGCGCCCTGGCCGCCGCCTTGGCGGCCCGCTTGGTCTCGCGCACCTTGGTGAGGGAGTCGGCGTCGACGATGTCGGCCACCGACCGGTACGCCCCCGCCTCGCCGTAGGTCCCGGCGGCCTCGCGCCAGCCGGGCGCGGTCAGTCCGCGCTGCTTGCCGAGCAGGGCGAGGAAGATCTTCGCCTTCTGCTCGCCGAACCCCGGCAGGGCCTTGAGCCGGCGCAGGACCTCCGCGCCGTCGGGCTCCCCGCGGGTCCACAGCGCGGCGGCGTCGCCGTCGTAGTGCTCGAGCAGGTAGGCGCTCAGCGCCTGGATCCGTCCGGCCATCGAGCCGGGGTAGCGGTGCACGGCCGGCGGGGTGCGGCAGACCTCCGTGAGCGCCTCGGGGTCCATCCGCGCGAGGAGCTCGGGGTCGAGGGAGCCGAGCCGGTCCCGCAGCTTCCTCGGACCGGCGAACGCCGTCTCCATGGCGACCTGCTGGTCCAGGAGCATCCCGACGAGGAGTGCGAGCGGGTCGGTGCTCAGCAGCGCGTCGGCCTCGGGGTCACCGGTGATGTGCAGGTCGTCGGCCATGGTCCCGATCCTGCCATCACCGGCTCGGGGTCGCCGCCGCGGCGCTGACGCCCCCTCGGTGCACGGGTGCCTCCTCCGCCGGGCCGGCGTCCGGCCGGGCCGGGACGCCTGCGCTCCCGCCCGCCCCGTCGGTCCCCCGGAGCGGGTCGACGGTCCCGCCGGGTGCGACGGCGAGCCGCTCGAGGAGGAACAGGAAGGCCTCCGCGTAGGGGTTCCCCGCCACCCGGTCGGCGACCTCGTCCCACTCGACCTGCTCGCGCAGGGCCCGCACCACGGGCAGGAGGTCGGAGAAGTTGCACCGCTGCTCGGTCAGGACCCGCATCTTCTCGGCGACGACGTCGGTCGCGCGCAGCACCGGCATGGGCACGCCGAAGACGTCGAAGCTGTCCGTGCGCTCGAGCATCTCCTCGGTGACGGCGGCCCCGCCGAGCCGGAAGATGAGGTCGATCAGCGCCCCGCCGTGGTAGGCCTTGAAGAGCCAGTTCTCCACCGGGTCCTCGACGCGCAGGCCCTCGGTCTCCTCGAGCACCGCCCGCGCCTTCTCGACGTCGTGCTCGCGCACGACGAAGTCCGCGTCGTGGTCGGACTCGGGCGCACCGTGGACCCACGCGGCGAAGCCACCGGCGAGGGCGAAGGGGATCTGGGCGGCCGAGAGGGCGGAGCCGACGATGCGCATGCCCTCGTGCAGCTCGGCGCGGTCGTGGTCGTCCATGGAAGGGGTCTACACCACCGCGCGCGCCCCCGCACGACGACCGGCACAATGAGGAGGCGATGCGGATCGCCACCTTCAACATCCTCCACGGTCGGTCCCTGGCGGACGACCAGGTGGACCTCGCGCGCTTCGAGCGCGCGGTGCGCACCCTCGACGCCGACGTCCTGGCCCTGCAGGAGGTCGACCGCGACCAGCCGCGCTCCCACGGCGCGGACCTCACGGCGATGGCGGCGGCGGCCCTCGGCGCACCGGAGCACCGCTTCGTCGCCACCATGCACGGCACGCCGGGCCTGTGGACGGCGGCGACCGGGGACGAGGCACCGGAGGCCTCGGTGTACGGCATCGCCCTGCTCACCCGCCATCCCGTGGAGCACTGGCGGGTCCTGCACCTGCCGGGCCCGTCCCGCCGGGTCCCCGTCCTCTTCCCGGGCCGGCGCCGGCCGGTGCTCGTCAAGGACGAGCTGCGGACCGCCGTCGCCGCCGTGGTGGCCGCCCGGGAGGGCACCTTCACCGTCGTCGCGACCCACCTGACGTTCGTGCCCGGCTGGAACGTGGCCCAGCTGCGTCATCTCGTCCGCGAGGTGCGCGGCATGCCCCGGCCGCTCGTCCTGCTGGGGGACCTCAACATGGCGGGCGGGCGGCCGGCCCGGTACAGCGGCCTGCGCCCGCTCGTCACCGCCCCGACGTTCCCGCTGGACCGGCCGGACCAGCAGCTCGACCACATCCTCGCCGACGGCGAGATGACCGTGACGGGTGAGGGCCGGTCGCTCGACCTGGGCATGTCGGACCACCGCGCCCTCGTCGTCGACGTCGCCCTGCCCGGACCACCGGCGGCGGGTCCGCGCGATCCCGGTGCGCACCGGGTGGCCGGGCCGGCGCCGCGTGGCTGAGCCGGGGCTCGGGGACGTCGTCGCGCGCCTGCGCGCGGCGGGGAGCGTCTTCGCCGAGGAGGAGGCGGCGCTGCTCGTGGCCGCCGCACCCACCGCTGCCGAGCTCGAGGAGACGCTCGGACGCCGGGTCGCCGGCGAGCCGCTCGAGCTCGTGCTCGGCTGGGTCGAGCTCGAGGGCGTGCGGGTGACGCTGGACGCCTCGGTCTTCGTCCCGCGCCGCCGGTCCGGCCTGGTCGTGCGCGAGGCCGTGCGCCTCGTCCGCTCCCCCGCCATCGTGGTGGACCTGTGCTGCGGCTCCGGCGCCCTGGGGGCCGCACTGGCCGCCCGTGTGGGCGGGGTCGAGCTCCACGCGACGGACGTCGACGCCGCGGCCGTGCGGTGCGCGCGCCGCAACCTCGGCGCGGCAGCCACGGTGCACCACGGGGACCTCTTCGCGGCGCTGCCCCGGGAGCTGGCCGGACGGGTCGGGCTCGTCCTGGCGAACGCGCCGTACGTCCCCACCCGCGAGATCGCGACGATGCCGCCGGAGGCACGCGACCACGAGCCGCTCGTCGCCCTCGACGGCGGGGCGGACGGGCTCGACGTCCACCGCCGTATCGCTGCGGACGTGGGGCGATGGCTCGCCCCGGGCGGCCATCTCGTGCTCGAGACGAGCGCCCGGCAGGCGGCGCGCACGGCCGCCCTGGTGGCGGCGGCGGGGCTCGGCGCCCGGGTCGTCCGTGACGCGGACCTGGACGCGACGGTCGTCGTCGGCACCGCTCGCTAGGGTGCGAGGGATGGACGAGGACCTCGCCGCGCGCCTCGCGGCCGTGCGCGACCGGATCGCCGGTGCGTGCGCCGCCGCCGGCCGCGACCCGCGCGAGGTCCGCCTCCTGCTGGCGGTCAAGACCCAGCCCGTGGGCGCGATCCTCGCGGCGCTCGACGCCGGGGCGGGCCTGCTCGGGCACAACCGCGCCCAGGAGCTCGTGGCCACCGGCCCCGCCCTCGCCGCACCGGGGGTGCCCCGGCACGAGATGCACTTCATCGGCCGTCTGCAGACGAACAAGGTCAACCAGGTGCTGCGGTGGGCCACCTGCGTCGAGACGGTCGACTCGGCCCGCCTGGCGGAGCGTCTCGACCGGGCGGTGGCGGCCGGCACGGGGGCCGGTGAGGGCCCGCCCGGACCGCTCGACGTCCTCGTCCAGGTCAACACCTCCGGCGAGGCGACCAAGTCCGGCGTCGACCCCCGCGGGGCCGCCGGGCTGGCTGCCGTGGTCGCCGCCCTCCCGCACCTGCGCCTCGGCGGCTTCATGACCGTCGGGGCGCGGTCCGCCGACCCCGGCGTCGTGCGGCGCTCCTTCGACCTCCTGGCCGAGGTGCGTGCGGAGGTGCTCGCCTCGGGCCGGCCGGGGACCGCCGGGGCCACCGCGCTGAGCATGGGGATGAGCGGTGACCTCGAGGCCGCCGTCGCCGCCGGCGCGACGATCGTCCGGGTCGGGACCGCGGTCTTCGGCGAGCGTGCTCAGGGCACCCGGTAGGTCCACTCCGGCGCGAGGAACTTGCTGTGCACGAGCTCCTCGGCCCGGTCGAGCTCCGCCGGCCGGTAGTCCGACTCCTCGGTGCGGTAGCGGCCGCGGAAGTGGTCGAGGAAGGAGTCGATGATCGCCTCGCGCGAGAGCCCGGTCTGCGAGCGCATGGGGTCCACCCGCTTGTTCGCGCTGCGGATGCCCTTGTCCGAGAGCTTCTCGCGGCCGATGCGCAGGACGTCGAGCATCTTGTCGGCGTCGATGTCGTAGCTCATCGTCACGTGGTGCAGCACGACACCGGAGGCGAACCGCTTCTGGGCGGCGCCGCCGATCTTGCCCTGGTCGGAGGCGATGTCGTTGAGCGGGACGTACCGCGCCCGCACCCCCACCTCGGCAAGCGCACCGAGCACCCAGTCGTCGAGGAAGGCGTAGGAGCGCTCGAAGCTGAGCCCCTCCACGAGGGACTCCGGCACCACGAGGGAGTAGGTGATGCAGTTCCCGGCCTCCATGAACATCGCGCCGCCGCCGGAGATCCGGCGCACCACGGACATGCCGTGCCGCTCGAGCGCATCGGTGTCGACCTCGTTGCGCACGGACTGGAAGGAGCCGATGACCACCAGGGGGGCGTCCCACTCCCAGATCCGCATCGTCGGGCCGCGGCGCCCGGCGGCGACCTCCTCGGGGATCACCTGGTCGAGCGCGACGTGCATGGCCGGGTGCATCGGGTCGCCGTGGATGACGTCGAAGGTGTGGTCCGACCAGCTGGTGGCGTGACCGAGGGCGCGGCGCACGGCGATGCCGACCGCCTCGGGGGTGAAGCCGACCAGGCTCGCGCCGGGGCGCAGCGACCGGGTGATGGCGGCCGCGAGGTCGTCCGCCGACGCCGTGACGGGCATCCCGTCGAGGGCTCCGTTGATGTCGTCCAGGGCGGCGTCGGGCTCGAGGAAGAAGTCCCCCGAGAGCCGTGCGCCGCTCAGGCGCTCCTCGACGACGTCGACGTCGACCGCGACGAGCTTGCCGCCGGGCACCTTGTACTCACCATGCACGGCGACCACACTAACCGCGCGGCGGGGCGAGGGCGGCAGAGGCCGGCCGGGCGGCCCGCCGTGCGCCGGGGCGGCCGGGCAGCGCCGGGGCGACCGGGCGTGCGCCCGGGGCGGCCAAGGGCGACCGGCCGTGCGCCGCGCCGCAGCGGCCCGCGGGCTCAGCGCGGCTCGACGCCGTGGTGGAGCAGACCCCAGGTGACGGCCTCGGTGAGCGCCTCCCAGCTCGCCTCGATGATGTTCGTCCCCACCCCCACGGTGGACCAGCTGCGCACGGAGTCCGACGTCTCGATGAGGACCCGGATGGTCGCGTCGGTGCCCTGCTGGGTGTCGAGGATGCGCACCTTGTAGTCGATGAGCTCGAAGTCCTCGATCTCGGGGTAGGTGCCCACGAGCGCGGCGCGCAGGGCGTGGTCGAGGGCGTTGACCGGACCGTTGCCCTCCCCGGTGCTGACCATCCGCCCGTGGCCCGTGCGCAGCTTCACCGTCGCCTCGGAGTCCACGGTGCCGTCCCGCCCGGGCCGGTGCTCGACGAAGGTCCGCCAGCTCTCGACCTCGAAGTAGCGCGGCGCGCGGCCGTCGAGCTCCTCCCGCAGCAGGAGCTCGAACGAGGCGTCCGCGGCGTCGAAGGTGTACCCCTGCGCCTCGGCGTCCTTGACCCGCTGGGTCACGCGCCCCAGCAGCTCGGAGCGTCCGGACAGGTCGAAGCCGAGCTCGCGGCCCTTGAGCTCGATCGATGCCCGCCCGGCCATCTCCGAGACGAGCATGCGCATGTCGTTGCCGACGGCGGTGGGGTCGATGTGCTGGTAGAGGTCCGGGTCGACCCGGATCGCGGAGGCGTGCAGACCGGCCTTGTGCGCGAAGGCCGACGCGCCCACGTAGGGCTGGCGGCCGTAGGGGCTGATGTTGGTGATCTCCGAGACGGCGTGGGCGACCCGGCTGGCCTCGGCGAGCCCGGCCCCGTCCAGGACGGGGGTGTCGAGCTTGAGCTGGAGGTTGGCGACGCAGGTGAGCAGGTCGGCGTTGCCGGTCCGCTCGCCGTACCCGTTGACCGTGCCCTGGACGTGCCCGGCGCCGGCGGCCACCGCGGCGAGGGTGTTCGCGACGGCGCAGCCGGAGTCGTTGTGTGCGTGCATCCCCAGCCGCCCGGTCGTCGCGGCGCGGACCTCGCCGACGACCTGGGCGACCCAGTCGGGCAGCATCCCGCCGTTGGTGTCGCACAGCACGACCGTCTCGGCCCCGGCCTCGAACGCCGTCCGCACGCACCGCAGGGCGTAGTCGGGGTCGAAGCGGTAGCCGTCGAAGAAGTGCTCGGCGTCGACGACGACCTCCCGGCCCAGGCCCACGAGGTGGCGCACGGTGTCACCGATCATCCGGAGGTTCTCCTCGCCGGTGGTGCGCAGCGCCCGCTCGACGTGGCGCACGTCGCTCTTGGCGACGAGCGTGACGACCGGCGCCTCGGACTCCACCAGGGCGCGCACCTGGGCGTCCTCCGCCGGTAGCGCGCCGGGCTTGCAGGTGGCCCCGAAGGCGGCCAGGCGTGCGTGGCGCAGGTCGAGCTCCTTGGCGGCCCGGGCGAAGAACTCGGTGTCCTTGGGGATCGCGCCCGGCCAGCCACCCTCGATGTAGTCCACGCCGAGCTCGTCGAGCAGGGCGGCGATGGCGAGCTTGTCCGCCACCGAGAGGTTCATCCCCTCCTGCTGGGCGCCGTCGCGCAGCGTCGTGTCGTAGACCTGGACCGTCGTGGCCGGGCCGGCGCTCGGCGCGGCGGTTCCGGGGGCGGCTGCGGTGCTGGACATGTGAACTCCTCGAGGGCCGGTCGGGCGACGTGGTCCCAGCTCGTTCCGGCGGCGGTGGTGCCGGTACCGGTGCTGCCGGTCCTTCCCGGCAACCGTTGCCGGGAGGGGTGGCCCCAGCAACAAAAAAACCTCCCGGGGTACGGGAGGTTGCGCATCGGGCGGGTGGGCCTGATGCGCTAGCCGATAATGAGCTGGGACGGCGTCACGTCCGTCAGTGTGCCACATCGCCGTCCGACTGTGGACGGGTGCGCCCACATCGTGGACCCGGCGCGCCACCCCCGCCGGCGACCCGGCGCCGGACCACACCTACCGCTCGAACCGCGACGTCCCCCCGTTCCGCACGAGAGCGCGGCGGGTATCACACGAGCCGGTACATCCACTCGTGCGGGTCCGGTCGGTGGCCGTACTGGATCTCGGTGAGCGTGCCGTAGAGCTCGCGCGTGGTCTCCCCCGGGGCGCCGTCGGCGACCGTGACGTCGAAGTCGGCGCCGGCGAGCCGGCCGATCGGCGTGATGACCGCCGCGGTCCCGCACGCGAAGAGCTCGCGCACCGCCCCGGACCGGATCTGCTCGAGCAGGGCCGCGAGGGTGATCGTCTCCTCGCGGACCTCCCGACCGCCGTCGCGCAGGAGCTGCAGGATCGACGCCCGGGTCCCGCCCTCGAGGATGGTGCCCGTCAGCGCCGGGGTGCGCACCGCGCCGTCGGCGTCGACGACGAAGACGTTCATCCCGCCCAGCTCCTCGAGCTGCGTGCCGGTGGCCGCGTCGAGGAAGCACACCTGCTCGAACCCCTTGGCGTAGGCCTCCTGCTGGGGCAGCAGCGACGCGGCGTAGTTGCCGCCGGTCTTGGCCGCGCCCGTCCCGCCGGGGCCGACACGGTGGAAGTCCTGCGAGACCCAGATCGAGACCGGGGTGAAGCCGTGCGGGAAGTACGGGCCCACGGGCGACGCGATGACGAGGTAGTCGATCTCGTGCGCGGCCCGGACCCCGAGGAACGCCTCGGTGGCCACCATGAAGGGGCGCAGGTACAGGCTCGAGCCCTCGGACCCGGGGACCCAGCGCTCGTCAGCCGCGACGAGCGCGGCGAGCGAGCCGACGAAGTCCTCCTCGGGCAGCTCGGGCAGGGCCAGGCGACGGGCCGATGCGTTGAACCGGGCGGCGTTGAAGCCGGGCCGGAAGGTCCAGACCGACCCGTCGTCGTGCCGGTAGGCCTTGAGCCCCTCGAACACCTCCTGGCCGTAGTGGAGGACGGCGGCGGCCGGGGAGATCGTCAGCGGCCCGAAGGCCTCGGTGCGCCGCTCGTGCCAGCCTCGCTCCTGCGTCCAGCGGGCGCGGCCCATGTGGTCGGTGAACGCGACCCCGAAGGAGAGCTTGCCCATGACCTCACCGTGCGCGTCGGCGCCGGCCGGGGCCGTGTTGGGGGTCAGCGGGAACCGCTTCGCCACCTCCGCGGCGGGCGGGAGCTGGGCGGCGGAGAGCCCGGTGAGGGTGGCGACCTGCTCGGACGAGGTGCTCATGGTGACCTTCTCGGCTGGGATCGGTTCTCGGAACGACGGTAGCGCCGCCCGGCCCGTCGCCGGGGTCGGCGGACGGGCTCGGGGGGTGATGACGTGCGCGCGCCGAGCGCAGCGGCGCGCGCGGCGTCAGGACCGTACTCGGGCCGCCAGTGCGTCGCCGACCTGCGAGGTCGACCGCGCGGTGCCGTCGCGGCCGGCGATGTCCGCGGCGACGGCGCCGGAGATCCGGCGCGCCTCGTCGACCAGGCCGAGGTGCTCGAGCATGAGCGCGACCGAGAGCACCGTGGCGGTGGGGTCGGCCTTGGCCTGGCCGGCGATGTCCGGGGCGGAGCCGTGGACCGGCTCGAACATCGACGGCGTCGACCGGTCGGGGTTGATGTTCCCCGAGGCCGCCAGCCCGATGCCGCCGGTGATGGCGGCGGCGAGGTCGGTGAGGATGTCGCCGAACAGGTTGTCGGTGACGATGACGTCGAACCGGGCGGGGTCCGTGACGAGGTAGATCGTCGCGGCGTCGACGTGGGCGTAGTCCACCGCGACGTCGGGGAACTCGGCCCCGACCGTCTCGACGGTGCGCCGCCACAGGTGGCCGGCGTGGACGAGCACGTTGTGCTTGTGCACGAGGGTCAGCTTCTTGCGAGGCCGGGCCTGGGCGCGGGCGAAGGCGTCCCGCACCACCCGCTCGACGCCGAAGGCGGTGTTGACCGAGACCTCGTTGGCCACCTCGTGGGGGGTGCCGGCGCGGATCGCGCCGCCGTTGCCCACGTAGGGGCCCTCGGTGCCCTCACGGACGACGACGAAGTCGATCTCGCCCGGGTCGGCGAGCGGCGTCGGCACGCCCGGGTACAGCGTGGAGGGACGCAGGTTGACGTAGTGGTCCAGCGCGAAGCGCAGCTTCAGCAGCAGGCCACGCTCGAGCACGCCCGAGGGGACCGAGGGGTCACCGATCGCGCCGAGAAGGATCGCGTCGTGGCCGGCGATGGCCTCGAGGTCCGCGTCGGTGAGCGTCTCGCCGGTCCGGTGCCAGCGGGCCGCGCCGAGGTCGAAGGGAGTCTGCTCGACCTGGACGTCGGAGCCGTCGAGCACCGCGCCGAGGACCTTCAGGCCCTCCGCGACCACCTCCGGGCCGATGCCGTCCCCTGCCACCACCGCGAGCCTGATCGTGCGCGTCATGCTGCGAACCTACCGGCGTTGTCCACCACGTGATACCTCGGTCTCATGAATTGGAATGGAGCGACGCCGCCCCCGGCGGGGGCGGCGTCGCGACCGGCCCGGTCAGCGGCCGGCGTGGCCCTCGACGTAGTCGGAGTCCTTGCTCTCGACCCACGCGAAGAGCTTGCGCAGCTCGCGGCCGGTGGACTCGATCGGGTGCGCCTCCCCCTTGGCACGCAGCTCCTGGAACTCCGGCGCGCCGGCGTCCTGGTCGTCGATGAAGCGCTTGGCGAAGGCCCCGGAGCGGATGTCCGCCAGGACCTCCTTCATGTTCTCCTTGACCTGCGGGGTGATGACGCGCGGGCCGGAGACGTAGTCGCCGTACTCTGCGGTGTCGGAGACCGACCACCGCTGCTTCGCGATGCCGCCCTCGTAGATGAGGTCGACGATGAGCTTGAGCTCGTGCAGGACCTCGAAGTAGGCGACCTCGGGCTGGTAGCCCGCCTCGGTGAGGGTCTCGAAGCCGTACTGGATGAGCTGGGAGACACCGCCGCAGAGCACGGCCTGCTCGCCGAAGAGGTCGGTCTCGGTCTCCTCGGTGAACGTGGTGCGGATGCCGGCGGCGCGCAGACCGCCGATGGCCTTGGCGTAGCTGAGGGCGGTCTCCCAGGCCGTACCGGTGGCGTCCTGCTCGACGGCGACGATGACGGGGACCCCGCGCCCGGCCTCGTACTCCCGGCGCACGAGGTGGCCGGGGCCCTTCGGGGCGACCATGACGACGTCGTGGCCGGCCTCGGGCTGGATGTAGCCGAAGCGGATGTTGAAGCCGTGCGCGAAGAGCAGCGCGGCGTCGGGCTTGAGGTTGGGGGCGATGTCCTGCGCGTACAGGCCTCGCTGGTGCTGGTCGGGCGCCAGGACGACGACGAGGTCCGCGCCGGCGACGGCCTCGCCGACCGTGGCGACCTTGAGGCCCTGCTCCTCGGCCTTGGCCCGGGAGGCGGAACCCTCGCGCAGGCCGACGGTGACGTCGACGCCGGAGTCGCGCAGGTTCAGCGCGTGCGCGTGCCCCTGGCTGCCGTAGCCGACGACGGCGACCTTCTTCGACTGGATGACGGACAGGTCGGCGTCGTCGTCGTAGAACAGCTCGGCCACGATGGTTCTCCTTCTCGGTTGGAAAGTGCTCGCGCCTGCGGCGCGGGACGGCTGGGTCGTGCGGTCAAGGGTGGCAGGTCAGGCGGTCCGGACGGCCCGCTCCACCGCCCGGTCGGTCATCGAGCGCGACCCACGGGCGATCGCGACCGCGCCGGACTGGACGATCTCACGGATGCCGTGCGGCTCGAGGGCGGTGAGCAGGGCGCGGATCTTGCCGTCGCCACCGGTCGCCTCGATCGTCACGGCGTCGGGCGCGACGTCGACGACGTGGGCGCGGAAGAGCTCGACGACCTGCAGGACGGCCGTGCGGGAGGCGTCGTCGGCGCGCACCTTGACCAGGAGGAGCTCGCGCTGGACGGATGAGTCCGGCTCGAGCTCGACGATCTTGAGCACGTTGACGAGCTTGTTGAGCTGCTTGGTCACCTGCTCCAGCGGCAGCTCGGCGGCGTCGACGACGACGGTGATCCGGGAGATCTCGGGGTGCTCGGTCGGGCCCACCGCCAGGGAGTGGATGTTGAAGGCGCGTCGGGCGAACAGGGCCGCGACGCGGGTGAGGACGCCGGGCTTGTTCTCGACGAGGACGGAGAGGGTGTGCTTGCTCATGGGTGGCTCCTGCTCACTCGTCGCGGTCCCACGCGGGGGTGATGCCGCGCGCGTACTGGATGTCGTCGTTGCCGACGCCGGCGGCCACCATCGGCCAGACCATCGCGTCGCGGCTGACGACGAAGTCGATGACGACCGGGGCGTCGTTGATCTCCATCGCCTTGCGGATGGTGTCGTCGATGTCCGCGGCGGACTCGCACCGCAGGCCCACGCAGCCGTAGGCCTCCGCGAGCTTGACGAAGTCGGGGATGTGCTTGGTCTCGTGCCCCGTGTGGAGGTCGGTGTGCGAGTAGCGGCCCTCGTAGAAGAGGGTCTGCCACTGCCGGACCATGCCGAGGGAGGAGTTGTTGATGAGGGCCACCTTGATGGGGATGCCCTCGAGGGCGCAGGTCGCCAGCTCCTGGTTGGTCATCTGGAAGCAGCCGTCGCCGTCGATGGCCCACACCGTCGCGTCGGGCCGGGCGGCCTTGGCCCCCATGGCTGCGGGGATCGCGTAGCCCATGGTGCCCAGCCCACCGGAGTTGAGCCACGTGCGCGGGTTCTCGTAGCTGATGAACTGGGCCGCCCACATCTGGTGCTGCCCCACGCCGGAGGCGTAGATGGCGTCCGGGCCCGCGATCTCGCCCAGCCGGGAGATGACGTGCTGCGGCGCGATCAGGCCGTCCTCGGTCGGGGTCCAGCCCAGCGGGTAGCGCTCGCGCAGCTCGTCGAGCTGCTGCCACCACCTGGCGAGGTCGGGGCGGCCGTACTGCACGTGGGCGGCCGCGAGCTCGCTGACGAGCTCGGTCGCGACCTCCTTGAGGTCGCCCACGATCGGCACGTCGGCGGTGCGGTTCTTGGAGATCTCGGCGGGGTCGATGTCGGCGTGGACGATCTTCGCCCGGGGGGCGAAGCTGTCCAGCCGGCCCGTGACGCGGTCGTCGAAGCGGGCACCGAGCGCGACGATGAGGTCGGCCTTCTGCAGGGCCGCGACGGCGGGGACGGTGCCGTGCATACCCGGCATGCCGAGGTTCTGCTGGTGGGAGTCCGGCACCGCGCCGCGTGCCATGAGGGTCGTCACGACCGGCGCGCCGGAGAGGTTGACGAGCTCGAGCAGCTCCGGCGACGCGTTCGCACGGATCGCTCCACCGCCGACGTAGAGCACGGGCCGGCTGGCCGTGGCCAGGAGCCGGGCGGCCTCGCGGACCTGCCGGGCGTGCGGCTTGGTGACGGGGTGGTACCCGGGCAGGTCCATCTGCGGCGGCCAGACGAACGTCGAGGCTGCCACCTGGGCGGACTTGGCGATGTCGACGAGCACCGGGCCGGGACGACCCGTGGACGCGATGTGGAACGCCTCGGCGATGCGAGCGGGGATCTCGTCGGCGTCGGTGACGAGGAAGGAGTGCTTCGTCACCGGCATCGTCGCTCCGACGATGTCGGCCTCCTGGAACGCGTCCGTGCCGATCATCGCGGCACCGACCTGGCCGGTGATCGCGACGACGGGCACGGAGTCCATGTTGGCGTCGGCGAGCGCGGTGATGAGGTTGGTGGCCCCGGGGCCGGAGGTCGCCATGCACACGCCGACCTTGCCCGTGGCCGCCGCGTAGCCGGTAGCCGCGTGGCCGGCCCCCTGCTCGTGCCGGACGAGGATGTGCCGCAGCAGGGTGGAGTCGTACAGCGGGTCGTAGGTGGGCAGGATGGCGCCGCCCGGCATCCCGAAGATGGTCTCGACGCCGAGTTCCTCGAGCGCCCGGACGATGTTGCGGGCGCCGGTGGAGGGCTCGGAGATCCGCTCACGGTCGGGCGAGGCTACGACCGGCGTCGGACGGACGGGGACCGGAGCGGTCGTGGCTGCGGGACGCGGGGGCGCCGGGTGCGGTGCCTTGGCCATCATGAGCCTCCTGGGGGCGGTACTGCGTCGAGGGTGGTGCTCGGGGTCCTGCCGCGGACATGAAAAAACCCCTCGCCCCCGTCCGCGGGGGTGCCGAGGGGCGCGCGCAGCGTCGTCGTCAGCGACGGGCTGCGCGCCCGGGAACTACTACGAGGTGGTGCATGGCACACACCATAGCCCGGACGCCGCCGCTGGTCACGCCACACCAGCGTTGTCTCACATCGTGGAGCACGGAGCCAGATGTTGGACGGTCGTCGGGCGCTTCGACCACGCAGGGGATGTGCCGTGGGGAGCGCTCACCACCGGCCGGCGGCCCGCCGCAGAACCGTCGACGGCCCGCCACCGAATCGGCGCGAGGCTGAACGCTCCTGCGCCTGTGGCGTCCGGTCCGCGGTATCGGTGCGCCGGACCTGGGCCCAGTGGCGATCGGCACACCTGGTCCGTGACCTCCGCCCGTGCCCGTCGCCGCCACGCGGCGCTAGGTTGCGTCTAGGACCGAACCACCGGGAGCCGACATGCAGGCAGTCTTCACGACCCTGGCCGAGCAGCCGCTGCTGCTCCTCTTCGGGGTGCTGGGGGTCGGCGCGGTCATCGGCCGGATCTCCGTCCGGGGCATCTCGCTCGGTGCGGCCGCCGTGCTCTTCAGCGCCATCGGGGTCACGGCGTGGGCCGACTCCTCCGGCATCACGGTGGAGATACCGGAGGTCGTGGGGTTCCTCGGCCTGGCGGTCTTCGCCTTCGTCACGGGCATCACGTCGGGCCCCAACTTCTTCCACACCCTGCGCACGGCCTGGCCGGTCATGCTTGCGGTCGCCGCCGTCCTCGTCGCCGGTGCCGCCACGGCGGTGGGCCTGGGCCGCACCCTCGGCCTCGGTGCGGAGACGATCGCCGGAACGTTCGCGGGAGCGCTCACCAACACCCCCGCCCTCGCCGCGGCGGGCGGGACACCGGCGGCCACGGTGGGGTACGCCGTCTCCTACCTGTTCGGCGTGCTGGGCATGCTGGCCCTGACCACGCTCGCCCTGCGCTTCAGCGCCACCGACACCGACGCCCCGGCACCGGTCGTCGACGTCACCCTGCGGGTGGACACGGAGGCTCAGCCCACGGTGGCCGAGCTGCGGAGCAGGCACGGTGGCCAGCTGCTCTTCTCCAGGATCCGCCGGGAGGAGACCGGGCCGGCCGAGAGCGTGCCGGACGACACCGTGCTCCACGCGGGGGACGTCATCACCGTCGTCGGGCCGACGACGGAGATCGAGACGCTCACCGCCGAGCTCGGCCACCGCTCCTCCCACGACCTCATGCTCGACCGCTCGCACCTGGACTTCCGACGGATGACGGTCTCCGACCCCCGCCTCGCCGGCCGGACGGTCGGCCAGCTGGGTCTCGAGACGAGGTTCCAGGCGACCGTCGCGCGGGTCCGGCGCGGAGACGTCGACATGGTCGCCACGCCCGACCTCGTCGTCCAGATGGGCGACCGGGTCCGGGTGGTCGCGCCGACCTCGCGGATGAACGAGGTCACCCGGTACTTCGGCGACTCCGCACGTGGCCTCTCGGACATCAACCCCGCGGCGTTCGGCCTGGGTCTGCTCGTCGGCCTCCTCATCGGTGAGATCCCCATCCCCGTCCCCGGTGGTGCGACGTTCTCGATCGGCGCCGCGGCAGGCACACTCATCGTCGGCCTGATCATGGGCCGCATCGGCCGGATCGGGCGGGTGGTGACCGCACTGCCCTACACCGCGTCCATGGTCCTCTCCGAGTTCGGCCTCCTTGTCTTCCTCGCCTACGCCGGGACCAAGGCCGGCTCCCTCATCACCGACGCCTTCACCTCGGGCGACGTGGTCGCCATCTTCATCCTCGGTCTCGCGACCACGCTCGTGGTGGGCGCGGGGACCTTCGCCGTTCTGCGTTGGGGGTTCCACAGCGGCGGCACACGGCTTGCGGGCATCCTCGGCGGAACGCAGACACAGCCGGCGCTCCTGGCCTACGCCAACGGCCGCACCGGCCACGACCCCCGGGTGGCGCTGGGCTACGCCCTTGTCTACCCCACCGCCATGGTGGTCAAGATTCTCCTGGCACAGGTCCTCGGCGGCCTCTGAGCTCGGCCGTCCACGAGCCGGGCGCGGCCGGCGGTCGACGAGCCGAGGGAAGCGAGACGGTCGCCGAGGCGAGATGGCCTGTGGAGGCCGACTTACCGGTAAGCCCGAGCCGTAGTGCAGCAGACCGTCGTCCGGGAACGCAGACCGCCGTTCAGGAATGCAGAAAGGCGTCCAGTAATGCAGAAAGGCGTCCAGTAATGCAGAAAGGCGTCCAGTAATGCAGAAAGGCCACACCCTTTTGTTGGCGGCCACGGGAGACTGCCCGGAGGCGGCCAGATAGCTGCCCGGTGGCGGTCGTGAGAGTTGCCCGCTGACGGTCATGGGATCTGCCCGACACGACATTCCTGCCCTGCCGCGCTGACGCGGTTCGGGGCCCCTCCTCGGGTGCGATGGCGGTGCTGAAGCGCCCATCGCCCCGAGGAGGGACAACGTGAAGTCTGCCGAGGAGATCATGGAAATTCTCGAAGCGTTTGATCTGACTGGTTCGTACAGGGACGCCGGCGAGCTCGCCGGGGTCTCCCATCACACCGTCGCCCGATACGTCGCCGCTCGTGACGCGGGACGGTTGAGCGAGAGGCCGGCGGCCCGTCCGCAGCTGATCGATGAGTTCTTGCCCAAGGTCGAGGAGTGGGTGGACAAGAGCAACGGCAAGATCCGCGCCGACATCGCCCATGACAAGCTGGTTGCCCTGGGATTCACCGGGTCGGAGCGGACAACCCGCCGGGCGGTCGCGGCGGTGAAGAAGGCTTACCGGCAGGGCAGGGCCCGGGTGCATCGGCCCTGGGTCACCGAGCCGGGGCTGTGGTTGCAGTACGACTTCGGTGACGGCCCGGTCATCGACGGCGCGCGGACGGTGTTGTTCTGCGCGTGGCTGGCGTGGTCGAGGTTCCGGGTCGTGCTGGCGATCAGGGACAAGACGATGCCGAGCGTGTTCGCCGCCCTGGACCAGGTCTTCCGGGTTCTGGGTGGGGTGCCGACGTATGTGCTGACCGACAACGAGAAGACCGTCACCGTCGAGCACATCGCCGGGATGGCGGTGCGGAACCCGCAGATGGTGGCCTTCGCCCGGCACTACGGGGTCAGCGTGCTCACGTGCGAGCCGGCCGACCCGGCAAGCAAGGGCGGGACGGAGGCCACGGTCAAGGTCGCCAAGGCCGACCTGGTCCCGAAGGAGACGAACCTGCTGCCCGGTTACGCCTCGTTCGCCGAGCTCGAGGCGGCCTGTCAGGCGTTCACCGATCTGGTCAATCACCGGGTCCACCGGGTCACCCGGCGGGTCCCGGCGGAGATGCTGGCCGAGGAACGCGCCCGCCTGCATGCCCTGCCGGCGGCCCCGCACACGGTCGCGTTCGGGCTGACACGGCAGGTGCCGGCGAACTCCCCGATGGTGACCTTCGAGGCCGGGCAGTACTCCGTGCCGCATCACCTCCTCGGGGAGAGGGTGTGGGTCCGCACCTACGGCGCCGGGCCTGGGGAGCAGGTCGTCATCGTCCACGCCGGCGAGTCCGGCCCGGTCGAGGTCGCCCGCCACGCCCGCGCCACACCGGGCTCCCCGAGCATCGACGACGCGCACTTCCCGCCCGCCCCGGCCGGTGCCCTGGAGCGCCGGCCGCGTCCGAAGAGCGCCGCGGAGATCGAGTTCCTCGCCCTGGGTGACGGGGCCCGGCTCTGGCTGAGCGAGGCCGCCGCGGCCGGCACGACGAAGATGCGGGTCAAGATGGCCGAGGCCGTCGCCCTGGCCAAGCTCTTCGATCCCGGTGAGGTCGACTGGGCCCTGGGCCACGCCGCCGTCCACGCCCGCTTCGCCGAGGCCGACCTGCCCTCGATCCTGAACCACGCGGGCACGAGCGACGGTGAGGTCCACCGCGCCGGGGAGGACCGCTCCTTGACCCAGGGCACCGCCGGCTGGGCCGCCCTGGGCCAGCAACCGCCCGCCAGCCCCGGCGTCGAGGAGGTGGCCTGATGACCACCACGACCACACGCACGAGCGTGCCGGCCCTGGGAGTGCCGTCCGCGCCGCCGCTACCCGGCGACCTCGAGGCCCTGCTCCGCCGGCTGCGCCTGCCCCACATCCGCCACCAGGCACCCGAGGTCATCGCCACCGCCAAGGCCCAACGCTGGGAACCCGTCGAGGTTCTACGGGCCCTGTTCGCCGAGGAGGCCGCCGGCCGGGACCGGGCCTCCCTGGCCACCCGCCGGACCGCGGCCGGGTTCCCCACCGGCAAGACGTTCGACGCCTGGGACGAGGCCGCGTCCTCGATCCCGGTCCCGACCCAGCACGCGCTACGGACCCTGGAGTGGGTCCACCGCAAGGAGAACCTCGTCGTCTGCGGGCCGTCGGGGACCGGGAAGACGTTCCTGCTCGAGGCCCTGGGGCACCAAGCCGTCGAGCAAGGCCTGCGGGTCTCGTGGTTCACCCTCGAAGACCTCGGCGCCCTCCTGCGCAGGCACCGCGCCGACGACACCGTCACCAAGGCCATCGCGAAGGTGCTGCGCGCCGACCTCGTGGTCGTCGACGACATCGGCCTCCTCCCGGTCGCCACCGACGCCGCCGAGGGCCTCTACCGCCTCGTCGACGCCGCCTACGAGAAACGAGCCGTCGCGATCAGCTCCAACCTCCACCCCGCCGGGTTCGACGAGCTCATGCCCAAGACCATCGCCACCGCGACCGTCGACCGGCTCCTCCACCACGCCCACGTCTGCCAGACCAGCGGCGAGTCCGTCCGCCTGTCCCAGGCCCTCTCCGGTCGAGGAGTGACGCCCTTGGCCTGACCACCCGGGCCGGTGATGGCCAGCCCCTGGGCAGATCCCATGGCCATCACCGGGCAGATCCCGTGACCGTCACCGGGCAGGTCTCACGACCGCCCCTGGGCAGTTCCCACTGTCCCTTGACACCCTTTCGGGTGTGGCCTTTCCACAATGGTGTTCGGCGGTGTCCTACTCTCCCACACAGTCTCCCGTGCAGTACCATCGGCGCTGAGGGGCTTAGCTTCCGGGTTCGGAATGGGACCGGGCGTTTCCCCCTCGCTATGACCGCCGTAACTCTGTCGAGTTGTGCGCAACCCCTTCCGCGTTCCCCTCGTTTCCGCCGGCCACCCGGTGTGGGGGTGGTGGTGGGGTGTGTGGGGTGCGGGGTGCGTTACCCGGGAACCGTACAGTGGACGCAAGCAGTCGTTTGGATGCTTTGTGTTGTGGCAAGTTGTCGGCCAATTAGTACCGGTCAGCTTCACGAGTCGTTAGTCCTCGCTTCCACATCCGGCCTATCAACCCAGTGGTCTGCTGGGGGCCTTCCCAGGACAAGCCTGGTGGAAACCTCATCTTGAAGCAGGCTTCCCGCTTAGATGCTTTCAGCGGTTATCCCTCCCGAACGTAGCCAACCAGCCGTGCTCCTGGCGGAACAACTGGCACACCAGAGGTTCGTCCGTCCCGGTCCTCTCGTACTAGGGACAGCCCTTCTCAAGTTTCCTGCGCGCGCAGCGGATAGGGACCGAACTGTCTCACGACGTTCTAAACCCAGCTCGCGTACCGCTTTAATGGGCGAACAGCCCAACCCTTGGGACCTACTCCAGCCCCAGGATGCGACGAGCCGACATCGAGGTGCCAAACCATGCCGTCGATATGGACTCTTGGGCAAGATCAGCCTGTTATCCCCGGGGTACCTTTTATCCGTTGAGCGACGGCGCTTCCACAAGCCACCGCCGGATCACTAGTTCCGACTTTCGTCCCTGCTCGACCTGTCAGTCTCACAGTCAAGCTCCCTTGTGCACTTGCACTCGACACCTGATTGCCAACCAGGCTGAGGGAACCTTTGAGCGCCTCCGTTACATTTTAGGAGGCAACCGCCCCAGTTAAACTACCCACCAGGCACTGTCCCTGGTCCGGATCACGGACCGAGGTTAGATGTGCAGTACGACCAGAGTGGTATTTCAACGATGACTCCACACTCACTGGCGTGAATGCTTCACAGTCTCCCACCTATCCTACACAAGCCGTACCGAACACCAATACCAAGCTATAGTAAAGGTCCCGGGGTCTTTCCGTCCTGCTGCGCGTAACGAGCATCTTTACTCGTAGTGCAATTTCGCCGAGTTCGCGGTTGAGACAGCGGAGAAGTCGTTACGCCATTCGTGCAGGTCGGAACTTACCCGACAAGGAATTTCGCTACCTTAGGATGGTTATAGTTACCACCGAGCGACTTGTCACACCCGGCGAGCAGCACCGATCCGTCGAGGCGCTCGGCCTGCATGACGGTCTCGACGGAGTCGGCGATCACGTCGCGGGAGACCAGCGAGAAGTGCATCCCCTCGTGCCCCATCGAGATCCCGTCAGAGACCGAGATGGTCCCGAACTGGAGTGGATATCCGCCGCCGGCGTGGACGCCGTCCTTCGCGGCCTGCGCCAGGCGGTCGAGGGAGAGGTTGCAGGGGGTGATCTCGTTCCAGGAGCTCGCGACTCCGATCTGGGGCTTGGCAAAGTCCTCGTCGCCCATACCCACCGCGCGAAGCATGCCGCGCGCGGCGGTGGCCTCGATGCCATCCGTGACCGTGCGGCTACGGGGCTTGATGTCCGGGCCGGTAGCTGTGTCATCCATGCGGCTGAGTCTAGAGCGACCCGCTTCCACCGCTGCTCACGTGGCCGAGCATCGGACACCGGCGCGGGACACCGGCACGGCGTCCTGAGCCACCAAGTCGCGTGGCGGCCCGGCGCTGGGAGTGTGTCTGTGCCCGTGGTGTGAGCGGTAAGCGGTACGCCCGGCCCGGGTCGGGGAGAGGTCGGATACGAAGAAGGGAGCGGGCACCCGCGCGGGCACGGCGCCTTTGTGGGTCCGGAGATGCTGAAATCTGTTGGGACCGGGAATGCAGAAAGGCCACACCCTTTCGGGTGTGGCCTTTCCACAATGGTGTTCGGCGGTGTCCTACTCTCCCACACAGTCTCCCGTGCAGTACCATCGGCGCTGAGGGGCTTAGCTTCCGGGTTCGGAATGGGACCGGGCGTTTCCCCCTCGCTATGACCGCCGTAACTCTGTCGAGTTGTGCGCAACCCCTTCCGCGTTCCCCTCGTTTCCGCCGGCCACCCGGTGTGGGGGTGGTGGTGGGGTGTGTGGGGTGCGGGGTGCGTTACCCGGGAACCGTACAGTGGACGCAAGCAGTCGTTTGGATGCTTTGTGTTGTGGCAAGTTGTCGGCCAATTAGTACCGGTCAGCTTCACGAGTCGTTAGTCCTCGCTTCCACATCCGGCCTATCAACCCAGTGGTCTGCTGGGGGCCTTCCCAGGACAAGCCTGGTGGAAACCTCATCTTGAAGCAGGCTTCCCGCTTAGATGCTTTCAGCGGTTATCCCTCCCGAACGTAGCCAACCAGCCGTGCTCCTGGCGGAACAACTGGCACACCAGAGGTTCGTCCGTCCCGGTCCTCTCGTACTAGGGACAGCCCTTCTCAAGTTTCCTGCGCGCGCAGCGGATAGGGACCGAACTGTCTCACGACGTTCTAAACCCAGCTCGCGTACCGCTTTAATGGGCGAACAGCCCAACCCTTGGGACCTACTCCAGCCCCAGGATGCGACGAGCCGACATCGAGGTGCCAAACCATGCCGTCGATATGGACTCTTGGGCAAGATCAGCCTGTTATCCCCGGGGTACCTTTTATCCGTTGAGCGACGGCGCTTCCACAAGCCACCGCCGGATCACTAGTTCCGACTTTCGTCCCTGCTCGACCTGTCAGTCTCACAGTCAAGCTCCCTTGTGCACTTGCACTCGACACCTGATTGCCAACCAGGCTGAGGGAACCTTTGAGCGCCTCCGTTACATTTTAGGAGGCAACCGCCCCAGTTAAACTACCCACCAGGCACTGTCCCTGGTCCGGATCACGGACCGAGGTTAGATGTGCAGTACGACCAGAGTGGTATTTCAACGATGACTCCACACTCACTGGCGTGAATGCTTCACAGTCTCCCACCTATCCTACACAAGCCGTACCGAACACCAATACCAAGCTATAGTAAAGGTCCCGGGGTCTTTCCGTCCTGCTGCGCGTAACGAGCATCTTTACTCGTAGTGCAATTTCGCCGAGTTCGCGGTTGAGACAGCGGAGAAGTCGTTACGCCATTCGTGCAGGTCGGAACTTACCCGACAAGGAATTTCGCTACCTTAGGATGGTTATAGTTACCACCGCCGTTTACTGGGGCTTAAATTCTGAGCTTCGCCTTGCGGCTGACCCGTCCTCTTAACCTTCCAGCACCGGGCAGGCGTCAGTCCGTATACATCGTCTTGCGACTTCGCACGGACCTGTGTTTTTAGTAAACAGTCGCTTCTCCCTGGTCTCTGCGGCCCTCAAAGGCTAGCCAGCAAGTGGCTTCACCCCTCAGGCCCCCCTTCTCCCGAAGTTACGGGGGCATTTTGCCGAGTTCCTTAACCACGATTCTCTCGATCGCCTTGGTATACTCTACCTGACCACCTGAGTCGGTTTAGGGTACGGGCGGCTAGTCCCTCGCGTCGAGGCTTTTCTAGGCAGCATAGGATCACCCTACTTCCCCCCTACGGGGTCACTATCGGATCTGAGGCTATGTGGGGTGCGGATTTGCCTGCACCCCGCCCTGCATCCTTAGACGTGCATTGCCATTAAGCACGCGGTGGCTACCTGTCTGCGTCACCCCTGTTAACACGCTTACCTACTACCGGATCGGGTCCCACGCGCCCCCGCCCCCCAGCCCGAAGGCCAAGGAGAAGGTTTGGGTGGTTAGCATCACCGGGCTCGGTATGGTCGGTCCTTCGCCGGTACGGGAATATCAACCCGTTGTCCATCGACTACGCCTGTCGGCCTCGCCTTAGGTCCCGACTTACCCAGGGCGGATTAGCCTGGCCCTGGAACCCTTGGTCATTCGGCGGACGGGTTTCTCACCCGTCATTCGCTACTCATGCCTGCATTCTCACTCGTGTGGGATCCACCACTGGGTCACCCCGCAGCTTCACCTCCCACACGACGCTCCCCTACCCATCCACGCCCCTGAACACCCATCGAGTGGGTGCTGGGGTATGCGTGAATGCCACAGCTTCGGCGGTGTGCTTGAGCCCCGCTACATTGTCGGCGCAGAATCACTTGACCAGTGAGCTATTACGCACTCTTTCAAGGGTGGCTGCTTCTAAGCCAACCTCCTGGTTGTCTGTGCAACTCCACATCCTTTCCCACTTAGCACACGCTTGGGGGCCTTAGCTGGTGGTCTGGGCTGTTTCCCTCTCGACTACGAAGCTTATCCCCCGCAGTCTCACTGCCATGCTCTCACTTACCGGCATTCGGAGTTTGGTTGACGTCAGTAACCTTGTAGGGCCCATCGGCCATCCAGTAGCTCTACCTCCGGCAAGAAACACATGACGCTGCACCTAAATGCATTTCGGGGAGAACCAGCTATCACGGAGTTTGATTGGCCTTTCACCCCTACCCACAGGTCATCCCCTCAGTTTTCAACCTAAGTGGGTTCGGTCCTCCACGCGGTCTTACCCGCGCTTCAACCTGCCCATGGGTAGATCACTCCGCTTCGGGTCTAGAGCACGCGACTAAAGACGCCCTATTCGGACTCGCTTTCGCTACGGCTTCCCCACACGGGTTAACCTCGCCACATGCCACTAACTCGCAGGCTCATTCTTCAAAAGGCACGCCGTCACCCCAACCATGGAGGCTCCGACGGATTGTAAGCATCCGGTTTCAGGTACTATTTCACTCCCCTCCCGGGGTACTTTTCACCTTTCCCTCACGGTACTAGTCCGCTATCGGTCACCAGGTAGTATTTAGGCTTACCAAGTGGTCTTGGCAGATTCACACGGGATTTCACGGGCCCCGTGCTACTCGGGATACCTACAAGGAGGCCGCGATGTTTCGTCTACGGGGGTCTCACCCACTACGCCCGGCCTTCCCAGACCGTTCGACTACACCACGACTTTCTCACTCCACACCGCCCCGGCAGAGACGGTAAGCAGGTCCCACGACCCCGAAGGTGCAACGCCCGCCGGCTATCACACACCCCCGGTTTAGCCTCATCCGCTTTCGCTCGCCACTACTCACGGAATATCTCTTCCTGTGGGTACTGAGATGTTTCACTTCCCCACGTTCCCCCCACACGCCCTATATATTCAGGCGCGGGTAACCAGACATGACTCTGGCCGGGTTTCCCCATTCGGACACCCTCGGATCACAGCTCGTTTGCCAGCTCCCCGAGGCTTATCGCAGGCTACAACGTCCTTCTTCGGCTCCTGGTGCCAAGGCATCCACCGAATGCTCTTAAAAACTTGCCACAAAAGATCAAAGATGCTCGCGTCCACTGTACAGTTCTCAAACAACGCACCAACACCTCCCCGAACCCCCAACATCACACAGGGGACCGGGCCAGGAATGGTCACCAGAAGGCCAGCCACCACACCCACCCCACCACCCAACCACCCCCACAGGGGCGACCAGAGCACGGGGCCGGCAGGCCTGTTCCCTCAGGACCCAACAGCATGCACAAGCCCTTGACGTTCCACCCATGAGCGAACTGCCCGGTGAACACTCGCCACCGACAGCAGCCACAAACACCCCGACCCCCAAGGGGGGACGCGGATGCGCTGTGAAGCTCCTTAGAAAGGAGGTGATCCAGCCGCACCTTCCGGTACGGCTACCTTGTTACGACTTCGTCCCAATCGCCAGTCCCACCTTCGACGGCTCCCCCCTACAAGAGGTTGGGCCACCGGCTTCGGGTGTTACCGACTTTCGTGACGTGACGGGCGGTGTGTACAAGGCCCGAGAACGTATTCACCGCAGCGTTGCTGATCTGCGATTACTAGCGACTCCGACTTCATGGGGTCGAGTTGCAGACCCCAATCCGAACTGAGACCGGCTTTTTGGGATTCGCTCCACCTCGCGGCATCGCAACCCTTTGTACCGGCCATTGTAGCATGCGTGAAGCCCAAGACATAAGGGGCATGATGATTTGACGTCATCCCCACCTTCCTCCGAGTTGACCCCGGCAGTCTCCCATGAGTCCCCGGCATAACCCGCTGGCAACACAGGACAAGGGTTGCGCTCGTTGCGGGACTTAACCCAACATCTCACGACACGAGCTGACGACAACCATGCACCACCTGTACACCGACCTTGCGGGGCACCCATCTCTGGATGTTTCCGGTGTATGTCAAGCCTTGGTAAGGTTCTTCGCGTTGCATCGAATTAATCCGCATGCTCCGCCGCTTGTGCGGGCCCCCGTCAATTCCTTTGAGTTTTAGCCTTGCGGCCGTACTCCCCAGGCGGGGCACTTAATGCGTTAGCTGCGGCACGGAACCCGTGGAATGGGTCCCACACCTAGTGCCCAACGTTTACGGCATGGACTACCAGGGTATCTAATCCTGTTCGCTCCCCATGCTTTCGCTCCTCAGCGTCAGTAACGGCCCAGAGACCCGCCTTCGCCACCGGTGTTCCTCCTGATATCTGCGCATTCCACCGCTACACCAGGAATTCCAGTCTCCCCTACCGCACTCTAGTCTGCCCGTACCCACTGCAGGCGCGAGGTTAAGCCTCGCGTTTTCACAGCAGACGCGACAAACCGCCTACGAGCTCTTTACGCCCAATAATTCCGGACAACGCTTGCGCCCTACGTATTACCGCGGCTGCTGGCACGTAGTTAGCCGGCGCTTCTTCTGCAGGTACCGTCAACCCGAAGGCCTTCTTCCCTACTGAAAGAGGTTTACAACCCGAAGGCCGTCATCCCTCACGCGGCGTCGCTGCATCAGGCTTGCGCCCATTGTGCAATATTCCCCACTGCTGCCTCCCGTAGGAGTCTGGGCCGTGTCTCAGTCCCAGTGTGGCCGGTCACCCTCTCAGGCCGGCTACCCGTCGTCGCCTTGGTAGGCCATCACCCCACCAACAAGCTGATAGGCCGCGAGCCCATCCCCAACCGATAAATCTTTCCACACACCACCATGCGATAGCGCGTCATATCCGGTATTAGCCACGGTTTCCCGCGGTTATCCCGAAGTCAGGGGCAGGTTGCTCACGTGTTACTCACCCGTTCGCCACTAATCCACCAGCAAGCTGGCATCATCGTTCGACTTGCATGTGTTAAGCACGCCGCCAGCGTTCGTCCTGAGCCAGGATCAAACTCTCCGTTAAAAAACACTCGCCAAACCACACCCAAAAGCGCGGCCGACAAACCATACGAAGAGCACACCCCCAACCCACCAAAGCAGGCCAAGGGCAAACCCATGACTACACACACCCAGACCCAACCGGGGGCCAGGACCAGGCGCGATAACCAAAACAAAACAAAGACCCCAGACACCACAACCAACCCCCCACCACAAAAGCAGGAGACCAGCCACGACACCCAGAATCAAATGGCATCAAAAACTTGGCACACTGTTGAGTTCTCAAGAAACAGACACACACCACCCAGACCCGAAACAACCCTCGGACCCGAACTGGGGCAACCTCTCTAACTTATACCCCCCACCGCACCCAGTCAACTTCACCAGTTTCCCAGCTCCATCGACCGAACCACGCCGGCCAGGCACCCACCAACGACCGCAGCACAAGACCACGAACCGAAGAGGGAAAGTCTCCGCGGGACCGGCCACCATCACGGTGTCCGTACCTCCCTGGCGGGACTCAGAAATATTAAGCAGCCCCCACCCCCACCGTCAAACCCACCCACCATGGCCTACACCACACCCCACCAGCCCACGAGACCCCGGCCGGCGGCACCACACCGCCAACACACACGGCGCCGCGGCGCGTGGGAGCGCGACAGCGCCCCACCCGAGCCGGGTGGGGCGCTGTGCATGTGCGTCGACGGCGGGGCCTGCGTCGTCCCTACTCGAGGATCGCTCCTCGGGAGGCCGAGCGGACGAGCTTGGTGTACTTGCCGAGGACGCCCTTGGTGTACCGGGGCGGCAGGGGCTGCCAGCCGTCACGGCGACGAGAGAGCTCGGCGTCGTCGACGAGAAGCTCGAGGCGACCGCCGGCGACGTCGAGCCGGATCTGGTCGCCGTCCTGGATGAACGCGATGGGACCGCCGTCGACCGCCTCGGGGGCGATGTGTCCCACGCACAGACCGGTGGTCCCGCCCGAGAACCGGCCGTCCGTGAGCAGCAGGACGTCCTTGCCCAGGCCGGCGCCCTTGATGGCACCGGTGATCGCGAGCATCTCGCGCATGCCCGGCCCACCCTTCGGTCCCTCGTACCGGATCACGACGACGTCCCCATGACCGATCGTGCCGTTCTCGAGCGCGTCCATCGCAGCCCGTTCACGGTCGAACACGCGCGCGGTGCCCTCGAAGACGTCGGACTCGAAGCCGGCCGACTTCACGACGGCGCCCTCGGGTGCGAGGGAGCCGTGGAGGATGGTGATGCCGCCGGTGGGTGCGATCGGCGTCGATGCCGCGCGGAGCACCTTCCCGTCCGGTGCGGGCGGGTCGAGCTTCTCGAGGTTCTCCGCGACGGTCCGCCCGGTGACGGTCATGCAGTCACCGTCGAGGAGCCCGGCGTCGAACAGCGACCTCATGACCACCTGGATGCCGCCCACCCGGTCCACGTCGTTCATGACGTACCGGCCGTAGGGCTTGAGGTCGGCGAGGTGGGGAACCTTGGCGCCGATCCGCCGGAAGTCGTCGAGGGTGAGGTCGACGTCCGCCTCGTGCGCGATGGCGAGGAGGTGGAGGACCGCGTTGGTGGATCCCCCGAAGGCCTGGACCACCGCGATGGCGTTCTCGAACGCTGCCTTCGTCATGATGTCGTGCGAGGTGATGCCCTGCCGGAGCAGTTCCACCACCGCCTCGCCGGCCCGCCGGGCGGCGGCGTCGCGGCGCCGGTCGGCCGAGGGCGGGCTGGCCGAACCGGGGATCGACATGCCGATCGCCTCGGCGACCGTCGCCATGGTGTTCGCCGTGTAGTAGCCACCGCAGGCACCCTCACCCGGACAGATCGCGCGCTCGATCCGCTCGAGGTCCTCGGTGCTCATGAGGCCGCGGGAGCAGGCCCCGACCGCCTCGAACGCATCGATGATGGTCACGTCCTTCTCGGTGCCGTCCGAGAGCTTCACCCATCCCGGCATGATCGTGCCGGCGTAGATGAAGACGCTCGCCAGGTCGAGCCGCGCCGCCGCCATGAGCATGCCGGGAAGCGACTTGTCACACCCGGCGAGCAGCACCGATCCGTCGAGGCGCTCGGCCTGCATGACGGTCTCGACGGAGTCGGCGATCACGTCGCGGGAGACCAGCGAGAAGTGCATCCCCTCGTGCCCCATCGAGATCCCGTCAGAGACCGAGATGGTCCCGAACTGGAGTGGATATCCGCCGCCGGCGTGGACGCCGTCCTTCGCGGCCTGCGCCAGGCGGTCGAGGGAGAGGTTGCAGGGGGTGATCTCGTTCCAGGAGCTCGCGACTCCGATCTGGGGCTTGGCAAAGTCCTCGTCGCCCATACCCACCGCGCGAAGCATGCCGCGCGCGGCGGTGGCCTCGATGCCATCCGTGACCGTGCGGCTACGGGGCTTGATGTCCGGGCCGGTAGCTGTGTCATCCATGCGGCTGAGTCTAGAGCGACCCGCTTCCACCGCTGCTCACGTGGCCGAGCATCGGACACCGGCGCGGGACACCGGCACGGCGTCCTGAGCCACCAAGTCGCGTGGCGGCCCGGCGCTGGGAGTGTGTCTGTGCCCGTGGTGTGAGCGGTAAGCGGTACGCCCGGCCCGGGTCGGGGAGAGGTCGGATACGAAGAAGGGAGCGGGCACCCGCGCGGGCACGGCGCCTTTGTGGGTCCGGAGATGCTGAAATCTGTTGGGACCGGGAATGCAGAAAGGCCACACCCTTTCGGGTGTGGCCTTTCCACAATGGTGTTCGGCGGTGTCCTACTCTCCCACACAGTCTCCCGTGCAGTACCATCGGCGCTGAGGGGCTTAGCTTCCGGGTTCGGAATGGGACCGGGCGTTTCCCCCTCGCTATGACCGCCGTAACTCTGTCGAGTTGTGCGCAACCCCTTCCGCGTTCCCCTCGTTTCCGCCGGCCACCCGGTGTGGGGGTGGTGGTGGGGTGTGTGGGGTGCGGGGTGCGTTACCCGGGAACCGTACAGTGGACGCAAGCAGTCGTTTGGATGCTTTGTGTTGTGGCAAGTTGTCGGCCAATTAGTACCGGTCAGCTTCACGAGTCGTTAGTCCTCGCTTCCACATCCGGCCTATCAACCCAGTGGTCTGCTGGGGGCCTTCCCAGGACAAGCCTGGTGGAAACCTCATCTTGAAGCAGGCTTCCCGCTTAGATGCTTTCAGCGGTTATCCCTCCCGAACGTAGCCAACCAGCCGTGCTCCTGGCGGAACAACTGGCACACCAGAGGTTCGTCCGTCCCGGTCCTCTCGTACTAGGGACAGCCCTTCTCAAGTTTCCTGCGCGCGCAGCGGATAGGGACCGAACTGTCTCACGACGTTCTAAACCCAGCTCGCGTACCGCTTTAATGGGCGAACAGCCCAACCCTTGGGACCTACTCCAGCCCCAGGATGCGACGAGCCGACATCGAGGTGCCAAACCATGCCGTCGATATGGACTCTTGGGCAAGATCAGCCTGTTATCCCCGGGGTACCTTTTATCCGTTGAGCGACGGCGCTTCCACAAGCCACCGCCGGATCACTAGTTCCGACTTTCGTCCCTGCTCGACCTGTCAGTCTCACAGTCAAGCTCCCTTGTGCACTTGCACTCGACACCTGATTGCCAACCAGGCTGAGGGAACCTTTGAGCGCCTCCGTTACATTTTAGGAGGCAACCGCCCCAGTTAAACTACCCACCAGGCACTGTCCCTGGTCCGGATCACGGACCGAGGTTAGATGTGCAGTACGACCAGAGTGGTATTTCAACGATGACTCCACACTCACTGGCGTGAATGCTTCACAGTCTCCCACCTATCCTACACAAGCCGTACCGAACACCAATACCAAGCTATAGTAAAGGTCCCGGGGTCTTTCCGTCCTGCTGCGCGTAACGAGCATCTTTACTCGTAGTGCAATTTCGCCGAGTTCGCGGTTGAGACAGCGGAGAAGTCGTTACGCCATTCGTGCAGGTCGGAACTTACCCGACAAGGAATTTCGCTACCTTAGGATGGTTATAGTTACCACCGCCGTTTACTGGGGCTTAAATTCTGAGCTTCGCCTTGCGGCTGACCCGTCCTCTTAACCTTCCAGCACCGGGCAGGCGTCAGTCCGTATACATCGTCTTGCGACTTCGCACGGACCTGTGTTTTTAGTAAACAGTCGCTTCTCCCTGGTCTCTGCGGCCCTCAAAGGCTAGCCAGCAAGTGGCTTCACCCCTCAGGCCCCCCTTCTCCCGAAGTTACGGGGGCATTTTGCCGAGTTCCTTAACCACGATTCTCTCGATCGCCTTGGTATACTCTACCTGACCACCTGAGTCGGTTTAGGGTACGGGCGGCTAGTCCCTCGCGTCGAGGCTTTTCTAGGCAGCATAGGATCACCCTACTTCCCCCCTACGGGGTCACTATCGGATCTGAGGCTATGTGGGGTGCGGATTTGCCTGCACCCCGCCCTGCATCCTTAGACGTGCATTGCCATTAAGCACGCGGTGGCTACCTGTCTGCGTCACCCCTGTTAACACGCTTACCTACTACCGGATCGGGTCCCACGCGCCCCCGCCCCCCAGCCCGAAGGCCAAGGAGAAGGTTTGGGTGGTTAGCATCACCGGGCTCGGTATGGTCGGTCCTTCGCCGGTACGGGAATATCAACCCGTTGTCCATCGACTACGCCTGTCGGCCTCGCCTTAGGTCCCGACTTACCCAGGGCGGATTAGCCTGGCCCTGGAACCCTTGGTCATTCGGCGGACGGGTTTCTCACCCGTCATTCGCTACTCATGCCTGCATTCTCACTCGTGTGGGATCCACCACTGGGTCACCCCGCAGCTTCACCTCCCACACGACGCTCCCCTACCCATCCACGCCCCTGAACACCCATCGAGTGGGTGCTGGGGTATGCGTGAATGCCACAGCTTCGGCGGTGTGCTTGAGCCCCGCTACATTGTCGGCGCAGAATCACTTGACCAGTGAGCTATTACGCACTCTTTCAAGGGTGGCTGCTTCTAAGCCAACCTCCTGGTTGTCTGTGCAACTCCACATCCTTTCCCACTTAGCACACGCTTGGGGGCCTTAGCTGGTGGTCTGGGCTGTTTCCCTCTCGACTACGAAGCTTATCCCCCGCAGTCTCACTGCCATGCTCTCACTTACCGGCATTCGGAGTTTGGTTGACGTCAGTAACCTTGTAGGGCCCATCGGCCATCCAGTAGCTCTACCTCCGGCAAGAAACACATGACGCTGCACCTAAATGCATTTCGGGGAGAACCAGCTATCACGGAGTTTGATTGGCCTTTCACCCCTACCCACAGGTCATCCCCTCAGTTTTCAACCTAAGTGGGTTCGGTCCTCCACGCGGTCTTACCCGCGCTTCAACCTGCCCATGGGTAGATCACTCCGCTTCGGGTCTAGAGCACGCGACTAAAGACGCCCTATTCGGACTCGCTTTCGCTACGGCTTCCCCACACGGGTTAACCTCGCCACATGCCACTAACTCGCAGGCTCATTCTTCAAAAGGCACGCCGTCACCCCAACCATGGAGGCTCCGACGGATTGTAAGCATCCGGTTTCAGGTACTATTTCACTCCCCTCCCGGGGTACTTTTCACCTTTCCCTCACGGTACTAGTCCGCTATCGGTCACCAGGTAGTATTTAGGCTTACCAAGTGGTCTTGGCAGATTCACACGGGATTTCACGGGCCCCGTGCTACTCGGGATACCTACAAGGAGGCCGCGATGTTTCGTCTACGGGGGTCTCACCCACTACGCCCGGCCTTCCCAGACCGTTCGACTACACCACGACTTTCTCACTCCACACCGCCCCGGCAGAGACGGTAAGCAGGTCCCACGACCCCGAAGGTGCAACGCCCGCCGGCTATCACACACCCCCGGTTTAGCCTCATCCGCTTTCGCTCGCCACTACTCACGGAATATCTCTTCCTGTGGGTACTGAGATGTTTCACTTCCCCACGTTCCCCCCACACGCCCTATATATTCAGGCGCGGGTAACCAGACATGACTCTGGCCGGGTTTCCCCATTCGGACACCCTCGGATCACAGCTCGTTTGCCAGCTCCCCGAGGCTTATCGCAGGCTACAACGTCCTTCTTCGGCTCCTGGTGCCAAGGCATCCACCGAATGCTCTTAAAAACTTGCCACAAAAGATCAAAGATGCTCGCGTCCACTGTACAGTTCTCAAACAACGCACCAACACCTGTCCGAACCCCCAACATCACACAGGGGACCGGGCCAGGAATGGTCACCAGAAGGCCAGCCACCACACCCACCCCACCACCCAACCACCCCCACAGGGGCGACCAGAGCACGGGGCCGGCAGGCCTGTTCCCTCAGGACCCAACAGCATGCACAAGCCCTTGACGTTCCACCCATGAGCGAACTGCCCGGTGAACACTCGCCACCGACAGCAGCCACAAACACCCCGACCCCCAAGGGGGGACGCGGATGCGCTGTGAAGCTCCTTAGAAAGGAGGTGATCCAGCCGCACCTTCCGGTACGGCTACCTTGTTACGACTTCGTCCCAATCGCCAGTCCCACCTTCGACGGCTCCCCCCTACAAGAGGTTGGGCCACCGGCTTCGGGTGTTACCGACTTTCGTGACGTGACGGGCGGTGTGTACAAGGCCCGAGAACGTATTCACCGCAGCGTTGCTGATCTGCGATTACTAGCGACTCCGACTTCATGGGGTCGAGTTGCAGACCCCAATCCGAACTGAGACCGGCTTTTTGGGATTCGCTCCACCTCGCGGCATCGCAACCCTTTGTACCGGCCATTGTAGCATGCGTGAAGCCCAAGACATAAGGGGCATGATGATTTGACGTCATCCCCACCTTCCTCCGAGTTGACCCCGGCAGTCTCCCATGAGTCCCCGGCATAACCCGCTGGCAACACAGGACAAGGGTTGCGCTCGTTGCGGGACTTAACCCAACATCTCACGACACGAGCTGACGACAACCATGCACCACCTGTACACCGACCTTGCGGGGCACCCATCTCTGGATGTTTCCGGTGTATGTCAAGCCTTGGTAAGGTTCTTCGCGTTGCATCGAATTAATCCGCATGCTCCGCCGCTTGTGCGGGCCCCCGTCAATTCCTTTGAGTTTTAGCCTTGCGGCCGTACTCCCCAGGCGGGGCACTTAATGCGTTAGCTGCGGCACGGAACCCGTGGAATGGGTCCCACACCTAGTGCCCAACGTTTACGGCATGGACTACCAGGGTATCTAATCCTGTTCGCTCCCCATGCTTTCGCTCCTCAGCGTCAGTAACGGCCCAGAGACCCGCCTTCGCCACCGGTGTTCCTCCTGATATCTGCGCATTCCACCGCTACACCAGGAATTCCAGTCTCCCCTACCGCACTCTAGTCTGCCCGTACCCACTGCAGGCGCGAGGTTAAGCCTCGCGTTTTCACAGCAGACGCGACAAACCGCCTACGAGCTCTTTACGCCCAATAATTCCGGACAACGCTTGCGCCCTACGTATTACCGCGGCTGCTGGCACGTAGTTAGCCGGCGCTTCTTCTGCAGGTACCGTCAACCCGAAGGCCTTCTTCCCTACTGAAAGAGGTTTACAACCCGAAGGCCGTCATCCCTCACGCGGCGTCGCTGCATCAGGCTTGCGCCCATTGTGCAATATTCCCCACTGCTGCCTCCCGTAGGAGTCTGGGCCGTGTCTCAGTCCCAGTGTGGCCGGTCACCCTCTCAGGCCGGCTACCCGTCGTCGCCTTGGTAGGCCATCACCCCACCAACAAGCTGATAGGCCGCGAGCCCATCCCCAACCGATAAATCTTTCCACACACCACCATGCGATAGCGCGTCATATCCGGTATTAGCCACGGTTTCCCGCGGTTATCCCGAAGTCAGGGGCAGGTTGCTCACGTGTTACTCACCCGTTCGCCACTAATCCACCAGCAAGCTGGCATCATCGTTCGACTTGCATGTGTTAAGCACGCCGCCAGCGTTCGTCCTGAGCCAGGATCAAACTCTCCGTTAAAAAACACTCGCCAAACCACACCCAAAAGCGCGGCCGACAAACCATACGAAGAGCACACCCCCAACCCACCAAAGCAGGCCAAGGGCAAACCCATGACTACACACACCCAGACCCAACCGGGGGCCAGGACCAGGCGCGATAACCAAAACAAAACAAAGACCCCAGACACCACAACCAACCCCCCACCACAAAAGCAGGAGACCAGCCACGACACCCAGAATCAAATGGCATCAAAAACTTGGCACACTGTTGAGTTCTCAAGAAACAGACACACACCACCCAGACCCGAAACAACCCTCGGACCCGAACTGGGGCAACCTCTCTAACTTATACCCCCCACCGCACCCAGTCAACTTCACCAGTTTCCCAGCTCCATCGACCGAACCACGCCGGCCAGGCACCCACCAACGACCGCAGCACAAGACCACGAACCGAAGAGGGAAAGTCTCCGCGGGACCGGCCACCATCACGGTGTCCGTACCTCCCTGGCGGGACTCAGAAATATTAAGCAGCCCCCACCCCCACCGTCAAACCCACCCACCATGGCCTACACCACACCCCACCAGCGCGGCCCCTCGGACGGGGCGAGCCCGCCGTGGCGCCACCTCCCGAGCACCGGCAGGCGTCGCAGGCGGCGCGGCGGTCACCGTGTCCGGGCTCCGCGGAGCTCGCCTCCCGAGGACCGAGCTCCAGTCGACCTCCCACGGTGGGCCTGCGGATGAGACCCGGTCCGGGACGACGCGACCCCCCGGCCGTGGCCGGGGGGTCGCGTCGTCCGTCGAGCAGCCAGCCGTGGAGGCGGCCGGAACGGGGTCAGAGCTTCGCGAGCTGCAGCTCCTTGTTGTCGACCTGGTGGGCGGTCCAGAGCTTCCACGCGACGACAGCGAGGACGAGGTAGACCGCGACGAAGAGGACGAGGCCGATGTTGAGGCCGATCCCGAAGATCCACATGTACGCGATGGCACCCGCGGCCAGCACGTAGTACGTCATCGGGATGATCGTCTTGCGGATGAGGTCGCCCTCACGGCCGAGGAGGCCCACCGTGGCCGCGGCGGCCACGATGTTGTGGATGGCGACCATGTTGCCCGCCGCGCCACCGACGGCCTGGGCGGCCACGACGGTCTCGGGGCTGGACGCCCCGATCCCCTCACCGGTGGAGAACTGGAACAGCGAGAACATCATGTTCGACACGGTGTTGGACCCCGCGACGAACGCGCCGAGCGCGCCGATGGTCGGGGCGAGGATGGGCCAGTTCTGCCCCATGAGGTCCGCAGCGCCCTCGGCGAGCGTGAGTGGCATGGAGTTGTAGCCCGAGTCGTTGAAGTTGGTCCCGGAGTTGATGAAGATCCGGACGAGCGGCAGGGCCGTGAGCAGCGCGAAGGCCGCCCCGAGCAGCTGGCCGCTGGCAACCTTCCAGGACGCGGCGATCTTCTTGCTGTTCATCCGGTGCAGCACGTAGGTGATGAGGATGGCGAGCAGGAAGATGGCGCCCGGGGAGTACAGCAGGTCCATGTTCTGCGAGATGCCCGAGCCGAAGATGTCCTGGACCTTGATGACCGCCGGACCCGTGAGGAACGCCTTGACGGCGGGGATGTTGCGGGTGATGAGGAGCAGCGCGGCGACGATGACGTACGGCGCCCAGGCGCGGGTCATCGACATGCGCTTGGTGAGGTGCGAGGCCTCCTCGAGCGGGTCCACGGTTCCCATCCACCGGGGGCTCCACCGCTCGCGGGGCGGGAAGTCCCAGACGTCCTTGGGCATGAGGAAGCCCTTGGACGAGGTGTACATGACCACGACGAGGCCGATGAACCCACCGAGCATGGAGGGGAACTCCGGGCCGAGCAGGTAGGCGACCGCCAGGTAGGGCAAGATCATGGCCAGCGCTGCGTAGAGAGCGAACGGGGCCACGGCGAGGCCGGCTCGGAAGTCGCGCTTCTCACCGAAGAAGCCGGTCATGAGCGTCACCATGAAGAGCGGGACGAGCAGGCCCACGACGGCGTGGATCGTGGCCACCTGGGTGGCCGTGTGCGCGACGAACTCGCTCTGGTCCAGGCCGAGGGCCCCCGCACGAGCGGCGGCGTTCTCGACGAGGGTGCCGTCGGTGCCCGACAGGCCCGTGCCGATACCGACGTTCATCGGCGTCCCGACGGCGCCGAAGCTCACCGGCGTGGACTGGATGATCAGACCCGCCATGACCGCCGCCATGGCCGGGAAGCCGAGAGCGAGCAGCAGGGGCGAGACGACGGCGGCCGGCGTGCCGAACCCGGCGGCGCCCTCGATGAACGAACCGAAGAGCCAGGCGATGATGATGACCTGCACCCGGCGGTCCGCGCTGATGCGGGTGAACCCGGCCCGGATGGTGTCCAGTGCTCCGCTCTTGGTGATGGTCTCGAGCAGCAGCAGGGCCCCGAAGACGATCCAGAGCAGACCGATGGCGATGAGGACGCCCTGCACGGTCGAGGCGGCGATGGCGTTCCAGCTCATCTGCCAGACCGCTGCGGCGATGATGACCACGGCCACCAGGCCGACCGGCATGGCGTACTTCGCCGGCCAGCGGAATCCGATGAGGAGCGTGCCGACGATGATGATCGGCAACGCTGCGAGTAGTGCCAGTACAGCTAGGTTGTCCACGAGCCCCCCCAGGGACCGGCACCCTCGCCGGTCATGTCCGTGAATTTCACGATACGGAAACTATGGTTCACGTATCGGAGTAACGACAGGACAGTAGCCCGCATCACACCGCGAGGGCAATACCCCAGACGACTTCCGATAACAAGGGTCGCAGGGCTACCCCGGGTCAACCGGACGAGTCGGGCGCGGTCAACCGGACGAGTCGGGCGCGCAGCCGGGAGAGTGGGTGCAGCGGGCAGCCGGAAATGCCCCCAGCGGGCACGGGGAGCAAAGCTGACCCCAGCCGGCACGGGAGCGAGGCTGACCCGCGGGCGCGGGAACAACGGCGACCACGCGAGCCAGCGGGCGCGCGCGAAGGAGCGGCGCCGCTCAGGCGACGCCGCTCCACGTGCCAGGGTGGGCGCTCAGGGCGCCGATCCGCGGAGGGCCGGGATCAGCCGCACCCACCCGCGCCGCAGGCGCACGTACCGCACCCTCCGCCCGTCGCCTCCGCGGCGGCCGGCACCACCTCCGGGGCGGGTCCCGCGCCGAACCGGCCCACCTTCGGCCGGGTCGGGTCCTTGCGCGGTGGGTTCTCCAGGAGTGTCTGGGCCGGCAGCCCGCGCAGCGACGCGTCGAGCACGAGGATCATGTGCGCCGTCGCCATGTGCTTGCCCTGGCGCCCGAGGGCGTCGGTGATCTGCAGCAGGCACCCGGGGTTGGACGTCACGAGCAGCTCGGCCTCGGTGGCCGCGACGTTCGTCGCCTTGCGGTCGCCCAGCTCGCGCGCCGGCTCGGGGCGCACGAGGTTGTAGATGCCGGCTGACCCGCAGCACAGGTCTCCGTCGGCGATCTCCTTGAGCGTGAGCCCGGGGATCCCGCGCAGGAGCTGCCGGGGCTGGGCCCGCACCCCCTGGGCGTGGGAGAGGTGGCACGCGTCGTGGTAGGCGATCGTGACGGGCAGCGGGTGCCGCTGGGCGACGGGACCGAGCTCGACGAGGATCTCGGAGATGTCGCGGACCTTCTCCGAGAACGCCCGCGCGCGCTCGGCGTAGGCGGGGTCGTCCGCCAGGAGGTGCGCGTAGTCCTTCATGGTCGAGCCGCAGCCCGCGGAGTTGACCACGATGCGCTCGACGCCGGCGTCGCTGAACGCGTCGATGAGGGCACGGGCGTACCGCAGGCCCTCCTCCTCGCGCCCGGCGTGGACCGACAGCGCCCCGCAGCACTCCTGCGCGGGCGGGGTGACGACGTCGCAGCCCTCGAGGTTGAGCACCCGCACCGTGGCGGCGCTGACCCCGGGGTAGAACTCCCGCTGGACGCAGCCGAGCAGCATCCCCACGGTCATCCGGCGGGGCCCCCTGGCGGGCATGACCTCCGGGATGCGCACCTGGCGCTGCACGGGCGGGGCGATGGCCTCCATCGTGGCCAGCGTCGGGGAGATCCTCTCCAGGACCCCCGAGCCGCGAACGAGCCTGGACAGCCCGCTGCGCTGGTACAGGGCCAGCGGCCCACGCATGAGCCGGAGCCGGTCCGGCCGGGGGAACAGGGCGAAGATCGCCTCGCGGACGGCCCGCTCCCCCACCGACCGGTGCTGGGAGCCGCGCCGCTGGACCTGCTGGCGGGTGGCCTCGATGAGCTTGTCGTACTGCACGCCCGAGGGGCAGGCCGTCACGCACGCCATGCACCCGAGGCAGTTGTCGATGTGCTCGACCATCGACGGGCTCATCGGCTCGCCCTCGAGGCCCTCCTTCATGAGGTAGATGCGCCCCCGGGGGGAGTCCATCTCCTCGCCCCAGAGGTTGTAGGTGGGGCAGGCCGGCAGACAGAACCCGCAGTGCACGCAGTCGTCGATGAGCTCGCGGGCGGGCGGGTGGTGGTCGTCGAAGGCGGCGAGCCCGAGCACGTCCGGCAGCGTCGTGCCCGACTGCGCCGGCTCCGCCGAGCCCATCGTCCCCTTCGTCGCGTCGACGCTCATCAGATACCTCCCACGAACCGGCCCGGCGCGAGGTTGCGTCCGGGGTCGAGCTGCTCCTTGATGCCTCGCATGAGGCCGAGGCCGGCCACCGGTCCCCACACGTCGAGCCCGTCTCGCAGCTCGGCCGGGGCCGTGAGGACGACGACGGTTCCCTCCCGCGGGCTCGGTGCCGCGGCGCGCAGGTCCGCCAGGACCGCCGCGACGGCGTCGGGCGCGGGGGCCGTGATGCCGGCGTGGAGGACGCCGAGGGCGCTGCCGCGCAGCGCGACGGACGCACCGTGGCGCTGCTCGCTCGAGCGCGCCGCGGTGAGGAGGTCCGCGACCCCCGTGAGAGTGGCGGTGGCCTTGGCGGTGACGTCCCCGCCGGGCAGGCGCGCCCACCACGAGGGCTGCTCGCCGACGTCGCCGCCGACCAGGGAGAGGGTCTGCTCGGCCCGTGCGGTCACGGCCTCCTCGGTGCCCTCCAGGAGCACCGCGACCGTGGCCTCGTCGCTGCCCGCGGGGCGGTCGATCTCGACCGCGGCGGGGGCGAGCCGGGAGGCGACGACGGTGCGCGCCAGCTCGGCCGCCTCCGCGAGGGGGGCGCTGCGCAGGACGAACCGGCGGGCCGGTCGCACGGGGTGGAGCCGGAACGCCGCGCGCACGATGACCCCGAGGGTGCCGTAGGAGCCGGTCATGATCTTGGCCAGGTCGTACCCGGCGACGTTCTTGACCACCTTGCCGCCCGACGTCGCCACCGTGCCGTCCGCGAGGACGACCGTGGTGCCCAGCACGAGGTCGCGCAGGGCGAGACGCTGGAGCCGGCGCGGGCCCGTCGCGGCGGTCGCGAGCGCGCCGCCGATCGTCGAGCCCGCCTCGAGGCGCTCGCGCGGCACGTCCGCCACGAGCTCCTGCCCGGCGCGGCCGACCTCCTCCTGGAGGTCCTTCAGCGCCAGCCCCGCCTCGGCGACGACGACGAGGTCACCCGCCTCGTGCTCGACCAGACGGTCCAGGCCGCGGGTGTCCAGGATGAGGTCGACCCGCTCGGGCGGGACGCCCCACGTCAGCGCGGTGCCCGCCCCGCGGGCGACGGTCACCAGGCCCTGGCCGGTGGCCTCGCGCAGGAGGGCGGAGGTCGCCTCGACCGAGGTGGGCCGGGCGACGGCGGCGGCGCTGACGCCGTCGACGGTGTCGGTGTCCTGCGCGGGGCGGACCTCGCCCGCGCCGTCGAGGCTGCGGGCGAGTGCGGTGATGTCGATGCTCATCAGAAGACCTCCGCCAGTCCGGCTTCCTGCAGGGGGTGGGCGCCCTGGTGACGGCCGGGACGCTCGCCGCACAGCCGCGGCGTGGGGAAGACCTTCCCCGGGTTGGAGATGCCGGCGGGGTCGAAGGCGCACCGCACCGCCTGCATGGTGGCCAGGTCGTCCTCGGAGAACATGCGCGGCATGTACTTCGCCTTGTCCGAGCCCACGCCGTGCTCACCGGTGATGGACCCGCCGTTGGCGATGCACAGGTCGAGGATGCCGCCGGCGACCTCCTCGGCCCGCTCGGCCGCGCCCTCCTCGGCGTCGTCGAAGAGGACGAGGGGGTGGAGGTTGCCGTCCCCGGCGTGGAAGACGTTGGCGACCCGGACCCCGCGCTCGGCGGACATCTGGGCGATCTCGCGCAGCACCTTCGGCAGCGCGGTGCGCGGGATGACGCCGTCCTGGACGATGTAGTCGGGGCTGATCCGCCCGACGGCGGCGAAGGCGGACTTGCGGCCCTTCCAGATGAGGGCGCGCTCGACGTCGTCGGCGGCGACCCGCACCTCGAAGGCACCGGCCTCCTGGCAGTGGCGCACCACCTCGTCGAACTCCCCCTCGACGTCCGCGGCCGCGCCGTCGAGCTCGACGACGAGGACGGCCCCCGCGCCGGCGGGGTAGCCGCAGTGGACCGCCTTCTCGGCGGCCTCGATGGCCAGGGCGTCCATCATCTCGATGGCCGCAGGGATGACGCCCGCGGCGATGATCGCCGAGGTGGCCGCCCCGGCGTCGTCGGTGGAGGCGAAGCCGGCGAGGATCGTGCGGACGTCCTCGGGGAGGCGGGTCAGGCGCACGGTGGCGGCGGTGACGATCCCGAGGGTGCCCTCCGAGCCCACGAGGGCACCGAGGAGGTCGTAGCCGGGCGGGTCGGGCGCCTTGCCGCCGATCTCGACGAGCTCCCCGCCCGGGGTGACGAGGTCGAGCCCGGTGACGTGGTTGGTCGTGAAGCCGTACTTCAGGCAGTGGGCGCCGCCGGAGTTCTCCGCGACGTTCCCGCCGATGGAGCACACCGACTGGCTCGAGGGGTCGGGCGCGAAGTAGTAGCCGTCGGGCGTCGTGGCCTGGGTGAGGCGGAGGTTGATGACGCCGGGGTCGACGACGGCGCGCTGGTTCGCCGCGTCGATCTCGCGGATGTCGCGCATCTGGGACATCACGACGAGGACCCCCTCCGCCCGTGGCAGCGCCCCGCCGGACAGGCCCGTGCCGGAGCCGCGCGCGACAAACGGGACCCGCAGGTCCGCGCAGGCGCGCACGGCCGTCGCGACGTCGGCCGCGTCACGGGCCAGGACCACCAGGCCGGGGACCACCTTGTACTGGGCGAGCCCGTCGCACTCGTAGGTGCGCAGCCGTTGGCGGTCGGTGATGACCTGCTCGTCGCCGAGCTCGGCGACGAGCCGGGCGGTGACCTGCTCCAGCGGGTCCATGGCAGCCTCCTTGGTGCCTGCTCCCCGTCCGGGGAGGGGTCGTCACGGGCCCGGGGGTGCCGGGCCCGCACCCGCCGGCGACAGCCGGTGGGGCCGTGCGGGGCGCGGCGGGGAGCCCCCGCCGCGCCCGTGCGGCGGGCGTACCCCGCCGCGGTGCGGCCTACGGCATCCGCTCGTAGGCCGGGAGGGTGAGGAAGTCGGCGTAGTCGTCGGCGACGGCGACCTCGAGGAACGTCTCCCTGGCGCGGTCGTAGTCCGAGGCCTCGCCCGGCAGCTTGGCAATCTCCTCGGCGACGATCCGGTCGATGAGCTCCCGGGTCACCTTGTGCCCGGTGTCGGCGAGGGTGACGTCGTTGTGGAGCCACTGCCACACCTGCGAGCGCGAGATCTCCGCCGTCGCGGCGTCCTCCATGAGGTTGAAGATCGCCACCGCACCGAGCCCCTCGAGCCACGCCTTGAGGTACTGGATGCCGACGGAGATGTTGTTGCGCAGCCCCGCCTCGGTGACGTCGCCGGGGGTGGCGGAGACGTCGAGGAGCTGGGCCGCGGTGACGTGGACGTCCTCGCGCCTGCGGTCGAGCTGGTTGGGCCGGTCGCCGAGCTTGTCGGTGAAGACCTCCTTGCACAGCTCCACCATGCCGGGATGGGCCACCCAGGAGCCGTCGAAGCCGTCCTCGGCCTCGCGGGTCTTGTCCGCGCGCACCTTCTCGAAGGCCGCGGCGTTGACCTCGGGGTCCTTGGAGGGGATGAAGGCCGCCATGCCGCCGATGGCGTGGGCGCCGCGCTTGTGGCACGTGCGCACGAGCAGCTCGGTGTAGGCGCGCATGAACGGCACCGTCATCGTCACCGCGTTGCGGTCGGGGAGCATGAACTCCTTGCCGCGGGTGCGGAAGGACTTGATGACGGAGAACATGAAGTCCCACCGTCCGGCGTTGAGGCCCGCGGAGTGCTCACGCAGCTCGTAGAGGATCTCCTCCATCTCGAAGGCCGCGGGGTAGGTCTCGATGAGGACGGTCGCGCGGATGGTGCCCCGCGGGATGCCGAGCGCGTCCTGGGCGAGGTTGAACGCGTCGTTCCACAGCCGCGCCTCGAGGTGCGACTCCATCTTCGGCAGGTAGAAGTACGGCCCGAGGCCCTTCTCGATCTGGCGCAGGCCCGCGGTGGCGACGTACAGGGCGAAGTCCACGAGGGAGCCGGAGGTCTCCTCGCCGTCGACGAGGATGTGCTTCTCGGGCAGGTGCCAGCCGCGCGGGCGGACCACGATGGTGGCGAGCTCGTCGTCGGCGCGGAGCTTGTACTCCTTGCCGTTCTCGGCGGTGAAGTCGATGGTGCGGTTGATCGCGTCGAGCAGGTTGAGCTGGCCGCCCACCACGGACTCCCACTGCGGGGTGTTGGCGTCCTCGTGGTCGGCGAGCCAGACCTTCGCGCCGGAGTTCAGCGCGTTGATGGTCATCTTGCGGTCGGTGGGGCCGGTGATCTCCACCCGGCGGTCGACGAGCCCGGGGGCCGGCGGGGCGACCTGCCAGCTCTCGTCCTCGCGCACGTGCGCGGTCTCCGGGAGGAAGTCCAGGGTGCCCCCGTTCGCGAGGTCGGCGACCCGCGCCGTGCGCGCCTCGAGGAGCTCCAGGCGCCTGGCGTTCAGCTCACGGTGCAGCCGTGCGACGAGGTCGAGCGCGGCCGGGGTGAGTACCTCCTCGTACCTCTCGCCGATCGGTCCGGTGATCTCGAGACCCTGCGTGGTGGTCAAATGACTCCCCTACTTTCGCGATACGGAACGACATGTCTTCCCAGTGGAAACTGTAGACGTGGGCTCATCCCTGGTCAACGCGAGCCGCCAGGTAGGCCGGAGCCGTGACGCCGCTGCGCCAGACCCGTTCACCGGCGTTCCGCCCACCGCTGCCGGGCCTCCTCCAGCGCCTCGGCCGCGACCTCGCCCCACACCCGGAACCGGCTCAGACCGCCGTCGGGGTAGACGTCCAGACGCACGTGGGTGGCCTCGGCGGCCACCGCCGTGAGGAACCGGTGCCGCGTGTCCGGCTGGACCGCGACCCGGGGCAGGATCTCGGTCCAGGTGGCGCCCTCGAGGTCGCCGTCCAGGACGTCGGCCGCACTCACCCGCACCCAGCCGGGCGCGTTGCCGACGTAGTAGCCGGTGTCGATCTCCAGGTGGCGGGCGGTACCGCGCCGGCCGAGCGCGAAGACGGCGAAGTCGTTGCCGCCCCCCCGGCGCCGGGCGTTCTCCCACCCCTCCCCCATGTTGCGGGCCCGGCCGGGCATGATGATCTGCGCCGGCGAGGAGTAGAAGGCGTCGGACGTGGCCGCGAGGCGCCCGCCGTTCTCCGCGGCGACGAGGTCGATCGTGCCGGTGAGGAAGCGCGGGTCCTCGACCACCTCGCCGTGCACGCGCAGGCGGGCCACCCCGCCGTCGGGGTAGATCGACAGGCGCACGTGGGTCCACCAGCGACCGTCCTCGACCGCGTAGTAGTTCTTGGTGTCGCCGGCGCAGTCGGTCCTTGCGACGAGGGTGGTCCACTCGGCCTCGGCGAGGTCGGCCACGGACGGGTACCCGTCCGCCGCCGTGGCCTCGACCGAGATGAAGGGGGGATAGTTCCCGCGGAACCAGGCGGTGTCGACGACGACGCCGCGCACGACGCCCGGCGCCCCCAGCCGGACGATCGCCCAGTCGTTGCCGGGCTCACGGCGACGGCGGGTCTCCCAGCCGTCGTACACCTTGCCCTTGTGGCCGAAGTCGCCGGGGTCGAAGGCCGCCGGCCACGGGTTGATGAGGTTCTCCCGCTGGGCGAACAGCTCGTCGTTGGCGGCGATCACGCCGGCGCCGAGCGAGCGGGACGCCAGGTCGGTCAGGGCGGTGAAGTCGGGGGCGCCCGCGTCGGCGGCGTGGTTCATGCGTCTCCTCGTCGTAGCAGCGTCCCGGTGGGGACGTCGGTGATGGTCCGGCCGCGCAGCAGGGTGCGCCGCACGACGCCGGTCAGGCGGCGGCCGGCGTAGGGGGTGACCGGGTTGCGGTGGTGCAGGCGCGCCGGGTCGACGTCGAAGGACTCCTCCGGCGCCAGGACGGCGAGGTCGGCGTCCTTGCCCGGCGCGATGGCCCCCTTGCGGTCCAGCCCGACCAGGGCGGCCGGCGCGGTCGACATCCACCGCACCACCTCCTCCAGCGCCACCCCTCGGGACCGGGCCTCGGTCCACACCGCCGCGAGGCCGAGCTGGAGCGAGGCCACGCCGCCCCAGGCCTCGCCGAAGTCGCCGGTGTCGAGCGCCTTGAGGTCCGGGGTCGAGGGCGAGTGGTCGGTGACGACGATGTCGATGGCGCCGTCGCGCAGGCCCTGCCACAGCGCGTCCTGGTTGGCGGCGCCGCGGATGGGCGGGCAGCACTTGAACGCGGTGGCGCCGTCCGGGACGTCCTCGGCCTCGAGGGTGAGGTAGTGGGGGCAGGTCTCGACGCTGACCCGCACGCCCTCGGCGCGGGCGCGGGCGATGAGGGGCAGCGCGGCGGCGTCGGAGAGGTGCAGGACGTGCACCCGGGCGCCGGTCCTCGCCGCGGCGCCGAGGAGGGTGGCGATCGCCGCCTCCTCCGCGGCGGGCGGGCGCGAGGCCAGGAAGTCCGCGTAGCGGGGGCCGTGGGGCTCGGGCGCGGCGCCGATGACGCCCGGGTCCTCGGCGTGGACGACCATGAGGGCGTCCAGCCGCGCCAGCTCGGCCAGGTCCCGCTCGAGCTCGGCGGCGTCGAGGTGGCCGAACTCCTCGACCCCGGAGTCGACGAGGAAGCACTTGAAGCCCATGACGCCCGCCTCGTGCAGCGGGGCGAGGTCGGCGGTGCTGCCCGGGACGGCGCCACCCCAGAAGGCGACGTCGACGTGGACGCCTCCCTCGGCCTCGGCACGCTTGACCTCCAGGGCCGCGACGTCGGTCGTCGGCGGGACGGAGTTCAGCGGCATGTCCACGATGGTCGTCACGCCCCCGGCGGCCGCGGCCCGGGTGGCGCTGGCGAAGCCCTCCCACTCGGTGCGGCCCGGCTGGTTGACGTGGACGTGGGTGTCCACCAGACCGGGGACGAGCACCTCGTCCTCGGCCAGGTCGAGCGTCTCGGTCGCGACGAGCCCGGCACCGAGGTCGGCGACCTCGACGACGACCCCGTCGCGCACGCCCACCTCGGCCGCGCGCCACCCCTGCGGGGTGAGGACCCGGCGGCCGCGCACGACGAGGTCCAGCGGCGCGACGGCGGGCCGGCCGTCGAGGTGCGCGGCGGCGATCCGCTCGGCGAGACGCTCGAGCAGCGGCCCCGCCTCGGCGATGCACGTGGCGACGTCGGGCTCGAGGTCGGTGAGGGCGTGGACGGCCGCGATGCCGGCGGCGCGGGCCCGGGCCGGGTCGAGCGTGGACGACCCGCACACGGCGACCACGGGCACGGCGCCGGCGGCTGCGGCCACCCCCACCGGGGCCTTGCCGTGGAGGGACTGCTCGTCGAGGCTGCCCTCGCCGGTGACGACGAGGTCCGCCCCGGCCACGCGCGCGGCGAAGCCGGCGAGGTCGAGGACCACCTCGATCCCCGGCCGGCGCCGGGCGCCCAGCAGCAGCAGGGCGAACCCGACGCCCCCGGCGGCGCCGGCCGACGGCGCCGAGGCCAGGTCCTGCGCACCGTCCGCGCCGGCGCGCGCCAGGGCCCGCACCCAGGTGGCGAGGGCCGCGTCGAGCTCGGCGACGGCGGTGGGGTCGGCGCCCTTCTGCGGGCCGTACACCGCGGCGGCGCCGTGCGAGCCGAGAAGCGGGTTGTCGACGTCGGAGGCCAGCACGAGCGTGGCCGCGCCGAGCCCGGGGTGGAGGCCGGCCAGGTCCACGCCGGTGACGTCGGCCAGCGCCGCCCCGCCGTCGGGCAGCTCGCCGTCCGGACCGGTGAGGCGGGCCCCGAGAGCGGCGAGCATCCCCGCGCCGCCATCGGTGCTGGCCGAGCCCCCGATGCCGACGACGACCTCCCGGGCCCCGGCGTCGAGGGCGTGGGCGATGACCTCGCCCAGCCCCCGCGAGGAGGCGCGCCGGGCGGTCGTGGGGTCGGGGTCGAGCATCTGCAGACCGGTCACCGCCGCCATCTCCACCACCGCGGTCCCGCCCCGGCGGGCGTACCTGGCGTGGACGGGCTCGCCCAGCGGGCCGGTGGCCCCGACGGCGACCGGCTCGAAGCCGGCGGCGAGCGCGGCCTCGACCGTCCCCTCGCCGCCGTCGGCGACCGGCAGGACGTCGACGTCCAGGTCCGGGACGGCGCGCCGGAGTCCCGCGGCCAGGTGGGAGCCCACCTGTGCCGCCGTCAGCGAACCCTTGAACTTGTCCGGGGCGAGGACGACCTTCATGACCCCATCCCAGCAGAGGGCGCCGACGTCTGCCCGCTCTGTGCCGTGCGCCTGCTCCGCACCCCCGGACCGTTCAGCACGGCTCAGTCCAGCATCGCGGCGGCCGTGGTGGAGTCCTCGGCCGAGAGCACGATGTCCTCGAACTCGTTGACGCCGTCGAGCTCGGCCCCCATGGGGATGTTGGTGACCCGCTCGAGGATGACCTCGACGACGACCGGGACGCGGAACTCCTGCGCGGTGGCCTGAGCCTTGGTGAAGGCGGTGGCCAGGTCCTCCGGGTCCGTCACCCGCATGGCCTTGCACCCGAGCGCCTCGGCGACCTTGACGTGGTCGACGCCGTAGCCGCCGCCGTCGGGGGAGTTGACGTTCTCGAAGGCGAGCGAGACGTGGTAGTCCATCTCGAAGGCGCGCTGCGACTGCCGGATGAGGCCGAGGTAGGCGTTGTTGACGACGACGTGGACGTAGGGCAGGTGGTGCTGGGCGCCGACCGCGAGCTCCTCGAGCATGAACTGGAAGTCGTAGTCGCCCGAGAGCGCCACCACCTCGGCGTCGGGGCGGGCGGTGGCCACCCCGAGCGCGGCAGGGCCCGTCCAGCCCAGCGGCCCCGCCTGCCCGGCGTTGACCCAGTGCCGGGGCCGGTAGACGTTCAAGTGCTGGGCGCCGGCGATCTGGGACAGACCGATGGTCGTGACGTAGACGGTGTCCCGGTCGAACGCGCGGTTCATCTCCTGGTAGACCCGCTGGGGCCTGATGGGGATCTCGTCGAAGTCGGTCCGGCGCACCAGCTCGCGCTTACGGGCGGCGGTGGCCTCGACCCAGGCCGAGCGGTCCGGCAGGGCGCCGGCGTCGCGCCGCTCGCGGGCCACCTCGACGGCGAGCGCGAGGAAGGCCTTCGCGTCGGAGACGATGCCGAGGTCGGGGGCGAAGACGCGCCCGATCTGGGTGGGCTCGATGTCGACGTGGACGAAGGTGCGGCCGCAGCGGTAGGTGTCCAGGCCGCCGGTGTGGCGGTTGGCCCACCGGTTGCCCACGCCGAGGACGAGGTCGGACTCCAGGAACGTCGCGTTGCCGTAGCGCTGGGAGGTCTGGATGCCGACCATCCCGGCGGCGAGGCGGTGGTCGTCGGGAATGGTGCCCCAGCCCATGAGGGTGGGGACGACGGGGACGTCGAGGGTCTCGGCGAGCTCGACGAGGAGGTCCTCGCCGCCGGAGTTGACGATGCCACCACCGGCCACGAGGAGCGGGCGCTCGGCGGCGCCGAGCATGTCCAGCGCCTTCTCCACCTGCGCGCGGGTCGCGGCGGGACGGACGACGGGCAGCGGCTCGTAGGTGTCGGGGTCGAACTCGATCTCGGCGGTCTGGACGTCGATCGGCAGGTCGATGAGCACCGGTCCGGGCCGGCCGGACCGCATGAGCTGGAACGCCTGGGCGAGGACACCGGGGACCTGCCCCGCCTCGAGGACGGTCTTGGCCATCTTCGTCACGGGGGCCGCGATGGCGGCGATGTCGACGGCCTGGAAGTCCTCCTTGTCCAGCTTCGCCACCGGCGCCTGGCCGGTGATGCACAGCATCGGGATCGAGTCGGCGTGGGCGGCGTACAGGCCGGTGATCATGTCCGTCCCGGCAGGCCCGGAGGTGCCCACGCAGATGCCGATGTTGCCCGGCGCCGCCCGGGAGAACCCGTCGGCCATGTGGGAGGCGCCCTCCATGTGGCGGGCCAGGACGTGACGGATGCCGCCGTGGCGGCGCATCGCGTCGTAGAACGGGTTGATGGCGGCGCCGGGCAGCCCGAAGGCCTGGGTGGCGCCCTCCTTCTCGAGGATGGCGACGGCGGCGTCGACGGCTCGCATGCGAGGCATGTCGGTCTCGATTCTTCTGCGGCGGGCTGGGCCCGCTGGGTGCTCGGATGGGTGCGGCGCCGGGCGGGCCGTCACGGCGTCGTGACGAGCGCCCGTGGCGCGGGTCGCCGTTGTGGCCGGCGCGCGGTGGGTCGGTGCGCCCGCCGGCGTTGTGGCCGGCGCGCAGTGGGTCGGTGCGCCCGCCGGCGGTGGGGCCGGCGGGCGGTGGGGCGGGTGGCGGTCAGTCCGAGCGGCCGGAGAGCCGCTCGACCACGCGGAGGAGGCCGGAGTGGTCGAGCCCGCCGTCACCGTTCGCCCGGGCCGAGGCCATGAGCTGGGCGACGACCGCCCCGAGCGGGATGACGACGCCGGCCTCCCGAGCGGCGGAGGTGACGATGCCGAGGTCCTTGTGGTGCAGCTCGATGCGGAACCCGGGCTCGAAGGAGCGGTCCAGCATCTTCTGGGCCTTCTGGTCGAGCACGGCCGAGCCCGCGAGCCCCCCGCCGAGGACCTTCACGGCGGCGGCGGTGTCCACGCCGTAGGCCTCGAGGAAGATCACCGCCTCGGCGAGGAGGGCGATGTTGCCGGCCACCATGAGCTGGTTGGCGGCCTTGACGGTCTGGCCCGAGCCCGACGGACCCACGTGGACGATCGTCTTCCCGACCGCCTCGAGCACCGGCTGCGCGGCCGCGAAGTCCTCGGCGGAGCCGCCGACCATGATCGACAGGGCGGCGTTCTTCGCGCCGGCCTCGCCGCCGGAGACCGGGGCGTCGAGCAGGCGGAAGCCCTTCTCCCGCGCCTGCTCCGCGAGCTCGGCGGTGACGTCGGGACGGATCGTGGAGAAGTCGATGACCAGCGCGCCCGTGGCGGCGTTGGCGAAGACCCCGTCCTCGCCGGCGAGCACCTCGGTGACGTCCGGGGAGTCCGGCACCATGACGGCGACCACCTCGGCGCCGGCGACGGCGTCCGCGACCGAGGACGCGGCGGTGCCGCCGGCCTCGACGAGGGCACGGGTCTTCTCCAGGCTGCGGTTGTACCCGGTGACGTCGTGCCCGGCGTTCTGCAGGTGGACGGCCATCGGGCTGCCCATGATGCCCAGGCCGATGAATGCGATCTTCATGGAGGTCCTTCCGTCTCGGTGGCGCTCAGGCCCGGGCGGCGCGCTGCTCGCGCGGGAGCCAGGCGAAGGGGTCGGCGTCGGTCGTCTTGTACTCCAGGCCCACGGGTCCGGCGTAACCGCCGGCGCGCAGGTCCTCGATCCAGCGGGAGATGGGCAGCTCGCCCGAGCCGGGCGCGCCGCGCCCCGGGGCGTCGGCGATCTGGACGTGCGCGACCCGGTCGCGGTAGGCGGCCAGGTCCGCGTCGACGTCCCCGCCGTTGACGGAGATGTGGAAGACGTCGAGGAGCAGCCCGAGGTTCGTCTCGCCGTGCTCCTGCGCCACCCGGTCGAGCACGGCGACGACGTCGGCGGAGGACTTCAGCGGGTACGCGGGCGTCCCGGAGACCGGCTCGAGCAGGACCGTCCCGCCGATCCGGCCCACCGCCCGGGCGGCCAGGGCGAGGTTCTCCGCACCGACCGCGTCCTGGACGGCGGGGTCGGCGCCCTCGACCCGGTTGCCGTAGAGGGCGTTGAACGCCCGGCAGCCGGTGCGCTCGCCGATGGCGGTGACGACGTCGAGGTTCGCGCGCAGCTCCTCCGAGCGCTCGGGCCACGAGACGAGCCCGCGGTCACCGCCGGGCATGTCACCGGCGTTGAAGTTCAGGCCGGTGAGCGCCACCCCGGCGTCGTCGATCGCGCGGACGAGCGTGTCGACGTCGGCGGCGTCGGGGGCCGAGGTGGGGAACGGCCACCACAGCTCGATCCCGTCGAAGCCCGCGGCGCGGGCTGCGGCGGGGCGCTCGAGCAGCGGCAGGTCCGTGAGGAGGATCGAGCAGTTCACGGTGTACGGGATGGTCACCCTGGCCTCACTTCCACATCATGGAATGTTGCTTCCTAGTTGTGAAAGCCTAAGGGTGACCGCCGCACGGGTCAACCCCGGGCGCCTCACCCCCGCCCGGCGGCGAGCCTGGCCACCTGGGACGGGTCGAGACCGGCCGAGCGCAGCTCCTCGCCGTCCACGGCGCCGCAGTCGAGACCGCGGCGCAGGAACCACGCCAGCGCGCGCGCCGTGGCCGGCTCGTCGAGGACGCCGCCCGCCGCGCCGTCCAGGTAGGCGCCCAGACGGTCCGTGGCCGTGGCGAGGCCCTCCCGGTAGAACGCGTACGTGGCCGCGAACCGGCTGGGCAGCTGGGCGGGGTGGAGGTCCCAGCCCTGGTAGTAGCCGCGCTCGAGCGAGCGGCGGACGAGCCGGCCGTGCAGCGACCAGGCCTCGCGCACCCGATCCGGCTCCCCCACCGGCAGGACGTTCGTGGAGCCGTCGGACAGGCGCACGCCGGTGCCGGCCGCGGCGAGCTGCATGACGGCCTTGGCGTGGTCGGCGACGGGGTGCTCCATGGACTGGTGGGCCGCGGCGATCCCCAGGGCTGCGGAGTAGTCGTAGGTCCCGTAGTGCAGCCCGCTCACCCGTCCGGCCCCCGCGTGCACCATGGCCGCGACCGGGGCCGTGCCGTCGGCGCCGAGGATCGCCTGGGGGGTCTCGACCTGGACCTCGAAGCGCAGGCGCCCGGGGGCCAGCCCGTGCGCCCGCTCGAGGGCCGCGCAGACGAGGACCATCGCCCGGACCTGGTCGACCGAGGTCACCTTCGGCAGGGTCACGACGAGGCCGGCCGGCAGGTCGCCCGAGCCGGCCAGGCCGGAGAGGAACAGGTCGAGCGAGCGCAGGCCGCGCGCGCGGGTGGGCCGTTCGAGGCTCTTGAACCGGATCCCCACGAAGGGGGTGGCGGTGCCCGCGTCGAGCTCGGCCCGCAGGTGGCGCGCGGCGGCGAGGGCGACGTCGTCCTCGGCGTCACCGTGGTCGCCGTAGCCGTCCTCGAGGTCGATGCGCAGGTCCTCGACCGGCTCGCGGTCGAGCTTCTCCGCCACCCGCCGCGCGACGTCCTCGCGCAGCGGGTCCGCCACGCCCACCGCCTCGACGAGCGCCGCCGCGCCGCCCGCGGTCTCGACCGCCTCCAGCGCCTGCCGGCCCCAGTCCTGCGCCAGCCCCGCCCGGTAGCGGTCGGCCGGCACATAGACGGTGTGGACCGGCTGGCGCGAACCGTCGTCGCCCGGGTAGGCGCCGGAGAGGTGGGCGTCGGCCGCGGCGAGGAGCTCGTCGACGGCGGCGAGGTCGGCGCCGTCCAGGACGGTGCGGGCCGTCACCGCTCGGCCTCGGCGGCGGACCCGCCCTTCTCGGCCACCGTCTGGGAGCGCACGGCCTCGGCGACGGCCTCGGCCACGCGGTGGTCGAAGACGCCGGGGATGATGAAGGCGCCGTTGCGCTCGTCGTCGCCGACGACCTCGGCGATGGCCACGGCCGCCACCCGCAGCATCTCGTCGCTGATGACGTGGGCGCCGGCGTCGAGCAGGCCGCGGAACAGACCCGGGAAGGCCAGGACGTTGTTGATCTGGTTCGGGTAGTCCGACCGGCCGGTCGCCACGACGGCGGCCGTCTCGCCGGCCTCGATCGGGTCCACCTCCGGGGTGGGGTTCGCCAGCGCGAAGACGATCGCGTCGTCGTTCATGGTGGCCACGTCTGCCCCGGTGAGGATGTTGCCGGCGGAGACTCCGATGAAGACGTCGGCCCCGGCCATGCCCTCCTTGAGCGTGCCCGTGAAACCCTCCTCGTTCGTGTTCTCCGCGATCCAGCGCCGGTACTCGTCGCCGTTGGTCGCCCCCCGGTGCAGGGCGCCGCCGCGGCCGAAGCCGATGATGTGGCGGGCCCCCTGGGCCTTGAGCAGCCGGATGATCGCGCTGCCCGCGGCGCCGACGCCGGAGACGACGATGCGCACGTCCTCGAGCTTCTTGTCCACGACCTTGAGGGCGTTGATGAGCGCGGCAAGGACGACGATGGCCGTGCCGTGCTGGTCGTCGTGGAAGACGGGGATGTCGAGCTCCTCGCGCAGGCGCGCCTCGATCTCGAAGCACCGCGGGGCCGAGATGTCCTCGAGGTTGACCCCGCCGTAGACCGGCGCCAGCGCCTTGACGATGGAGATGATCTCCTCGGTGTCCTTGGTGTCCAGGCACACCGGCCACGCGTCGACACCGCCGAACTCCTTGAACAGCGCCGCCTTGCCCTCCATGACCGGCAGCGCGGCCGCGGGCCCGATGTCGCCCAGGCCGAGGACGGCGGTGCCGTCGGTGACGACCGCGACGGTGTTGCGCTTGATGGTCAGGCGCCGGGCGTCCTCCGGCTTCTCGGCGATGGCCAGGCAGACCCGGGCGACGCCCGGGGTGTAGGCGCGGGAGAGGTCGCGGCGGGTCTTGAGCGGGACCTTCGCGTTGACCTCGATCTTGCCGCCGAGGTGCATGAGGAACGTCGAGTCGGACCACTTCAGGACGTGCACGCCCTCGAGGGCGTTGAGGGCCGCGACGACCCGCTCGCCGTGCTCGGTGTCCACGGTGTCGCAGGTGACGTCGACGGTGAGCTTCGTCGGGGAGGAGTGCGCGATGTCGACGCCCATCACCGCGGCGCCGGCCTCGGCGACGGTCGAGACGACGGTCGACGTGGCGCGCTGGGAGGCGGGGACCTCCACCCGCAGGGTGATGGTGTAGCTGGGGCTGGGCATGACCATGGCGTTCTCGTTCCTGTCGGGCGGGGGCGACGTCGCCCCGCCGGTGATTTCGTTATCTGGAAGACTAGTTCTGCCAAGCGAACTCTGGTAGGCATTGTGGTGGCAGGTCGTGGGACGAGCCGGTTCCCACCGGCGGCGGGAGGAGCAGCAGGTGTCGAGCAGCCAGGGCGTGCAGTCCGTGGACAGGGCGATCGACCTCCTCGAGGCGATGACCGACCTCGGCGGCGACGCCACCCTCAGCGAGCTGGCGGCGGCCTCGGGACTGCCGATGCCGACCATCCACCGGCTCATGCGCACCCTCGTCGCCCGCGGCTACGCCCGGCAGGCGCCCTCCCGCCGCTACACCCTCGGCCCCAACCTCATCCGGCTCGGCGAGGGGGCCGGCCGACAGCTCGGCGCCGGGGCCCGGCCGCACCTCGAGCAGGTGGCGCGTGAGCTCGGCGAGACGGTCAACCTCGCGATGATCGACCGCGACATGGCCGTCTACGTCGCGCAGGCCGCCTCCGGGCACTCGATGCGAATGTTCACCGAGGTGGGACGCCGGGTGTTCTGCCACTGCACCGGCGTGGGCAAGGCCGTGCTCGCCCAGCTCCCCGACGCGACGGTCCGCGAGATCGTCGCGCGTGCAGGGATGCCGGCCCAGACCGAGCTGTCCATCACCGACCCGGACGCGCTCATCACCGAGCTCGACCGGATCCGCGCCCAGGGCTACGCCGTCGACGACGGCGAGCAGGAGCTCGGGGTGCGGTGCTACGCGGTCGCCGTGCCGGACGCCCCCACCCCGGCCGCGGTGTCGATCTCCGGGCCCGCGGTCCGGGTGACCGACGCGTTCGGCGAGCGGGCCGTCCCGGTGCTCCAGGAGGTCGCCGCCCGCATCACGGCCGAGCTGCTCGGCACCCACTGACCGCCCCGCTCAGCAGAAGCCGGTCACGCTCGCCCAGGCGCGGGGCTCCGGGTCTACGTCGGTGCGGCGCACCTCGGCCTCGATGAGCCCGTAGGGCCGGTCCGCCGCGTAGAAGACCTCGCCGGGGTTGTCCAGGCCGAAGGGCTCCAGGTCCACGAGGAAGTGGTGGAGGTTCGGCATGGAGAAGCGGATCTCCCCGATGTCGCCGTGCTCGGCGAGCACCCGCTCGCCCATCCGGTACAGCGTCTGCTGGAGGGCGAGGGAGTGGACGTCGGCGAAGGTCTCGAGCATGATCCGGCGGACGTCGGCGAAGACCGCGTCGTAGTCGACCTCGTCGAGGTAGCGCCAGCGGGCCGTCACCGACGTCGCGAGGATCCGGTCCGCCGTCTCCGGCAGCGTCGTGTAGCGGTCCTTCGGGAAGCCGTGGAACTCCGACCCGGTGGACTTCAGCACCGCCAGGTCCTCCAGCCCCGCCACGACGAAGACGTCGTCGCCGTCGCGCTGGACGACGGCGGTGCGGGTCTCGGTGCCGCCCCGGACGAAGGCGTGGTCGTGCGTGCCGTCGGTGACGTGGGACGTCAGGGCGCTCGGGATGCGGTCCCAGGAGTACTGCTGGACCGCCCACCGCCCACCGGTGACCCAGTCGAAGGACGACGTGAAGTGCTCGGCCAGGCGCAGGGCGAACGCCTCGGGCGCCCCCACGCCGTCGCGGGCGAGGGCGAAGACGGTGTTCTTCTGGGTGTCGGTCGGGACGACCGGGGCGTTGTCGCCCTCGGTGTGGGCGACCGTGAACTCCCCGCGCAGCTGGGACGTGACCGACAGGTCGGTGATGCGGTGCCGCTCGGTGTCGCGGTCGATGCGCACCAGGCGCACCTCGGCCTTGCCGTACTGGTTCTCGCCCAGCGCGATCGTGGGCGTCGCCGTGCTCTCGGTCATGCTCGCTCCTCGGTGGTCCGGTCTCGGGCGGCGCTCAGCTGCCGCGGTAGGTGGTGTACGCGAACGGGCTCAGCAGGAGCGGGACGTGGTAGTGCTCCCGCCCCTCCTCGACCCGGAAGTCGACGGTGACCTGCGGGTAGAAGGTCTCGGTGCCCCGGGCGGCGAAGTACGGACCCGTGGCCAGGACCAGACGGTAGGTCCCCGGCTCCAGGCGGGCCGGCCCGAGGTCGTGGCACCGCCCGTCGGCGTCGGTCACGGCGGCGGCCACCTCGGTGGTGCCGTCGGCGCCGTGACGGGCCAGGGTCACCGCGACGCCCGCGGCGGGCGCGCCGGCGACGGCGTCGAGGACGTGGGTGGTCACGTGCGAGGTCACGACAGCTCTCCCTCGAGTCTCAGGACGGCGATCTCACGCAGCTGCTCGGCGGCCACCCGACGTTCCGTGGCTGGGTCGTTGCCCAGGCGCTCCTCGAGCGCCGCGAGGATCTGCGCGGCGTCCCGGCCGGCCGCCCGGATGAGGAAGACGTGGCCGAACCGGTCCTCGTACCTGCGGTTGCCCTCCTCGAGCCGCCGCGCGAGCTCCGGGTCGTGCCCGACGCCGGCCTGCTCACGCCGGGAGTGCTCGGCGTCGCGCCCGTCCGTCGTGGGGCGCTGCCCGATGCGCGGGTGCCGGGCGAGGGCGGCGTCGACCTCGTCGTCGGTGAACGGCACCGCCGCGACGCGTGCCCGCTCGAGCGCGGCGGCGACGACGGGGTACGGTCGGCCCGCCGTCACCTCCCGCGCCCAGCGCGGCACCGCCGCACAGCTCATCGCGGTGGCGAGCGCGTCCTCCGGCGTGGCGCCGTTGAACCGCGCGAGACCGCCGGGCAGGTCGACCATCCACTCCCCCACTTCCGTCTGTCGGAACTTACGTTCCGTGCGATGAATCCAAGCGTGCGAGGACCGCCCCTGTCAAGGTCACGTGGTCACGAAATCGCCGAAAATGTCCGGACCGGGAAATCCGGTGAGGCGTCCCAGCGGCGCGGCCCGGACCCTGACGTCGCGCCCCTCCTGGGACATCCGCGCAGGTCAGACGGGCCAGATAGCCGTTCGCGGGAGAAAGGGCCCACATGCCCCGGGAGGGACGAGCGGGGGATTTACGGCGCACCGGGACTTTCGCCCCAAGAATCGGACAATGCGCCCTGTCAGTCTTTCGTCAAGAGCTACCACACCGGCTCACCCGATGCTCACAAGGAGAGCAACCATGGCAACCGCAACCCCGCACCGCACCGCTCCCGGGACGACGACGTTCCAGGAGGAGATCGTCACCTCCTCCGCCGTGCGCAAGACCCTGGCTGTCGGCCGCATCATCATCGGCTGGGTCTTCCTCTGGGCCTTCGTCGACAAGCTGCTCGGCCTGGGCTACATGACCCCCACCGAGCGCGCCTGGATCAACGGCGGCACTCCCGCCCAGGGCTTCATCAAGGGCATCGAGGGCCCGTTCCACGGCGTCTTCCAGGTCTTCGCCAACCCGTTCGGCGACTTCCTCTTCATGTTCGGTCTGCTCGGCATCGGCGTAGCCATGATCGCCGGGGCGGGCCTGAAGATCGCCGCCGTCGGCGGCACCCTGCTCATGCTCTTCATGTACCTCGCCGAGCTGCCCCTGGCCCTGGGCGGCACGAACCCCATCACGGACTCGCACTGGGTCGAGGCCATGCTCCTCATCATCTCCGCCGTCACCCTCTCGGGCGACACGTGGGGCCTGGGCAAGTGGTGGGCCGGCAAGGTCGGCAACAGCTGGCTCCGCTGACACCCACGACCTGAACGGAGAGAGGGGCCCCGGTCGTCACGCCGGGGGCCCCTCTCTCCGTTCTCGTCGCGCCACGGCGACGGGCGCGACGGCTCAGCCGATGCGCGCCATGAGGATCTCGCGGACCCGGCCGGCGTCGGCCTGACCGCGGGTCGCCTTCATCACGGCCCCGACGATCGCGCCGGCCGCCTGGACCTTGCCGCCGCGGATCTTCTCCACCACGTCAGGGTTGGCGGCGATGGCCTCGTCCACGGCCGCCTCGAGCGCGCCGTCGTCGGAGACGACCTCCAGCCCACGGGCCACGACGACCTCTTCCGGCGAGCCCTCACCGGCGAGAACGCCCTCGAGCACCTGCCGGGCGAGCTTGTCGTTGATGCGACCGGCATCGACGAGGGCCGCGAGCTCGGCGACCTGCGCGGGGGTCACCGCGAGCTCCTCGAGCGTGACGCCCGCGGTCTTGGCGGTCCGGGACAGCTCCCCCATCCACCACTTGCGGGCCGCGGCCGGGCTCGCGCCCGCGGCCACGGTGGCCTCGACGAGGTCGCCCGCGCCGGCGTTGACGAGGTCGCGCATCTCGGCGTCGGCAAAGCCCCACTCCGCCTGGAGCCGCCGGCGGCGCACGGCGGGCATCTCGGGCAGCGAGGCCCGGATCTGCTCGACCCACTCCCGGGGCGGGGCCAGCGGCACGAGGTCCGGCTCCGGGAAGTACCGGTAGTCCTCGGCGTCGGACTTCACCCGGCCGGGCGAGGTGGAGCCGGTGTCCTCGTGCCAGTGCCGGGTCTCCTGGACCACGGCCCGACCGGCGTCGAGGACGGCGGCCTGGCGGGAGATCTCGTGACGCACCGCGCGCTCGACGGAGCGGAAGGAGTTGACGTTCTTCGTCTCCGTCCGGGTGCCGAGCGGGGAGTCCGGGCTCGGGCGCAGGGAGACGTTGACATCGGCCCGGACGTTGCCGCGCTCCATCCGGGCCTCGGAGACGCCGAGGGCGCGGAAGATGTCCCGCAGGGCGGCGACGTAGGCGCGCGCCACCTCCGGGGCCCGCCGGCCGGCGCCCTCGATCGGGCGGGTGACGATCTCCACCAGGGGGATGCCGGCCCTGTTGTAGTCCACGAGGGAGTACTCCGCGCCCTGGATGCGCCCGGTCGACCCGCCGACGTGGGTGTTCTTCCCGGCGTCCTCCTCCATGTGCGCGCGCTCGATCTCCACGCGGAAGACCGTGCCGTCCTCGAGCTCGACGTCGAGGTGGCCGTCGTAGGCGATGGGCTCGTCGTACTGGGACGTCTGGAAGTTCTTCGGCACGTCGGGGTAGAAGTAGTTCTTCCGGGCGAACCGGCACGTCTCGGCGATCCGGCAGTTCAGGGCCAGCCCGATCCGCACGGCGTACTCCACCGCCTTGCCGTTGACGACCGGCAGGGCGCCCGGCAGGCCGAGCGAGACGGGGGTGACGGCGGTGTTGGGCTCCGCGCCGAAGGTCTGCGGGGCGCCGTCGAACATCTTCGACGCCGTGCCGAGCTCGACGTGGACCTCGATCCCGAGCACCGGGTCGTAGCGGTCAAGGGCCTCGTCGAGGTCCACCAGCGTCGCGCTCATCGGGCCACCTCCAGCTCCGGGGCACGGCCGAGGATCGGCCCGCCCCACCTCTCCTCCAGCAGGCGCTCGAGCGCACCGCCCACCCGGTAGAGCCGGGCGTCCTCGCGCGCCGGGGCGAGGATCTGGAACCCCACGGGCAGGCCGTCGTCGCTCAGTCCGGCAGGCAGTGACATGCCGGGGATCCCGGCGAGGTTCGCCGGGATGGTCGCGACGTCGTTGAGGTACATGGCGAGCGGGTCGTCGAGCTTCTCCCCCAGCCGGAACGCCGTCGTCGGCGTGGTCGGCGAGACGAGGACGTCGGCCTGGTCGAACGCCGCCGCGAAGTCGCGCTGGATGAGGGTGCGCACCTTCTGCGCGGAGCCGTAGTAGGCGTCGAAGTAGCCCGCGGACAGCGCGTGCGTACCCAGGATGACGCGGCGCTTGACCTCGTCGCCGAACCCGGCGCCGCGGGTGGCGGCCATGACGCGCTCGGCGGTGGCCGGGCCGTCGGCCGGCTCGACCCGCAGCCCGAAGCGCATGCCGTCGAACTTGGCGAGGTTCGACGAGCACTCGGCCGGCAGGATGAGGTAGTAGGCGGCCAGGGCGTAGTCGAAGCTCGGGCAGGAGACCTCCACGACCTCCGCGCCGGCCTGCTCGAGCAGGGCGACGGACTCCTCGAACCGGGCGCGGACGCCCTCCTGGTAGCCCTCACCGCCGAGCTCGCGCACGATGCCCACGCGCACGCCGGCCAGGTCGCCGTCGCGGGCCGCGTCGGCGTAGCCGCGGGCGTGGCCCGGCAGGGAGGTCGAGTCCAGCGGGTCGTGCCCGCCGATGACCTCGTGCAGCAGGGCCGAGTCCAGCACGGTGCGCGAGACGGGTCCGGCCTGGTCGAGGGAGGAGGCCAGCGCGATGAGCCCGTAGCGCGAGACGGAGCCGTAGGTCGGCTTCACCCCGACCGTGCCGGTGACCGCGGCCGGCTGGCGGATGGACCCGCCCGTGTCGGTGCCGATGGCCAGCGGCGCCTCGTAGGCGGCCACCGCGGCCGCGGAGCCGCCGCCGGAGCCACCCGGGATCCGGTCGAGGTCCCACGGGTTGTGGGTGTTGCCGTAGGCGGAGTGCTCGGTCGAGGAGCCCATGGCGAACTCGTCGAGGTTGGTCTTGCCGAGGATCGGCATGCCGGCGGCCCGCAGGCGGGTGACGACGGTGGCGTCGTAGGGCGGGACCCAGCCCTGGAGGATCTTCGAGCCGGCGGTGGTCACCTGCCCCTGGGTGACCACGATGTCCTTGACGGCGATCGGCACACCTGCGAGGGCGTGCAGCTCCTCGCCGGCGGCGCGGCGGGCGTCGACGTCCGCCGCCGTGGCCAGCGCCTCGTCGGTGTTGACGTGGAGGAAGGCGTGGACGGCGCCGTCGACGGCGGCCGTGCGGTCCAGGTGGGCGCGGGTGACCTCGACGCTGGAGACGTCGCCGTCGCGCAGGAGGGTGGCCAGCTCGGCCGCGGTGCGGCGCGTGAGGTCGGCGCTCATGCGTCCTCGCCCAGGATCTGCGGGACGGCGAACATCCCGTCCTGCGCGGCGGGCGCGGCTGCCATGACGGCGTCGCGGTCGAGGGTGGCGACCACGACGTCCTCGCGCATGACGTTCGTCAGCGGGATCGGGTGGGAGGTGGCGGGCACCTCGGGCGTGGCGACCTCGCTGACCCGGGCCACCGCGGTGGCGATGACGTCGAGCTCGCCGGCGAGGCGGTCGACCTCCTCGGGCGTCAGCTCGATGCGGGCGAGGGCCGCGACGCGCGCGACCTCGTCGGAAGAGATGGTGGACATGCCCGCGAGTCTAGACGCCGGGCCGGGCTCGGCTCAGCCGGCGGCGCGGCCCACGAGGTCCAGGACGGCGAGCGCGTAGGCGTCGGCCGGCTCGGGCGCGCGGTGCTCGACCTCGACGTCCCGCGAGCCCTCCGGCACCACCGTGGTGACGACGTAGAGGTCCTCGCGCCGCAGCGAGCGGAACGTGCCGCCGAGGAGCTCGCGGAGCTGGTCCTCCCGGGGGAGCCACAGGGTCCGCTCGATCATCACCGAGTCCAGGGCCCACTCCGTCGTGCCGTTGAACGCCAGGACCGTGCCGGTGGCGTACCGGCGCGCCTCGATCGTCATCTCGGAGAGGGTGAAGACCTCCCCGGCGAGCTCGGGGGCGTCGACGAGGAACCGGTCCCCCGACGCCGGCCGCCAGAGCACGCCGGCCGCCCGCAGGCGCCGGGCCAGGTCGGTGGAGATTGTCGTCGTGGTGGTGGTCATCGCTCCAGTATCGCCGGGCCGGGTGTCGGGCGCGCCCCGGGGCGGCGGCCCCCGGGCCGGCCGGGGTGAGCACCGATAGGTTGGCGCCATGACGCTCGCCCAGCGCCTCGGCCACGCCCTGCTGACCCGGCCCCACCTGACTGTGCGCCACGTGTGGCGGGCGGCCCGCCTCTACGTCGCGGCGACCGCCGCCGCGCAGACGGCCGCGGTGGTGACGGTCCTGGCCGTGGACCGGGTGCGCAAGCACCGCGAGCCACCGACCGGGGAGTTCCCGCACAAGGACCCGGCCGAGGTCGAGGTCGCCGACTCGCGGGTGCGCACCTTCACCTACGGTGCCGACCTCTACGAGGACATGCTGGCCTCGATCCACGGGGCCCGGGACACGATCTACTTCGAGACCTTCATCTGGAAGTCCGACACGGTCGGCCAGACCTTCAAGGACGCCCTCGTCGCGGCCGCCCGGCGCGGGGTGACGGTCTACGTCGTCTACGACAGCTGGGGCAACCTCGTCGTCCCCCCGGCGTTCAAGCGCTTCCCGGACCTGCCGGGGCTGCACGTGCTGCGCTTCCCGCTGTTCCGCCCGGGTCTGGTCACGTTCAACCTGCGCAAGACCGGCCGCGACCACCGCAAGGTCCTCGTCGTCGACGGCCGGGTGGGCTATGTGGGCGGCTACAACATCGGCGACCTCTACGCCACGCAGTGGCGTGACACCCACGTGCGGGTCGAGGGCCCGTCCGCGTGGGAGCTGGAGAACGCGTTCGTCGACTTCTGGAACGACCACCGCAGGAAGCACCACCCGCTGATCCCCGACCGGGGCGCGCGGTCCTGGGACGCCCGGATCCGTGCGGCGCAGAACTCCCCCAACCGGCTCATCTTCCCCGTCCGGGGGATCTACCTCGAGGCGATGGACCGCGCCCAGCACCGGATCTACATCACCCAGGGCTACTTCATCCCCGACCGGGAGATCCTCGCCGGGCTGGTGGCAGCCGCCCGGCGCGGGGTGGACGTGCGGGTGCTCATCCCGGAGTACTCCAACCACATCCTTGCCGACTGGGCCGCCCGGACCTACTACTCCCGCCTCCTCGAGGCGGGGGTGAGCATCTGGCTCTTCCAGGGAGCGATGGTCCACGCCAAGACGATGACGGTCGACGGGCGCTGGACCACGGTCGGGACGACGAACATCGACCGCATGTCGATGACGGGGAACTTCGAGATCAACCTCGAGCTCCACGACGACGACCTCGCCGCCGAGATGGAGCGGATCTTCGAGGTGGACATGACCAACGCGCGCCGGCTCACCGTCGAGGAGTGGGAGGCCCGCGGTCACGTCAGCCGGCTGCTCGAACGGATCCTCAAGCCGCTGGGGCCGCTGCTGTGACGGTCGCGCGGACCGCTCCCGTGCGGGCGGCGCCGGCCCCGCCAGAGGCTCAGACCCGCTGCTCGTAGAACCACATCAGCGCGGCCGGGTCCCACGCACCGATGTAGTCGCGCGCCGGCACGCGCCGGTACCCCACCCGCTCGTAGAGCCGGTGCGGGGTGCCCGGACCGTCCACCGAGAGCACGGAGAGGACCAGCGCCGGGTAGCCCTGCTCCCGGGCCCACTCCGCGGCGCCGCGCAGGAGCGCCTCGGCGACACCGCGCCGCTGCGCGGCGGGGTCGACCGCGAGCATCCGGACCTCGAGCTCGTCCCCCGCGGCGATGTCGGCGTAGCCGCTGCCGGGCGGCGCCAGCGTGACGGTGCCGAGGACACGGCCACCCTCCCGCGCGACGAGGACCACGGTCTCGGCCGCGCGGTGGGCCACGTCGCGCAGGGTCGCCGCGTAACCACCGTCGTCCTGCGCCAGGATCTCCGCGGACCGATAGGCGTCGACGCACAGCTCGCCCACCCGGGCGTGCTCCTCGGGCCGGACGAGGTCGACGGCCAGGCGGGCGGTACGGGTCACGGCCTCATTATCGCCGGACCTCACGCCTCCCGGACGACGCCCTCCACCGCTGCCGGACCGCCCTGCAGGAGGCTGACGAAGCCCGCCTCGTCGAGGACGGGCCGCCCGAGGGCGCGCGCCTTGTCCTCCTTGGTCCCGGCGTTCTCCCCGACGACGACGAAGTCGGTCTTCCTCGACACCGACCCGGCGGCCTTGCCGCCCCGGGCGATGATGGCCTCCTTCGCCGAGTCGCGGCTGAAGCCCTCGAGGGAGCCGGTCACCACGACGGTGAGCCCCTCCAGGGTGCGCTCGACGGTGGTGTCGCGCTCGTCCGCCATGCGCACGCCCGCGGCGTGCCACCGCTCGACGATGTCCAGGTGCCAGTCCTCCTCGAACCATGCCTTGAGGGCGGCGGCGATGACCGGACCGACACCGTCGACGGCCGCGAGCTCCTCCTCGGTCGCGGCGCGGATCGCCTCGAGCGAGCCGTACTCGGTGGCGACGGCCCGGGCTGCGGTGGGGCCGACGTGCCGGATGGACAGCGCGACGAGCACCCGCCACAGGGGCTTGTCCTTGGCCTTGTCGAGCTCGGCGACCATCCGCTCGGTGGTGGCCGTCGGCTTCGAGGGCCGGGCGAGGGTGCCGTCGCGCCTGTAGGTCGGTGCCGTCCAGAAGAAGAGCCGCTGCTCCCAGCGGCCCGTGCCGACGCCCGCCTTCTTGATCTCGCGCCACACCCGCACGTCGGCGAGCGCGTCGGGGGTGAGGTCGAACAGCCCCGCCTCGGTCGTGAGGACCGGCCGCTGCCGCTCCGGCAGGCGGGCGTCCGCGGCGGCGAGGTCGTCGGGGGTGGGCACCGGTCCGTGGCCGGCCTCGACCGCGAGCGCGAGCGCGGCCTCCTCCCGGCCCGCCTCGGGGTCGGTCAGGGCCAGCGCCGCCTCGCCGCCGAGCGCCTCGATGTCCAGCGCCCCGCGCCCGGCGATGTGGGCGACCCGCTCGGTGAGCTGGGCGGGGCACGAGCGGGCGTTGGGGCAGCGCAGGTCGACGTCGCCCTCCTTCGCCGGGGCCAGCGGCGTGCCGCACGAGGGACACCGCTCGGGCATGACGAACTCCCGCTCGCTGCCGTCGCGGAGGTCGACGACGGGGGCCACGATCTCGGGGATGACGTCGCCGGCCTTGCGCAGGACCACCGTGTCGCCGATGAGGACGCCCTTGCGACGGACCTCGTTGGCGTTGTGGAGGGTGGCCATCGCCACGGTCGAGCCGGCCACCAGCACCGGCTCCATGACGCCGTAGGGCGTCACCCGGCCGGTGCGACCCACGTGCACCCGGATGTCCAGCAGCCGGGTGTTGACCTCCTCCGGCGGGTACTTGTACGCCGCCGCCCAGCGGGGCGCCCGCGACGTGGCACCCAGGCGGCGCTGCAGCGCGAAGTCGTCGACCTTGACGACGATCCCGTCGATCTCGTGCTCGACGTCGTGCCGGTGCTCACCGAAGTAGGCGATCATCTCCTCGACGCCGGCCTCGCTGTCCACCACCCGCGTGCGGTCCGAGACCGGGACCCCCCACGAGCGCAGCGTCTCGTACAGCGCGGACTGCGTGGCCGGGGCGGCCGCTCCCACCGGCCCCCAGTCGACGGCCCCGATGCCGTGGGCGACCATCGCCAGGCGGCGCGACGCGGTGATGCGGGGGTCCTTCTGCCGCAGCGAGCCGGCCGCGGAGTTGCGGGGGTTGGCGAACGGGGCCCGGCCCGCCTCCACCAGGGAGGCGTTGAGGGCCTCGAACGCCTCGACCGGGAAGTAGACCTCCCCCCGGATCTCGATGCTCGCCGGGTGGGGCCCACCGGCGAGCTGGTGCGGGACACCCTCGACGGTGCGCACGTTGAGGGTGACGTCCTCGCCGGTGCGCCCGTCCCCGCGGGTCGCACCCCGGACGAGGCGGCCGTCCTCGTAGGTCAGGCTCACCGCCAGCCCGTCGACCTTGAGCTCGCACGTCATCGCGACGTCGCTGCGTCCGGCCTCCGCGTGCACCCGCGCCGCCCACTCGCGCAGCTCCTCGAGCGAGAAGACGTCGTCCAGGCTCATCATCTGCTGGCGGTGCTCGACGGTGGTGAAGTCGGTGGAGAACGTCCCGCCGACCCGCTGGGTCGGCGACTCGGGCACCCGCAGGTCCGGGTGCTCGGCCTCCAGCGCCTCGAGGTCACGCAGGAGGCGGTCGTACTCGGCGTCGGAGATGGTGGGCGCGTCCCGCACGTAGTACGCGAACTGGGCGGCCTCGACCTGCTCGGCGAGCTCCTGCCACCGCTGCCGGGCCTCGGCCCGGGCGGCAGCCGGAACGGCGGCCACCGGCACGCCGGCGGGGACCTCGTCGTCGTCAGGGCTCTGGTCGCTCACGGTGGACATCATGGCTCAGGCCCCCGACATCCGCCCGGGAGGTCGGGCGGCTCGTCAGCCCTGGACCGGCCCCGGGGCCTGCAGGACCGAGAGGAACGGTTCGAGGAACTCCTCGAGGAACCGCGCCGAGGAGTCGTACCCGAACAGCGGCTCGGTGGGATCGAGCGCGACGCCGACGGCCTCACGCAGACCCACCGCCATCTCGGCGGCGCCCTCGCCGGCGTCCTCGGCCATGCCATCCTCCTCGACCAGGTGTGCCCATCATGCCCCACCCCGGGCGCCGGAGCCCCACCGTCCCGCCCCGGCCGTCCACAGGCGCCGGCGGCGGGCGCCGGTCCCCAGCGGGCCGGCCGGGTGGGCGGTCGGCGGACGAGGGTGTCGCCATGACCACCCAGGCCACCGAGTCCGGACCGGTCCCGGCCCTGCGCCGTCCCCCGACCGAGCCGCCCGCGGTGCTGCGCTGCGCGTGGCACCTGGCGGTTCTCACCGGTCCGGGCGCCGGCGGGTGCCTGGGGCTCGAGCCGGGCACGTCGCTCGTGGGCCGCGCGGACGTCCTGGGCGACCCGCTGGTCTCGGCGCGGCACCTGGAGGTGCGGCTCCGGCGGGGCCGGGTGGAGGTCAGGGACCCCGGCTCGGCGAACGGCACGCGCCTGCGGCGGGCCGCGCACCGGTGGCCCGGGACGTGGCTCCTCCCGCCGTGGCGGCGGGCGCGTCGCCCCTGGGCGGACCGGCACGGCCGGCCGGGCCGCGGTCGCCGGCTGGGCACGCGGTGGCGGACGCTGAACGAGGGGGACGTGCTCGAGGTCGGGTCCACCCACCTCCAGCTGCGACCGCGCCCCGGGGACACGACGCACCCCGCCCCCCTCGCCGACGGTGCGGAGCGGGCCGCCCGGTCCGGCCGGGACACCGGCCGGTTCCTCCTGCCCGGGCTCATGGCAGTGACGACCGTCCCGATGGTCATCTCCTCCTCGGCCGGTCCGTGGCGCTGGCTCCTGGTCCTCGTGCCGGTCGCGCTGCTGTGGTCGGCGGTACGGGCCGGACGCGGCAGCGCGCCGCCCGGGCCCCTGCCGGACCCGAGCGCCGTGCTCCTCCTCGCGGGCGCCGGCCCGGGCACGACGGACGTGAGCGGGCGCCCGGGGCATCTGCTCGTCTCGGTCGACCCCGGCGGCGCGCGCCGGCCACGTCGCACCCACGGACCGCTCGACCTCACCGCCGGGTCGGTGGCCCTGGTCGGTCCGCGGGCGGTCGTCGAGGCCGTCGCCGGCTGGCTGGTGTGCCAGCTCGCCGCCCACCACCGGCCGGGCGAGCTGGCCCTCGACCTGCCGGCGTCATGGCGCTGGGCCTCCCGTCTGCCCCACCGCGCGGCCGCTGCCGGGCCGAGGGGCGGCTCGGCCGGCCCCGAGGAGGTCGCCGCACGTCTGCGCGTCGCCGCCGCCCGGCCCGACCTCACCGCCGCGCCGGGGCTGGTCCTGGCCACGGACCTCGCCGACGTCCCCCCGTGGTGCTCGCGCGTGGTCCACCTGCCCCGCACGCCACCGGGCCTCCCGGGCCCGCGCTGGTGCGCCGCGGTCGCCGCCGCCATGACGACCGGCGGGGCGGCAGTCCCGCCGCGGGTCGTGCTCCTCGCCGACCTGCTCGGGCTCGGGACGGCCGGCCCGGGCGCCGCCGCCACGGCCGAACGGCTGACCGCGGCCTGGGACCGCGGCAGCACGGGCCTGGCCGCACCGGTGGGGATCGACGCCGAGGGGGTCGTCGACCTCGACCTCACCATGGACGGTCCCCACGCGCTCGTCGCGGGCTCGACGGGGTCGGGCAAGTCCGAGCTCCTCCTCAGCTGGTTGACGGCCCTGGCCGTGCGCTGGTCCCCGGCGGCGCTCCAGGTCGTGCTCGTGGACTACAAGGGCGGCGCCACCTTCGCGCCCCTCGCCGGGCTGCCGCACACCGCGGGGGTGCTCACCGACCTGGACCCGGCGGGGACGGAGCGCGCCCTGAGCAGCCTGCGCGCCGAGATGCGACGGCGCGAGGCCCTGCTCGCCGGTGCCGGTGTACCCGACATCGCCTCCTACACCGCCGCCGGGAACCGGCTGGCGCGGCTGCTCGTCGTGGTGGACGAGTTCCGCGTGCTGGCCGAGGCGCACCCCGAGGTCCTCTCCGCCCTCGTCCGGCTGGCCGCACAGGGACGCTCGCTCGGCCTCCACCTCGTCCTGGCCACCCAACGGCCCGGTGGCGCCGTCGGCCCCGAGATCCGCGCCAACCTCGGCGTCCGGCTCTGCCTCCGGGTCCTCGAGCCGGCGGACTCGGTCGAGGTCGTCGGCACGCCCCGGGCGGCCGGTCTCGAGGGCCCCGGGCGCGCGCTGCTGCGCACCGACCGGGTGCGTGAGCTCCAGGTGGCGTGGGTCGGCCCGGACCAGGGACTCGTCCGCGAGGTGGTCGCCGGGGCGGCGCTGGCCTGGGAGCGCCGCGGTGACACCGCCGCGACGGCACCATGGGCACCTCCGCTGCCCACCGTGGTGCCATTGGACGAGATCGCCCGGCCGGACGGACCGCCGCGGCGGCCGGCAGCAGCGCCAGCCGCACCGGGTGCGGCGACAGGCCCGTCCCGCCCGGTCCGGGCCCCGGTCGCGCTGCCCCTGGCCCGCACCGACCTGCCGGACGAGCAGCGGCTGGGCACCTGGTCGTGGTCCGGCCCCGCGCTGCTGGTGACGGGCGGGCCGGGCACGGGTCGCACCCAGGCCCTGCGCACGGTGGCCGCCTCGGCACGAGCCGCGGGGGTCCCCGTTCATGTCGTCGCCGCCGACCCGGCGGCGTTCGCCGACGTCCACGACCGGTGCGCGGGCTCGCTCGTGCCCGCCGGCGACCCCCGGCTGGTCGCCCGCCTGCTCGACCTGCTCGGGGACGCCGGGCACGGCGCGCAGGTCCTCCTCGTCGACGACGCCGACGACGTCGCCGAGAACCTCGACCTCACCGGGCCGGGACGGGGCTCGGCCCTTCTGGGCACGGCGGTGCGCGGAGCCCGCCGCACTGGCGTCGCGGTCGCCCTGGCCGGCCCGCCGTCGCTCGCCGGGGCGCGGTGGCTCGAGGCGGTGCGGACCCGGGTCGTCCTGTCCCCCCGGGACGAGACCGAGGCCCTGCTGTCCGGGGTCCCCGCGGCGCTGCGCCTGCGCGGCGGGCCGCCTGGCCGGGGCGTGCTCCTGCGACCCGAGGGGGCGGTCCTGCTCCAGGTCGCGCTCGCCGGGCCGAGCGATCGGCCACCCGCGCACCCGCGGGAACCACCCGCAGGCGTCCCGCTGCTGCGGCCGCTGCCGGACGTCGTGCGGCTCGCTGACGCGCCGGTGGGCGTCGGGGTCGTCCTCGGCCGGGGCGGGGACGACGCCGGGTGGGTCACGCTCGCGTGCGCCCCGGGCGAACGGGTGCTGGTCGTCGGTCCGCCCGGGAGCGGCCGGACCACGGCCCTGGAGGTCCTCGCCCGGCAGCTCCGGCGTGCCGGCCGGACGGTCACCGCGGACGCCGGGCGAGCCCGACCGGGGGACGTCGTCGTCCTCGACGACCTCGATGCCCTGGCCGTGCTGCCGGACCTCACCGGTGTCACGGTGCTGGCCGCGGTGCGTACGGAGGCGGCGGCGACCGTCCACCGCGGCCCGCTGGCGACCTGGCGCGGGCGGGCGGACCTCGTCCTGCTCCGGCCCGGCCACCCGCTGGCGGGCCAGGTCACCGACGTCGACGTCCGCGGCGCGCTCGACCCGGTGCGGCCACGCCACGCCGGGCTGGCCGTCCTCGTCCGCGGAGGTCGCGCGGTCCCGGTCCAGGTCGCGACGCCCTGACCGACACCGGTGGGTCTACCGGCGCAGTCCCTCCTCGATCTCGGCCAGCGCCTGGGCGAGGTCGACGGAGGGCGCCCACTCCCAGGCGTGGGCCCGCGCGGCGAGGATCCGACCGGTCCAGGCGGGATCGTCGTCCCAGACCGGGTCGATCCCGAGGGCGCGGGTGACCGTCCCGTAGTAGTCGCGTGCGGTGGCGGGCCCCGCCGCGACGTCGAGGGCGGTGCACCCGCCCTCGACCGGACCCTGGCCCGGGTCGGCCGACCCCACGACCCGGCCGGTGGCGACGTCCGCGGACACGGCGGCGAGGTCGGTGACGTGCACCCACCCGAACGTCGCCGACGGGTTCGCGCGCCGGGCCTCCACCGAGCGGCGCATGGTGTCCGGCCGCAGGGTGTTCCACACCGACGTCGGCCCCGGGCCCAGGATGGCCGGCGGACGAAGGAGCACCCGGGTGATCCCGTCCACGTCACCGAGAGCGGTCTCGGCATCGCGCTTGGTCACCGCGTAGGCGCCTGCCGTGTCGTCGACGAGCGCGGCGGACTCGTCGATGTCACCCACGTCCGGCCCACGCCGGTAGACCGCCGCCGTGGAGACGTGGACCAGGCGTGCGACGCCGGCGTCCCGGGCCGCGCGGGCGACCGACCTGGTCCCCTCGACGCCGATCCGGTGCTGCGTCGCCCGGTCGGAGCCCATCGGGTGCACGGTGGTGACGACGGCGTCGGCGCCCGCGACGGCGGTCGCGGCGAGGGCGGGGTCGAAGAACTCCCCCACGTGCTCCTCCACGCCGGGGAGGTCCGGGGCCGTCCCGCCGCGCCGGACCACGGCCCGGACGCCGGCACCGCGCTCGACCAGCGCTCGGCAGACGGCCGCGCCCACCAGCCCGTTGGCCCCGGTGACCACGACGACGGATCGCTCGCTCGACTCTGTCACGGGCTCACTGTGCCACCCGCGCCGGTCGCCGGCCCGTCGGGCGGCCGGCGCGGGCCACGGGCGGCCGGCGCGGGCCACGGGCGGCCGGCGCGGGCCACGGGTGGCCGGGCCGCGGGTGACCACCGGCCGACGCACCGCGGACGAGGCGGAGGTCAGGCCACCGCGTCGGGGGCGTTGGTCCGGGAGGCGTGGTCGCGGGAGGAGGGCCACAGCACACCGGCCACCACCACGACGGCGCCGGCCACGAGGACCACCGGCAGCCAGCCGGGGAGGGAGCCCGCCAGCGCGAGCGCGGTGGCGACCTGCAGGAGCTGCCAGGTGATGACCGGTCCGCGGCCCCACCTGCTGCCGCGCCACAGGGCCCGGCCCGCCCCGCCGAGAAGTGTCGCGAAGCCGACGAAGAAGACCGCGAGCGCCACTGCGGAGCCCACGTCGAGCGCCAGCCCACGCACCGTCTCGGCCACGAGCACGACCGCGGCGACCACGAGCGCGAGCGCCTCGAGAGCGACGACCGCCAGGGCGCCGAGGAGGGGCGGCGGCGGGGTCGGGCCGGCCCTGCCGGGCACGGCGGCCGAGGGCTCTGCGGGGCGTGTCACACCGACGAGCCTACGCATCCCCGCGCGTCGCGGGAGCGGCGCCAGCCAGGCCAAAACCCTGTGAGTAACACCACCCCCGTTACCCGACGGACATTTTCCCGAAACCTCTTGTGGCCCACCGGAGGCCGTGTCAACCTTGGTGGCAGCAGCAAACACCCCTTGTCGGAAGCTGCTCCCCCCGAATGGTGAACGAGTGCTTCCGACGTGTGCCCGAAGGAGCAAGCCCTATGGATTGGCGTCACCGCGCTTCCTGCCTGACCGAGGACCCCGAGCTGTTCTTCCCGATCGGGAACACCGGTCCGGCCCTCGTGCAGATCGAGGAGGCCAAGGCCGTGTGCCAGCGCTGCCCGGTGGTCGACACCTGCCTGAAGTGGGCGCTGGAGACGGGGCAGGACTCCGGGGTGTGGGGCGGCCTGAGCGAGGACGAGCGCCGCGCGCTCAAGCGCCGCACCGCGCGCGCCCGTCGCGCCGGCTGACAGACACACACGAACGACGCCGCCGGGCCCACGCCCGGCGGCGTCGTCGTGTCAGCACGCGGCGTCGTCGTGTCAGCGGGCGCTGAGGTCCGCACGCAGCACCACCTCCGTGCCCCCCGTGGGCACGGCCTTCCACCTGATCTTCCCGCGCAGCTCGTTGTTCACCATGGTCGAGACGATCTGCGTACCGAGGCCGGAGTGCACCCGGTCCGTGTCCAGGCCGACACCGTCGTCGCGCACGGAGACGTGCAGGTGCGTGCCCTCGCGCTCGGCGTGGACGGTGACCGTCCCCGAGCGGCCCTTGAGCCCGTGCTCGACGGCGTTGGTGACGAGCTCGGTGAGCACGACCGCGAGCGCCGTGGCCGCCTCCGCGCCCACCGCCCCGAAGGTGCCGTCGACGACGGTGCGCACGGAGGAGTCGGGCGAGGCGACGTCGGCCGCCAGACGCAGCGCCCGGCCGAACACCTCGTCGAAGTCGACGACCTCGTCGATGTTCTGCGAGAGCGTCTCGTGGACCAGCGCGATCGTCGCGACCCGCCGGGTCGCCTCGCCGAGCGCCGACTTGGTCTCGGCGTTGGTCGAGCGCCGGGCCTGGAGGCGCAGCAGCGCGGAGACCGTCTGGAGGTTGTTCTTCACCCGGTGGTGGATCTCGCGGATCGTGGCGTCCTTGGTGATGAGCTCGCGCTCGCGCCGACGGACCTCGGAGACGTCGCGGCACAGCAGCAGGGCGCCGCGCCGTTCGCCGTGGTCGGTCAGCGGCACCGCCCGCAGCGACAGGCTCACCCCGCGGGCCTCGACCTCGGTGGACCACGCGGCCCGGCCCATGATCACCACGGCGAGGGTCTCCTCCACCGTGCTGTGGTCCTCCAGGAGCGATGTGACGACCTCTGCCAGGACCTCCCCCTTGAGCTCGCCGATCACCCCGAGGCGGTGGAAGTTGCTCACCGCGTTGGGGCTGGCGTAGACCACCCGTCCCTCGGCGTCGAGCCGCACGAGGCCGTCGCCCACGCGCGGCGCACCGCGCCGGCTGCCCGCCGGGGCCTGCGGCTGGGGGAACTCGCCACGCCCGATCATCGCGCACAGCACGTCCGCGATCTCCACGTAGGAGATCTCCAGCCGTGAGGGCACCCGGGAGGCCGGCAGCGCCGACTCCCGCGTCATGATCGCGATGACCCGGTGCTCGTGGACGACCGGGACGACGACCTCGCGGATCCCCCGCTCGGACCGGTCGTGCTCGGCGCGCAGGTGGACCCCGCCGTCGGCCATCGTCTGGCGCATGAGCTGGCGACGCGGCTCCTTGGGCACCGACCCCACGACGTCGTCGTAGTGGATGGTCGCCGACGTCGAGGGCCGGCACTGCGCGCCCGCCACGAAGGAGCCGTCCTCGGTGGGCAGCCACAGCACGAGGTCGGCGAAGGCGAGGTCGGCGACGACCTGCCAGTCACCCACCAGCTGGTGGATGCAGTCCACCTCCGCCGGCTCGAGCGGTGAGGCGATCGCGATCATGTTGGCGAGGGTGGGCACCGCTCCAGCGTAGGGGAGCCGACGACGCGGTCCGGCGGCGGGTGCGCACACCCCCCGCTAGGCTGACGGCCGGTCCCTCGCCCCGGACCGGCCGCCGCACCGAGGAGCGCCCCGTGCAGTTCGCCGCCACGATCGACTACCCCGCCGACGTCGAGACCGTCGCCGCCATGCTCGCGGACGAGGAGTTCGCCGGCGCACGCGCCGAGCGGGCCGGCTCGCTCGAGCACCGGGTCGAGGTGCACCGCGAGGGGCGGGCGTTCACCGTCACCACCCGGATGAAGATGCCGACGACGATCGTGCCCGCGGCCTTCCGCTCCCTGGTCGGCGACTCCCTCGACGTGCGGATGGTCGAGGCGTGGGAGGAGCCGGGGGCGGGCGGTGCCCGGCACTCCACCCTGGCGCTGGACATCCACGGTGTGCCGGTCCGCGTCGTGGGCACCCAGCGCCTCGAGGCCACGTCCGCCGGCTGCACCGAGACCTACGCCGGAGAGGTCACGGCGTCGGTGCCCCTGTTCGGCGGGCCGATCGAGGAGGCCGCCGTGCGGACGGTGCAGCAGGTCGTCGACGTCGAGCGCGAGCTGGGCCTGGAGCACCTCGCGCGCTGACGGCGTCGCTCAGGGCGAAGGCCGACGGGGCCGCTCGGAACGGGGCCGTGGGCGCCGCCCGCATCGAGGCGCCTGGCTCGCCGTTGAGCCAGGTGCGGCCCACACCATACCCCCTTCGTGACGTGGGCCACAGGCCTCTACTCCCCCAGCATCCACCGGTGCGGGGCGGCCAGGCGGTGCGCCGCGGCAGGCCCCCAGGTGCCGGTGGCGTAAGGCTCCGGCAGCGGCCGCGCCTCGCCCTGGAGCGGTGCGAACGCGGCGAACGCCGCCCGCAGGCCCTCCGCCGTCGTGAACAGGGACCGGTCTCCGATGAGGGCGTCGTGGATGAGCGAGGCGTACGGCGAGATGGGCTCGCCGCCGGGGACGTCGTCGAGCTCGAGCACCGCCTTGCCCGGGGAGAAGGTGAGGTCCGGTCCGGGGGTCTTGACGGTGATGCCCAGGCGGATCTCGCCGTCGCCGGCGAAGCAGATCTCGATGGTGTTGGGCTCGGAGAGCTCACCGGCGAGCGGGCCGAACGGCGGCTTGAGGACGAGGGTGATCCGCTGGGTCTTGCGTGCCATGCGCTTGCCGGTCCGCAGGAGGAACGGGACGCCGCGCCACCGCTCGGTGTCCACCCACAGCCGGGCGGCGACGAAGGTGTCCTGCACCGAGTCCGACGGCACGCCCTCGATGTCGGTGTAGCCCTCGAACTGACCGAGGACGACGTCCTCGGCCGGGTCGAGCGGCCGGAACGCGCGCAGTGCCGCCTCCCGGGCGGCGATGACCGACTCCGGGTCGCGCAGGTCGGTGGGCGGTTCCATCGCCACCTGCCCGGCCACCTGGAACAGGTGCGTGACGAGCATGTCGAGGGCGGCACCCGTGGCCTCGTAGAAGGCCGCCCGGTTGGCGACGTCGAGGTCCTCCGGGACGTCGATCTGGACCTGGTCGATGCTGGCCCGGCTCCACTCCGAGCCGAAGAGCTGGTTCGCGAAGCGGAGGACGTAGATGGTCTGCACGCCCTCCTTGCCCAGGAAGTGGTCGATCCGGAAGACCTGGTCCTCCGTGAGGACCTCCTTCACGAGGGCGTCGAGCTCCTCGAACGACTCCGCGGAGGTGCCGTAGGGCTTCTCGAAGACCACCCTGGCTCCCTCCGCGAGGCCGTGGGCTCCCAGCCCCTCGGTGATGGCGGGGAAGGCGACCGGGGGGACGGCGAGGAAGTGCAGGACGACCGGCTCGGTGCCGGCGGTGTCGCGGACCTCCTCGCGGACCTGCGCCAGCACCGTGGGCAGCTCTCCGGGGTCCTCGGCCGTGAAGCCCCCGCCGGCGTAGCGCACGGCCGAGGGGTCCCACCCGGCCGGCACACCGAGCTCGGAGCGTTCCAGCGAGGCGCGCACGAGGTCGCGGAACCCGTCGTCGTCGAGGTCGTCGGTGGCACAGCCGACCAGACGCCAGTGCGCCGGCATCAGGCCACGGTCGTGCACCTCGTGCAGGGCCGGCAGGACCATGCGGCTCGCGAGGTCACCGGTGGCACCGAAGAGGACGACGACGACGGACTCGGGCAGCGCGGGCTGGTTCGGGGGCACGGGGCCAACGTATCGGCGGGCGTGGCGGGCTGCGAGCGGTCGTCGCGACGGCGGCGAGCGGTGGTCGCCACGGCGTTGCGTGGTCGTCGCGACGGCGGCGCGGGGACGTGCGACGATCGGCCCATGAGCGAACCCGACGAGACCGAGCGGCCGGCCCTGTGGGCCGAGCGCACCGGTACCCGCACCTTCACCGGCCGCAACCTCCGAGGCGCTGAGGTGCTCATCGGCAACGGTGACGCGCCCGGCGTCTTCACCCCGGGCGAGCTGCTCCAGATCGCGCTGGCGGGATGCGTCGGGCAGTCCACCGACCACCGCCTCGCGCACGCCCTCGGCGACGACTTCCACGGCACGGTGGTGGTGTCGGTGGAGAAGAACGCCGACGAGAACCGCTACGAGTCCTTCGACGTCGAGGTCATCGCGAACCTCGCGTCGGTGGACGAGGCCACCCGGGACAAGGCCGTCGAGCGGGGCACCTCGGCGATCGAGCGCGGCTGCACCGTCGGGCGGACCCTCGGCGCCGGCGCCACGTACCGCACCGTCTTCACGAGCGAGGCCCCCCGATGAGGGCCGCACGGGCGGCCGTCGACCGGCTCCTCGACCGGGCCGTCGCGCGTAGCGACCGTGCCGCCGAGGTGCTCGCCGAGCTGCGGCGCGAGAACCCCGGCGCCACCCCCGCGCAGGTCCTGCGCCTCCTCGACGAGCGCTACGTCAAGCGCGTCGCCCGGCTCGGGGGCGCGGTCGGTGCCGTCGCCGCGGTGCCCGCCCTCGGGACCGTCACCGCGGGGGTCCTCACCGCCGGGCAGCTCGGGAGCTTCCTCAACGCCTCCGGTGACTACGTCATGGCCGCAGCGTCCCTCCACGGGGTCGAGGTCGACGACGCCGAGCGTCGCCGGCTGCTGCTCCTGGCCTCCCTCCTCGGCGAGGAGGGCGCCGCCGCCGTCCAGGGCCAGCTCGGCCTGGGCACGCTCTACTGGGCGAAGGGGGCACTGACCAAGCTGCCGCTCGGCACGGTCCGGGCGGTGAACCGCGGACTCACCGGTCGCCTGCTCACGTGGGGGGTGGGACGGGTCGGCGCCCTGGCGCTGGGCCGCCTGGCCCCCTTCGGCGTGGGCGCCGTGGTCGGCTTCTACGGCACACGGGTCTTCGCCCACAACGTGGTCGAGGGCACGGCGCAGGCGCTCGGTCCGGTGCCGGCGCGGTTCGCCGACCCTCTCCCCGCCTGAGGCGTCTCCGTGACCCCGCCGCGCGGGACACGAGCGGCCGCTCCTACCGGCGCGTAGGCACGCCCTTCGCTGCGGCGTCCCGCGCGAACGCGCGCGTAGGCGCCTTCGCTGCGGCGTCGCGGCCCCCCGAGAACCGCGACGCCGCTCAGGTGCGGGCGTCCAGCCGACGCGCGACCGAGCGCGCCCAGTCGGCGATCTCCTCCCGGTCGCGGAAGTCTCCGTCCGGGATGTGCAGGGTCCGCACGATCGTGCGCTCCCCGAAGGCGAGCCTCGTCCTGTCGATGCGGCCGGCGAACACCTTGTGCTCGAGGGCGCCCGCCACCTCGACCGCGGCCGCACCGTCGGCCGGTTCCTCCGCGGGCCTGGGCGGGTCCCCCACCGGCCCGGAGGAGAACAGCCAGACCGGACGGCGTGCCAGGTCCTTGCCCAGCCGCTCGACGAGCTCACGGGCCGGCGCCATCCACCGGCCGACGTAGACCGCGCTCCCGAGGACGACGGCGTCGATGCCGTCGAGGTCGGCGACGTCCTGCGGCGCCCTGGCGACCACCTCGTGGCCGGCGGCGGCGAGGACCTCGGCGACCTGCTCGCCGATCTCTGCCGTGGCGCCGTGCTTGCTGGCGACGGTGACGAGCACGCGCATCAAGCACCTCCTCCGGCATCCGTCCCACCACCGTGCCGTCACCGGTGCCGCGGACGACAGGGACCAAGGACCCGTTGCCGCCGGGCGGTCCACCGTCGTGACCTGTCCCGCGCCCGGCTCGCCGGCAGCTCCCCAACGGGGGATCAGCCGGTCGCCTGACGGCCCCCAGTCGCCAGGCGATCACCCTGTCGTCCGACGATCACCCTGTCGTCGGACGATCCCTCCGTCGCCCAACGATCACCGCGTCGCCCAACGCTCCCGGCACACCACTCTCGTTCGGCGACAAGGGGATCAGCCGCACAGCGCCGGGGGGGCGGAGGCGCCGGGTGGCGGAGGCGGCGGGGGCAGGGCGAAGCGGAGGCAAGGGCCGAGGCGGAGGCGGCGGAGGCACGCGGACGGGACCCGGTGGTCGTCGTCGCGCATTCGCGAGGGGACCACCGCGCACCCTTGACCTGCGACGACACCCAGAATTGAGTCGGACATGCTCAACTTTTTCGTCGTGAGCGAAATCCATGGTCCGATCGTTAGCACTCGCACCCCAGGAGTGCTAAAACTGATGTCGGAAGCACCGCCGGACCCCGGCGGGCGACGCGGCCCGGACCGCCCGGGCCCGCCAGACGTGGAGGTGGACCATGGCCAACCGATTCGACCCGTTCCGCGACATCGACCAGATGCTGGCCACGATGCGCCAGACGCCCTCCTCCCCCGGGATGCCGCTCGACCTGTACCGCGACGGCGAGGCGTTCGTCGCGAAGTTCGACCTCCCGGGCGTGGACCCGTCGTCCATCGACATCGACGTCGACGACCGGACCCTGACCGTGCGCGCCGAGCGCACCGCCACCGCCGACGACGTCCAGTGGCTCTCGCACGAGCGGCCCAGCGGCACGTTCGCCCGGCAGCTCACCCTGGGTACCGGCCTGGCGCTGGACAAGATCGAGGCCGGCTACGCCGACGGCGTGCTGACCCTGACCATCCCGGTCGCCGAGGAGGCCAAGCCGCGCAAGATCCAGGTCGCGCACACCGGCTCCACGGCGACGATCGACCAGTAGTCCGGCCGACGGGTGTCCCACCGCGGCCCGCGGTCCGGCACCCCTCGACCACCGACCACGCACCGGCCCGCACCTGTCGGGCCGGTGCCCGACAGGGCCCGGGACGCCCGGGCCCCGAGCACCTGGAGGTGACTGAGATGATCCTGCGAACCGACCCCTTCCGAGAGATGGACCGCTGGCTCGACACGGTCCTGCGTCAGGTGCCCACGGCTCACCCGATGCCGATGGACCTGTACCGCGACGGCGAGTCCTTCGTCGCCAGGGTCGACCTGCCAGGGGTGGACCCCGCCACGATCGACATCGACGTCGAGGACCGCACGCTCACCATCCGCGCCGAGCGGGCAGCCGAGGAGTCCGAGAACCTGCAGTGGCTCTCGCGCGAGCGCCCCACGGGCACCTTCGCCCGTCAGCTCACCCTCGGTCACGGGGTGGACCTCGACAACATCGACGCCGGCTACGCCGACGGCGTCCTCACCCTCACCCTGCCGATGGCGGAGGAGGCCAGGCCACGCAAGATCGAGGTGGCGCACACCCCGGCCCTCGACCGTGGCGAGGCACGCACGATCGAGTCGGGCTCGACAGCCTGACCGGGCGCAGCTCACGGGCGCGGCGCACCACGCGCCGCGCCCTCTGCACGTCCCGGCACCACGCCCCCGCACCGCGGAGTCGGCACGCCCACGCACCACGCGCTCGGCGCAGCCACACGCCGTGCCCTGACGTGCGGGACGCGCCACGACGCGGCGCCGTGCGGCCCGGCGTGCGGAACGCGCGGTGGCCCGTGCCTACGATGACCCGGTGAGCCACACCCCCGACGTCGAGACCACCGCCGCGCCCGTCGGCGCCGCCGAGCCAAGCACGGTCAGCACCGCCTACGAGGACCTGCTCCGGCACGTGCTGGCACACGGCACCGCCAAGGGCGACCGCACGGGCACCGGGACACGCAGCGTCTTCGGCCACCAGATGCGCTTCGACCTCACCGCCGGCTTCCCGCTGGTGACCACCAAGCGCGTGTTCCTGCGCGGGGTGGCCGAGGAGCTGTTCTGGTTCCTCCGCGGGGAGCACAACGCCCGCACCCTCCAGGAGCGGGGCGTGCACATCTGGGACGAGTGGGCAGACGACGACGGCGAGCTCGGTCCCGTCTACGGCGTCCAGTGGCGCTCCTGGCCCACTCCCGACGGAGGCCACATCGACCAGGTCCAGCAGGTCCTGGACACCCTGCGCTCCGACCCGGACTCGCGCCGGATCATCGTCTCGGCGTGGAACGTCGCCGAGCTCGACCGCATGGCGCTCATGCCCTGCCACGCCTTCTTCCAGTTCTACGTCGCCGACGGCCGGCTCTCGTGCCAGGTCTACCAGCGCAGCGCGGACCTCTTCCTGGGAGTGCCCTTCAACATCGCCTCCTACGCCCTGCTCACCCACATGATGGCCCAGCAGGCCGGCCTCGAGGTTGGCGACCTGATCTGGACGGGCGGTGACTGTCACATCTACGACAACCACGTCGACCAGGTGCGCGAGCAGCTCTCCCGCGAGCCCTTCCCCTTCCCCACGCTCGAGCTGCGCAAGGCCGCCAGCCTGTTCGAGTACACCTTCGACGACGTCGAGGTTCTCGGCTACCGCCACCACCCGGCCATCAAGGCCCCCGTGGCCGTGTGATGCTCGGCCTCATCTGGGCCCAGGCTCACGACCGCGTCATCGGCGCCGGCGGCACCATGCCCTGGCACCTGCCGGAGGACCTCGCCCACTTCCGCCGGACCACGACCGGCTCGGCCGTCGTCATGGGCCGAACGACGTGGGACTCCCTGGCCCCGCGCTACCGCCCGCTGCCCGGCCGGACGAACGTCGTCCTCTCCCGCCGCGGTGCGAGCGTCGACGGGGCCCTCCTCGCGAACGACCTCGACGTCGCCCTGTCCCTCGCGGGCCAGGGCGACGTGTGGGTGATCGGCGGGGCGGACGTCTTCGCCCAGGTCCTCGACCGGGCCGACACCCTCGTCGTCACCGACATCGACCTCGCGGTCGACGGCGACACCCGCGCCCCGGCGATCGACGACGCCGTCTGGGCGGTGCGGTCGGCCGACCCGGACCGCGGCTGGCACACCGCGGCGAACGGCCTGCGCTACCGCTTCACGACCTACCGGCGCGCCTGACGCCGACGGCCGGCACACGCCTGGGCCGACCGCACCCGTCACCGGGTCGGGCGGCCAGGTCACGAGGCGGGTCAGGCCGCCGAGGACGGAGCCGGTCAGGCTTCCGGTCACGGAGCCGATCAGGCCGCGCGGACCTCGATGAGGTTGTTCCACGGGTCGTTGAGGCGCACGACGGCTCCGTTGTGACGGACGTCGACGCCGTGACCGCGCATGCGGTCGGACAGTGCCGCGACGTCCTGCGCGGTGGGCAGGATGATGTCCACCGTGCCCAGTCCGAGGGCGGGCACGCGCGGCCCGGCGCCTGCGCTGTTCCAGGTGTTCATGGCCATGTGGTGGTGGTACCCGCCGGCCGCGACGAACAGCGCCTGGGTGCCGTAGGTCGTGGTCTCCTCGAAGCCGAGCTTGGCGACGTAGAAGTCCCGGGCCGTGGGCACGTCGCCCACCTGCAGGTGCACGTGCCCCACGACCGCACCCGGCAGGGTTGCGGGGAGCTTCCGGTCCGTCGTGGCGACGAGGTCACGGGCCTCGTCGGTCAGGTGCTCGGCGAGGAAGCGGTTGGGGTCGAGGTAGTTCGTGGCCATCGCGACCTGCTTGACGCGGTCGCCGGTCCACACCCAGCTCTCGCGCGGGCGGTCGACGTAGAGCTCGACGCCGTTGCCCTCCGGGTCGGTGAAGTAGAAGGCCTCGGAGACCAGGTGGTCGCTCGACCCGGCGAAGGTGCGGGGCGCCCGGACGGCGAGCGAGGCCACCACGGCAGCCAGCGACGCGTGGTCCTCGAAGAGGAACGCGGTGTGGAACAGGCCCGCGCTGCGGGGCGACCCGGGCGGGAGCGACGGGTCGTGGCGCAGCACGAGCAGCTCGACGCCGTGCCGGCCGAGCGACACCTCGTCGCCCTCGGCGCGCAGCACCTGGAGCATCACGCCGTCGCGGTAGTAGGCGGTCATGAGGTCGAGGTCGCCGACGAGCAGCGTCACGCTGCCCATGGCGGTGGCTGCGGGCAGGAGGTCCTCGACGGGCCGGTTCGAGATCGGCGCGACGGTCTGGCTCATGGTGGGGTCCCTCGGTCGTCGGTCGGAATGTCCTCAACGGTACACGTACTTGAAGTTTCAACTCAATGGGGTTCAGGAGTATTCCGCATCACGCCGGGCGCCGGCTGTCACACGGTCGCGCCGGTCTCCGTTCAGCCTTGACAGCCGCCTCCTCGAAGCGGACATTTGCACCTCCCGGACCCCGGGAGCAGGCCACGACGAGGAGGCCCCATGTCCCCCTACCCGCCACCACACGTCCGGCGCCAGGACGGACGCGGCCGACGACCCGCCCGAGGTGGAGGGGGTCCGCCGCGGCGCCGGCGCCGAGGGCCACGTCGCCCCCTCGCAGCGCTGATCGCCGCCGTGGCTGGCGGTGCCGTCGTCCTCGGAACGCTCCCCGCCCAGGCCGCGGGGCTCATGAAGTACCGGACGTACAAGGTGCCGACCGACAGCAGCCAGCCGAGGTACATCACCCCCGGCTCGGACGGGAACCTCTGGTTCACCGAGGGCGGGCAGGTCTTCACGCCCGGCCCCGACCCCGATGCCGGGGGCACGTTCCACAGCACCATCGGGATGATCACGCCCACCGGCGACATCACCGAGTACCGGGTGGACTGCGACTGCTTCCTCGACGACATCGAGCAGGGCCCGGGCGACATCCTGTACTTCACCACCAACGACTTCGGCGCCCTGGGTCGCATCACCACCCAGGGCGTGGTCGACTTCATCACCCCCCAGAGGGCCGACGGCACCGCGGCCGACTACATCCTCGGCGGCGGCATCGACGGCCGCGGTGACGACCTCTGGGGCTCGAGCGCCTTCCGCGACGTCCTCTGGCGCTACGACGTCGGCACCGGCGAGCTGACGGAGCACCCGGCCACCGACCCCGGCGAGCTGGCCGTCGCCGCCGACGGCGTCGTCTGGTTCACGGCGCCCGGCGCCGTCCGGAGCCTCGACCCCGTGACCGGCTCGACCACGGAGGTGCTGGTCACCGGCACCCCCGCCCAGATCGCCGTCGCCTCGGACGGCAAGGTGTGGTGGACCGAGCGGTTCGCCGACGTCGTCGGCTTCCTCGACCCAGCCACCGGCGAGCTCAGCGAGTTCTCCGCCCCGGGCGCCGGACCTCAGGACATCGCCGCGGCCGGCGACGGAAGCATGTGGTTCACCCAGGCCAACATCGGGAACGCCGCACGCATCACCGCCGACGGCGTGATCACCGAGGCGGGCAAGGCCGTCGGGGACGACCCGGACAGCGGGTTCGAGAACGCCCTCGGCATCACTGTCCGGCGTGGGCCGGAGGGCGAGTCGGTGTGGTTCACGATGGAGGCGGCGAACAAGATCGCCGCCCTGACGCCCAGATAGTCGTCCGTCACGGCAACGACGAAGGCCCGGACCATGAGGTCCGGGCCTTCGTCATCTGGTAGCGGGGGCAGGATTTGAACCTGCGACCTCCGGGCGGAATCGAGGGCCTGATGGCCACCGCCGATCAGTCCCGGGAACAGCGGATTTCCCTGTGTTGGTAAGGAAATCTCCTCGCTGACACCTCCGACTGTAGCCGATCGTTGACGCACTTTCACGGCTGAATCTGGAGGGTAAGTGGAGGGCCATTGAAACGCGAACGTTCAGCCGCGACGCCTCAGGGATGGGAGGGTTGGCGACCGCGCCGAGGCGTCGAGGCCGGTTCATGCGGATGGGCAGTGGCTGGGACATCGCGACGATGACGACGCCAGCTCAACGACTTCCGCACCCGGCCCCTGCAGGACGGTCTCTAAACGTTTGTGGCCACGGACGCCCTCGGCCACCGCGTCACCGCCATCGCATCGGCGAGGGCGAGCATGAAGACGCCGCTACCAACCACCCGACCGCGTCCGCCACCAGGTGGAACGTCCTGCCCACTGCTAGGAGCCTGCCGCCGAGTGCGCCCGCACCGACGACGATCAGGACCGAAGCCATCAGCACGATCGTGGAGTGGCCCCGGGCAAACCAGAGCCCAACCGATGATGACCCCGGGGCCGTCCCGGACGGGTCTCCGCGTTGCTCGTCGACCGCCGCGATGTGGTCGGCGTCGAAGGTGTGGCACATCCCGAAGAGGTACGCACTGACGCCAACCCGATGCCAGCTGCCTTGGCGCTCGTGCCCACCCAACAGCCAGCCGAGCAGATTCAAGCGACCGCGACGAACCAGGCCACAGCCCCGGCTAGCGCCTTGCGCTTCGAGTGCCGGTCACGACCCCGCACCCTCCGTACGCCACTGGCCCGGATCGGACTCGGTTCACTCGCCCCCGGACCAGATCCCGTTGTGCCCGACCCAACGCCGCTCACGCGATTGCGTCCCTCCGTCGCGGCCTCCCCCCCAGCCTCGCGTCACCTAGGCTCGACATGAGCGCCGAAAGGACAAGCAGGGCTCCCAGCACGCCGGCCTGTACCGTCTGCGAGAACCCGGCGAGCTGGAGCCCGGAGTTCAGAACGATGACGAGCAGGACCGCCAGAGCGACGCCGCCCAGCCGTCCTCGTCCACCAAAGATGTGGATCCCGCCCAGCACGGCGATCGTCACCGCCTGCAGCTCGAGGTTCAAGCCGGCCGCGGGGCGTGCTGTGAGGAGCCACGCGTTACTAACGACCGCAGCGACCGCGGCCAGCAGCCCGCTGGTGCAGTAGAGGGACAGGCGGATCCGGCGGACGTCGATCCCCACGAGAGCCGCCGCTTCCTCGTTGTTGCCCACCTGGTAGACCCGCCGGCCGTACCGCGTCCAAGCCAGCACCGCACCGATGACGAGGAAGGCCGGGACGAGGACGAGCAGCACCTGAGTCGGGACCCCGAAGACCGTGCTGTTCCCGAGAAATCGGAAGCCGTCCCTGTCCATCCCACCGACCTGCCCGCCACCCGTCAGAACCATCGCAAGCGAGCCGTAGAGGAATAGCGTGCCCAGTGTTGCGATCAAGGCCGGGATGCCAACGACCGTGACGAGGAGCCCGTTTATTAACCCCAGGAGCACGCCGGCGATCAGTGCCACGAAGGCGGCGAGCCACGGGCTGGCTCCGGCGTCCTGAGCCACGACGCCCATGACCACGCCGCTTAGGCTCAGCGTGGAGCCGACCGACAGGTCGATCCCGCCGCCGCCCCCGAGGATGACCATCGCCTGACCGAGAGCGAGCAGTCCCACAAGAGCGCCGAACTGGGTCATAGAGAGGAGGTTGTCCACACTGAAGAAGTACGGCGACAACGCGCTCATGGCCACCATTGCCACCACAAGGAGGACGGTCAGGACCACCCGGCGATCCGCCATCGAGATACCTCGGGGCCTCGCCCCGAAAATGGATGACACCCTCATACCGCTTCCTTCCTACGCGCGTCGATCAGGCGCCGGGTTAGGACGTCCGTGGCCACCGCCAGGATGAGAGCGGAGCCGACGATTACGCCGCTGAGCAGGGACGGGACGCCCAGCAGCACGATGCCGTTCTGGAGGACGGCGATGAAGGTCAGACCTGTGAGAGTCCGCAGCACGCCACCCGATCCGCCGAGGATGCTCGTGCCGCCCAGCAGGACGGACGCTATGGCGGGTAGCGTCAGATCGTTGCCCGCGTTCGACTGGATAACACCTAGACGCCCCGAGTACACGATCGCAGCGAGCGAGACCAGCACGCCCACGATGATGTACGCGAAGAGCACGGTGCGCTGGACGGGCACGCCCAGCAGCCGTGCACTCTCCGGGTCATTGCCTATCGCGTACAGCCGCCGGCCGAAGACCGTGTTGCGGAGCACCCATGCGAGCACGAGGAACACGCCTACAGTCAGCAGGGTGACTGTCGGAACGGGCCCGATCCGCGAGAGAGGGCCGAGCCCTGGCACTACTGGGCCAGTGAAGAGATCCGTCTTGTCCCACAGGAGGAACAGGACCGTCCGGTAGATTGCCGCGGTGCCAAGCGTCGCGATGATGGCCGCCACCTTGCCGAGCGCGACGATCGAGCCGTTGACGAGCCCGAGGATCGCCCCGAGGAGCACCGCCGCGGGCACGACCACGTACAGCGGCACGCCGCTCGTCGCGAGGCTCACGGCGACCCATGCCACCACACCGACCATGTTGCCCACGGACACGTCGATCCCGCCGACAAGGACCACGAGGGTGACGCCGGCCGCCACGAGCCCGATGTCCGAGGCGTTGACGGCGATATTCGCGAGGTTGTCGGCCGCCGCGAAGCCGGGCGTCGCCAGGCTGAAGAAGACGATCTCGATGACGAGCAGGACAGGCACCAGGCCTTCCCGGACCACCCGGATGACTCGGTCGTCCACCGAGAGGGTGGGGCGCTCCGAGGTACGGTCGAGACGTTCAAGCAACATGCTGCACCCCCACAGCGGCCCTCAGGACCCGCTCCTCGGTCATCTCGTCGCCAGTCAGAGACGCGACGATCCGTCCGCCGCGCATCACGTGGATTCGGTCGGAGACGGCGAGCAGCTCCGGGAGCTCGCTCGAGATCACGAGGATCGCCATGCCCTTCCGGGCGAACTCGATGATTCGGCGCTGAACGTCGACTTTGGTGGCGACGTCGATGCCCCGGGTGGGCTCGTCCAGAATGAGCAGGCTGGGCTGGACCGACAGCTGCCGGGCCAGAATCACCTTCTGTTGGTGCCCGCCGGACAGGGACGTAATCGGTGCGTTCGGACGCGATGTCTTGATGCGCAGACGCTGGATCCAGTCGGCTACTACCTGGCGCTCGCGTCGCGCCCGGATGAAGTCGGCGACGCTCGTGAGGCGTGGCAGCACCGACGCGCTCAGGTTCGTCGCGACGCTCATATACGGGAAGATGCCCTGCGTCTTCCGATCCTCGGGCAGGTAGGCGACGCCGCTTGCGATCGCATGACCCGGTGATCTTGGAAAAAACCGCGAGCCGTTCAAGCTCACGGTCCCGCCGGTCGTCGGCAGCCGACCGAGCAGGCCCATGGCCAGCTCGGAGCGTCCGGCACCGACGAGGCCGTACAGACCCACGGTTTCGCCGGCGCGCACCTCAAGGTCAACGTCCTGCACGAGGCCGCCGACCGAGTAGCCACGCAACTCGAGCACCTGCTCGCCAGGACTCTCCGGCGGGCGGACGACGGAGCTGTCGATCTCCCGGCCCATCATCATCGTGACGATCTCGTCGTGATGGGCGGTCACCGGCAGCTCACCCACTAGGCGGCCGTCCCGCAGGACGATGAGCCGGTCGGCGACCTTGGACAGCTCGTCGAACCGATGTGTGATGTACAGCACACTCACACCCTCGTCGGCGAGGGTCCGCACGACCGCAAAGAGTCTGGACGCCTCGGCATCCGTGAGGATCGACGTAGGCTCATCGAGGATGAGCACCTTCGCCTGAACGTCCACGGCCCGGGCGATCAGGACGAGCTGCTGCTCCGCGAGCCGCAGGTCCCCCATCTGCCGGTCCAGCAGCGACGTCGGGAGCTCGAGCCTGCGGAACAGCTGCTCCGCCTGACGACGCACCTCGCGCCAGCGGAGGACGCCGGTCCGACTCGCAAGTTCACGTCCCACGAACAGGTTCTCCAGGACGCTGAGCCTGGGGAAGTACGACGGCTCCTGGTACACGATGCTCACGCCTGCGGCCAGTGCCTCGGCCGGAGACCTCGGCGCGTACTCGTCCCCGTCGAGCAGCAGGCCGCCGCCGTCGGGCGGGTGAACGCCCGCGATCGCCTTGATGAGGGTCGACTTGCCGGCGCCGTTCTCGCCGAGCACGGCGAGGCGCTCCCCGCCCCTCAGCGAGAACGACACGTCGTCTAGAGCCCTCGTGGCCCCGAAACTCTTGGAGACCCCTCGGACCTCTAGCCGCACCGCAGCCATGGCGCTCCCCCCTTCTCGCGACGGACGGGACGGGACGCTGCGGTCGGGCGGCCAACCGGCTCAGAACTCATAGTCATCCATGTTCTCCTTGTTGAAGACCATGGCCGGCCCGAGGAAGAGCTCACCGGTGGACTCGTCGTAGATCACTGGGTCGTCGATGCCGGGGACGGTGTTCTCGGCCTGGAACTCACGGCCCTCGACGAGCTCGTTCATCGCCCACACGGTCAGCGCGCCGAGGTCGAGCATGTTCCACAGCACCGTCGAGTACACGGTCCCACTCTCAAGGAACTTACGCGCCGTGAGCGGGCTCGTTGCGGCAACGACCTGCACCTCACCGGACTTGCCGGATGTCTCGACGGCCTGGGCGACCCCGGGCAGGGCACTAGACGGGATGGACAGCACGCCGGCGAGGTCAGGAAACGCCGTCAGGACATCCTGTGTCTCCTTCAGGGCGGTCGCGGTGTCAGCGGTGTACCGGACGCCGCCGACCATCTCCAGGCCCGGGTACGTCTCGGCGGCATAGGCATGGATTGCGTCGATCCAGCCGTTCATATTCGGCGAGTCCGGCGCGCCGGAGACGATGGCGTACTCCCCCTCCTCGCTCCCGATCGCCTCCACGAGCTGGTCGACGAGGGCCTTGCCGACCTCATCGAAGCTCGCCGGCTGCACCATGACCTGCCGCTCGCTGTCCGGCGCGTCGCTGTCGGACGTAATGACGACGAGCCCCTTCTCGCGTGCGGCCGAGATGGCGGGGTCGAGGGACCGGGGGTCAAGCGCCGAAACCGAGACGGCGTCGTAGCCCTGCTGCACAAAACTCTCGAAGATGCGCAGTTGCTCTGTCGCGTCGACCGTCGCCGGCCCACCCTGCGTGTAAGTCCTTCTGCTCCCTGGCGTGAGCGCCCTGGCGGGCTGAGAATGGTGCTCCGGTCGCCCGTTGACGTCGTCATCCCATGGCCCCTTGAGACCGTGTGTAAGTCGGGCGCGGGGGCTGTGCTGTGGGCCCTTCACTGTCGCTTCGAGCACGAGGACTAGTTTCCTTCTCCCCTTCAGCTCCCACGGGCGACCGGTTCAGCACGGGTACTGGGAGCCTGGGGAGGTGGCGGCAATGGAGATCGCGGCCGATGAGGACGAGATCATCGAACGAGTCGCGGCGCTCGATATCGGCAAGGCCGAAGTGGTGTGCTGCGTGCGGGTACCAGCCCCGGGTCGGCGCCGCAGGCAAGAGGTGCGCCGGTACTCCACCATGACCGAGCAGCTGCTCGCGCTGGGCGACTGGCTGACTGAGGTCGGCGTGACCCGGGTGGTGATGGAAGCGACGTCGGACTACTGGAAGGCGCCGTTCTACCTGCTCGAGCAGACCGGGATGCAGACATGGCTGGTCAACGCCCGCGATGTCAAGCACCTGCCCGGGCGACCCAAGACCGACAGGCTCGATGCGGTCTGGTTGTGCAAGGTCGCCGAACGCCAGATGCTGCGCCCCTCATTCGTCCCGCCGGTGGAGATCCGTCAGCTGCGTGATCTGACCCGATACCGGGTCGACCTAATCGAGGCACGCACCGCGGAGAAGCAACGCGCCGAGAAGCTCCTCGAGGACGCCCAGATCAAGGTCTCGGTCGTCGTCTCCGACCTCTTCGGAGTCTCCGGGCGGGCGATGATGGCCGCGCTGATCGCCGGCCAGCGCGACCCCGCCGTGCTCGCCGACCTCGCCCGCGGACCGATGCGCCGCAAGACCGCTCAGCTCCAAGAGGCCCTGACCGGGCACTTCACCGACCACCACGCCTTCCTGCTGGCCAAGATGCTCCACCGGGTCCAGACCATTGACGCCGACATCGCCGAGGTCGAGAAGAAGATCGCCGAACACCTGGCCCCGTTCGTCGGCGACACCCTCCAACGGCTGGACGAGATCCCCGGGATCGGGATCGCGGCCGCCTGCGCGCTCATCGCCGAGATTGGCCTGGACATGGCCAGGTTCCCCACCCCAGGACACCTTGTCTCCTGGGCGAAGTTCGCCCCCGGAGTCAACGTCTCCGCCGGGAAGATCGTTGGCACCACCAGAACCGGGCGCGGCAACCGATACCTCGCCCGGGTCCTCGGTGAGATCGCCGTCGCGGTCGGCCGCACCAAGACCTTCCTCGGTGCCCGCTACCGCCGACTGGCACGCCGAATAGGCAAGAAGAAGGCAATCGTCGCGATCGCAAGGTCGATCCTGGTGATCATCTGGCACCTGCTCGCCGATCCAACCACCCGCTTCCGAGACCTCGGCGTCGACTATTACGACACCCACATCAACAACAACCGCCGCGTTCGCAGCCACGTCCGCGACCTTGAATCCCTCGGCTACAAAGTCACCCTCGAACCCGCCGCCTGAACCACCGGCTAGCCACCCGCGCGAAGTCACCACATTCTCGGACTAGTGATGCCCAAGCGGTCCGCCTCGGCAGAGGCCCCCTGATTGAAGGCGTCGAACACGGGGATGCCCTCAATCTGCGAGACGAAGGCGACCCGGACGTCGCTCTCGCCGCCGCCATCGCTCGCGCCCGGCGCCCCGGTCGGCTCCGCCGGTGTCGTCGGAGCGCAGGCGGCCAGACTGAGGGCCAGGAAGGCGGCCACAGGGAAAGCCGCGGTCCGCAAACGCGAGCGCCGGGACGTCGAGTTGGCTGCTCTGCGGAGGAAGTGGGTCGTTGACATGGTGGTCGTGCTCCTTTGCATCAACTGAACTAAATCAACTGGACGGTGTGCGGGGACATGCGGTGGTTTCAGGGGGCGATCGGTCACCCATGCTGGAACCTTGTCTCAGACGCGACCACCTGCGGCCACGCAAAGCGAACTGGTCATGCGGTCAGCGCGCTCGAGCGATCGAGCGCGTAAGGGGCGTGCCAAAGCGGCGTGTTGCTCAGCAGCAGCACAGACGGGTCGAGTTCCAGGCCGATGACCTCCCGGACGTACTCGCGACGCCGCTCGACCCGCTCCTGGGCTTCCGGGTATAGCCCGGCGAACTGGTCTCGCAGGGCTTCATCGGCGAGCGCTAGGCCGTCCTCGATGTTGATGCCCACGTGGGGGCCCTTCGCGGCGGGGATGATGTCGCCCTGCAGGAGCACCCCGCTCGCGAGCTTCGCCGTGTTGCCGGCCTCGAAGGGCGAGTGCAGCCACTCCTCGAACCCGAGCGTATGCCCCGGGTTGAGGGCGAACTCGAAAAGCTCCGGGTCACGCGCGGCGTCGGCCGCCGCGAACACGTCGCCGCCCGTGGCATCGATGCGGACGGCCCCATACCACGCCAGCATCGTGTCGAAGTAGTTCAGCGTCGCCGCCTCGAAAAACGACGCGACGTCGGCATTGAGGTCGGCGGCGGAGCCCGCGATCATGCCGGAGCGGCACGTTAGCGAGCCTCGGAGACCCTGGGCAATCTGGTATGCGTCGCCCTTTTGCGCGCGCTGGTCCGTCGGCGAGGACAGGCCCCGCGCGGTCTTCAGACCGAAGTTGACCATGAAGTGGACCGAATGCGCGATGCCGCCGTCGAAAAGCGACCCGGCCAACTCATCCGCGCGGACTCCGACCCCCAGACCTCGCGTCGCGGCATTCACGCTGGCGCTGTTAAAGGCTGACGCGTACTCCGCCTCCGCGATCTCGTGCACCGTATTGTGGGTGCGGAGCCCGTGCTCGGGGTGCACGAACATGTCCTGCGCGTTGCTGAGGTTCTCCTCGCCGACCAGCGCGCGAAGCGTGTCGACCAGGTACGACGGCACGCCGAACGCCTTCGCGGGGTCCGCGATGAACCCCACGCCGAGGCTCTTGGCGCCGGCGACGCCCGTCCTCACCCCGCGCTCGAGGCCGGCCGACGTCAGAAGGTCGGCGAGCTGGACCGGCTTGTGGCGGAACTGCCCCTGCGGGCTGAACTCCTGATACAGCAGCACGCGGATGCCGAGCTCGGGGTCCGGCGCGTACCCGAGGTTTTCGTTGCCGAGCAAGACAGTCGCGTCACCGGTGCGGAGAAGGATGAAGACGCCTTCCTCGAACCGAGGGTCGACACCGGTGAGGAAGTGCAGGTCCCCAGCGTGCTCCCGGTCGCCGTACACGACTAGAGCCTCGAGCCCGTGCCGCTGCATGGCCTCAATGGCCAGCGAGCGCCGCTCGAGGAAGCGCGTGACGGGCACATAGGGCCTGGTCGTGGGCAGGCCGATGTTCGGCTCTGGAATCTGTGTAATGCGGGCCATGTCGCCTCCAGCGAAGTCGGTGTGCGAGGAACTTAGCAACGCTGCGCTACGTCGTCAACAACGTTGCGCAACAGTGTCTGCTGCAGACGTCGCGACAACGGGTCGCCACGGAATATGACGACTCTTCGCACCAGCCCGGCAGAAGGAGCGCGCCAAGGCGCGATGCGCGGACTCGTTGGTCAGCCCCGTACGGCGGCGCGCCCCGCACCGTGTCACACGACCGAGCGCACGGACTCCCGGATCTGGAGGGTCACCGGGACCTGTACGGTGCGCGGCTCCTCGCCCCGCCCCTCCATGCGCTCCGTCAGCGCGGTGACGGCCGTCTTGGCCATCAGGTCCAGGGGCGTCCGCACAGTGGTGAGCTGCGGCGTGACGTGGCGGGCCTCGGGGATATCGTCGAACCCGACGAGGGAGAAGTCATCCGGGACGGACAGCCCGAGACTGGCCGCTGCGCGCAAGACGCCCAGCGCGATCACGTCGCTCGCCGCGAAGACCGCGGTGCACTGCACCTCCGACGAGAAGACGCGGGACATCGCGGCCACTCCGAACTCCTCGGTGAATGAGCCGAGGAGCGTCACTTGATCATCGGGGTTGATGCCGTGGCGTCGCAGGACGTCGTCGAACCCCCGCTTGCGCTCCTGCGTGGAGCGCAAGCTCGCCGGGCCGCCAAGGAATGCGAAGGACCGGTGCCCTTGGGAGCACAGGAACGTCGTGGCTTGAAACGCCCCCGCGTAGTCGTCGACGAGCACGGCGTCAACAGGCGGCAGCATCCCGATTTCCTCGTCGACCACGACGATCGGAATGCCCTCCCCGATGGCGTGGGCAAGGGCGGCGTTGGTGCGGTAGTTGCCGGCATACAGGATCCCCTTCACCCCGAACTCCTCCATGAGGAACACGTAGTCGAACTGCTTGTGCGGGTTATCCATGGTGCTGGTGACGATGGCAGAGAGACCCTGGGCGTCGGCGGCGCGGACGAGGCTCTCCGCTAGGCGTCCGTAGTAGGAGTTGCCAAGGTGGGGCACGACAATGCCGGTCGTCCTGCGGTTCCCGTTCCTTGGCATGGTCAACGCCCTCGGCAGGAACCCGGTCTCCTCGATGGCGGCGCGTACGCGCGCCTCGGTCTCAGCGGTCAGCTGGAGTTGTCCGGCAAGGTATCGGGAGATCGTCGACACCGACACACCCGCCGTGCTGGCGAGTGCGCGATAACTCACGCGCCTGCCCCCGTCCGCCTGTCCCATGCCGCCCCCTACGCGCCGATCTGCGCGCACTCACGCGCAATATGTTGCGCAACATCATGGCACCTGCCGCGCCTACCGGACTGACGCAGCGCCACAGAAGAAGTCATGTCGGCACGAAGTGCCCAGGGCTCACCCGCCGCGAGGGCCTAACTACCGGGCCCATTCGAGTCAACCGACGGGAAGGTGCGCCACGACGGTCAGGCGACGCGCGAGGTCCGCGAGGTCCACGCCGTTGGCGACTTGGACCTCGGCGTAGCGGTCCCGCGGCACTCCGGCGATGCCGTGCAGGGCGCCGGCAATCGAGCCCGCCATGCAGGCGACCGTGTCAGTGTCGTCGCCCACGTTGGCCCCTGCGACCACGGTCCACCACGGGTCACCACCGGCGGCGACAAACAGTCCGATTGCTGCCGGGACGGCCTCGGCGGCCGGCAGGCCCGCCCCGATGACGTCGGCGATCCGCCGCGTCGCGACGTCCAGCGACGACGCGCTCGCCCCGATCTCGGCGGCGAGCTCGATCCGGCGGGCGACGGACGGACCGGCGACCTCGCGGCCTCGCGTGGCACCGATCGCCGCCCCCCGCTCCGCGGACCACACCGCCGCTCGCACGACGTCGATGATGGTGACACCATCGCACAACGCCACCGACACCGCGCCGGCGACCGCAGCCGCCGCCGAGACGCCGACGCTCGTGAAGTGGCTCGGGCGGCAAGTCGTCGCCGCCTCCTCGACCGCGGCCGCGGGGTCCCCAGGCCAGACGAGGCCAGCGGGTGCCACTCGCATCGACCCGCCGTTGGACGCCCCTTCGGTCGTCTCGACGCCCTGCGCCCCGACTAGTTCAGGGTCCGCACCCCCCTTCAGCGCGGCGATCGCCCGGCGGGTGCTCGGACCTGCAAAGTGAGGAAAGTACTCCGGCTTGCCCGACCACTCGATCAGCATGTCCGCTACAGCACGTGCGGTGATCGTCCCGCCGCCCGCGACTAAGGCCTCCGCAAGCAAGATCATCTGGCTCGAGTCGTCGGTGAACTGCCCCGCCGCGCGGCCCTTCGCGAACGGCGAGTCCTGGGGCGGGGCGTGGAACCGCTCGACCCGGCCGCCGAACCGGGCGCGGATCTGGTCGATGCTGCGCTGCTCCGTCGGGGCGCCGAGGGCGTCACCGATGACGGCCATCGCGAGGGAGCCGTGGATGCGGTCCTCGAGCGCCGCACGTCCGGGCGCCGAACCCGGGACGATCAGGGTGTCAGTGGGGCTGGTCATGACGTTGTACCTCCAGAGGTAAGGTCAGGCTGTGGTCAAGAGGGCACCCCGCGAGCCCACGACGCCGAGGGTGACGGCGGCGGCCTCCGCCGCCCTCGCCATCGTCGGACCGATCGGGTGACCGGCGAGGAGACAGGCCACGAACGTCCCCGCGAACGAGTCGCCCGCGCCCGTGGAATCTACGACGCCTACGGGCCGAGCGGGCTGCCGTAGCGCGCGCCACGCGCCTGTGCCGTCCCCGTGGACGACGAGCGCCCCGCCGGACCCGAGCGTGAGGACGACCAGGCGAGCCCGTCCGGGGACTCCGACGCGGAGCATGTCCGCCGCGGCCAGAGCGGGGTCTTCGAATCCGGTGAGCCCGCGCGCGCCGCCGGCGTTGGTCACGACGATGTCGGCGTCCGTCGCCAGCTGCCGCGCCCGCGCGGTATCGTCCCGGACGAAACTCCCCTCGATGTCGACGCTAGCGAGTGCGCCGTGCAGACGGGCAATGTCGATGAGTTCCGCCGAGAACGAGATGTCGCCTAGGACGTGTAGCAAACGTGTGCCCTGCAACAGGTCGAGCGAAACGTCGGTGCGCCTGGGCAGCGACGCGGGTGTGCGCGCGCCGAGGAGCGCCTTTTCCCCCGTGGCGTCGAGCGCGACCGCGCACCACCACGTGACACCCCCCTGCTCGACGTGGACGTGCCGCGTGTCAACGCCGCGCGCTTCGAGGTCCGCAAGGCACTGACGCCCGAAGGCGTCCGAGCCCACGCGTGAGACGAGGGCGAGCCGGGCGCCGGGAAGGGCGCGGGTGGCCGCGACGGCGAAATTCGCGCCCATGCCACCGCCGAAGACACCGAGGTGCTCGCCGATCGCCTTCTCATCGCGGCCGGGCAGGGCGTCGACCCGCACCATGAGATCGACGCCGGTGTCACCCACGACCACGACGTCATGCTCTCGCGGTGCTGGCAGCGCAGGCAGGAGGTCACTCACGGTGCTGTTCGGGTCGAGGTGGCGACCGGTCGGGACCTGGATCTCCGACGTGCTCATGCGGACCTCCCCACCGCAGCGAGGACCGACGTCCCCCGGGTGGCTGTCGCGGCGGCCGGCTTGGGGGGCCGCGCCAGGGCGGCCCGCATCGCCGCGGCGACGCGCTCGGCCACCTCGCGCAGCTCGCGTCCGCTCGTCGCCGCGATTCGGACGAGGACACCGGCGTCGTTCGGCAGTCGCATCCCGGCGATGTAGCAATCTCTGCCGCCGAACTCAGGCCCCACGATGGGAAGCCGGCACCCGGGCTCGGCGATCGCGACGACTTGGCCGACCGCGATGAAGCGGGCGACCCTGCCCGGCATGCGGTCCCAGGGACCGGTCGAGTTCGTGTCGTGGACGACCAGCTCATCCCCCAGATAGACGCGCAGCTCGCTCGTGTACCGCCGGAACGACCGGCCCGACTCGCCTTGCAGGGCGATCACGGCGTCACCGAGCAGCGCGCGTCCGCCGTCGGACAACCGCACCGTCGTCGTCTGCTCGTAGATCGCTCCGGGGAAGAGGATGCGCGGCTCCGGGACATGGTCGAACACTCCGGCGGCACCCACCAGAACGTCGGTAACCTCAGCCGCGGCTGCGTCACCCGTGGCACGGTGGACGGACGGCGCTCCCTGCGAGCGCAGCATGGCGTGGGCGCCCGCACCGACGACGAACCGCGCCGTCGTCCGGTCACCGCTGTTCAGGGTGCCCGACGCGCTCTGCAGCGTGACGACGGACGCCTCGGGGAATTCCCGCGAGCGGAGTTCCCGGGCCACGAAGAACGGCCAGGAGAACCGCCGGCGGACAAGGCTCGTCCCGCCCGGCAGGGCGGCGAACTCGAGCAGCAGCTGGGAGTCCACGGCTACTGGAACAACACGTTCTCGCACAGGTGGTCCACGACCTCCTGAACGCCCGTCGCGGTGCGGCAAGAGGTCACAACGACCGGCTTCCCGCGGCGCACCTCCAGCGCCTCGCGCTCCATCTGCTCGATGTCGACCCCGACGTACGGGGCGAGGTCGGACTTGTTTATGACGAGCAGGTCACACCGAACCACACCAGGACCACGTTTGCGTGGGATGTCCCCTCCGCCAGCGGTGTCGATGACAAAGAGCCAGTAGTCCACGAGGTCGGCCGAGAACGTCGACGCGAGATTGTCGCCCCCGCTCTCCAGCAGCACGATGTCGGTGTCCGGGTGCTGCGCGAGCATCCGGTCCATCGCGTCGAGATTCAACGTGGGGTCCTCGCGGATGACAGTGTGCGGGCATGCCCCCGCCTCGACGGCGGCGACCCGCTCGGGGTCGATGACGCCCGAGGCCCGCACGCGCCGTGCATCCTCGTCGGTCACGAGGTCATTGGTGATCACCGAGACCGACAGGCCGAGCGCCTGCAAGGCCGGGATCAGACTCTCGACCAAGGCGGTCTTCCCGGACCCCACGGGTCCACCGATGCCCACCCGAGCAGCGGGTAGCACGTTCATCTCTTCTCCTAACGCAGCAGGTAACGGCGGGCGAGCGGGACCTCGGTGACGCCGACCACGTCGATCTGTTCGCCGTCGACCCGGACGGTGAAAGTCCGCGGGTCCACCTCGATGGCCGGGAGCGCGCTGTTGCGAACCATGTCGTGCTTGGTGAGGTGGCGGGTGCTCGTGATGGGGATGACCGGCTTGGCCGTCTCGAGCCGGTCGAGCAGCCCATGCTGCAGCGCCACGCGCGAGACGAAGATCGCCCCCAGGCGCGCGGCCGCGTCACCGAACGCCCCGAAGTTCGGACCCTGGATTACGGGCTCGGACATCGGCAGGCTCCCGTTGGCGTCGCCGAGTGCCGCCCACGCCATGAACCCGCGCTTCAGCACGGCGATCGGCTTGATGCCGAAGGACTCGCGGGGCCAGAGCACGAGGTCGGCAAACTTACCCTCCTCGACCGAGCCCACGTGGTCCGCGATGCCGGCTGCGATCGCCGGGTTGATCGTCAGCTTGGCGACGTAGCGCTTGATCCGCTCGTTGTCGCCGGGCCCAGTCTCCTCCGGGAGGCGACCGCGGCGGTCTTTCATGACGCTCGCAAGCTGCCAGCAGTTGGCAACGTTCTCCGCGAGGCGGCCCATGCCTTGCGTGTCGGTCGCGAAGATCGAAATCGCTCCGATGTCGTGCAGGTGGTCCTCAGCCGCCATCGACTGCGCACGGATCCGCGCTTCCCCGAAGGCGAGGTCCACCGCCGAGTCGAACCGCAGGTTGTGGCCGACCATCGCCATGGGCAATCCCTCCTCAAGAGCCGCGGGCGTGTAGGGGTTCGTCGGGTTGGTGGACGACGGGATCACGTTCGGGTAGGAGCAGACCCGGAGCAGGTCCGGGGCGTGACCCCCGCCTGCTCCCTCGACGTGGTACATGTGGATCGTCCGACCGCTGACGACCCGCATCGTGTCCTCGGCGAAGCCGAATTCGTTGATCGAGTCAGTGTGCAGGTGCACCGAGAAGTCGTGTGCGTCGGCCGCGCGCAACGAGCCGTCGATGACCGAGGGCGCCGCACCGAAGTCCTCGTGCACCTTGACCGACATCGCTCCGCCGGCTACGGAGGCAACTACGGCACGCGGGTCCGAACTTCCCCGGCCGAGGACGCCGAAGTTGACCGGGGTCCCGCTCGTCGACCGAAGGAACATCTCCATCGCGGGCCGGGTGCCGCCACCCGTGTCCAGCACGTGAGCTGGCGACCCGGAGCCGATGAGCGTCGTGGTGCCCCCGGCCATCGCCTGTGCGGCTTGCTCCTGCGACTGAATGTGGGCGTGCGCCTCGATTGCCCCTGCCGTCACGATCAGACCGTCCCCGGCGATGATCGAGGTCGAATTCCCGACGACGAGGCGTGGGTCGACGCCCGGCATGGTCCGGGGGTTGCCCGCGCGCCCCACCGCGACGATGCGCCCGTCCCGGATGCCGATGTCGCCTTTGACGATCCCGATCACGGCGTCAAGGACCGTGGCGCTCGTGATGACGACGTCCAGGCAGCCATCCTCGTAGGTCGCCTCGCCCGCGATGCCCTCACCGTCCCGCAGCGTCTTCCCGCCACCCAGGATGAGCTCGTCACCGCGCGCGGCGTGGTCCTGCTCGATCTCCGCGAACAGGGAGGTGTCCCCAAGCCGGACCAGATCCCCCGTGGTCGGCCCGTACATGGATACATACTGCGTCGACTCAATCGAAGTCACTGCGCACTTCCTTTCCGACGTACCCACGCTCATGAGCGCGGGCCAACGCCTCGCACCGTATGTCCTCGTCGTCCAGCCGGCCCTCCGTCAGGCCGGCGAAGCCCCGCACATCGCGCGTACCCCGCAGGTCGACCAGACCGACGCGCTTGGCCACACCGGGTTCGAAACGCACCCCTGAGCCGGCAGGGACTGCGAGCCGACGGCCGAAGGCCGTCTCACGGTCAAACAGAAGCGCGCGGTTCACCTCGAAGAAGTGCGTGTGACTTCGCACCTGAATGTCGCGGTCTCCGACATTCACGACATCGATCTCGACGACAGGGGCCCCTTCCAGGACGGTGATCTCCTGCGACGCCGAGACCACTTCTCCCGGCACGACGCCCTCGTCCGAGGTCCGCAGGACGGGGTCGAACAGGATGAGCAGTTTGGTGCCCTCGCGCATAGGGAGCTCGATAAGTACCTTCTTCAGCATCGAGCGCACGCCACTCTCCACGTGCTCGTCGGTGAGCAACTGGTAGGCGCGGTCCCGGATCTCGCCATACGCCAGACCCTGCCGCGCCATGGTCATGGCCTCGTCGGTCAGGTACGCAATCGCCTCCGGATGGCTCAGACGGATGCCGAGCCGGAGGTTGCGTCGAGCGAACTCGGCCGCCGAGAAGAGAACGAGGCGGTTGAGCTCGGTGGGTGTGAGGTTCATTGCTCCTCCTTAGGAGGCGAAAAGCCTGGAGTCACGCAGGGCGTGGCGCTCCATGGCCAAGTCATGGATTACGGACCAGGACGTCGGAGCGTTCGGCACTGGGGTCCTGAGCAGGTCCTCGAGGACGTCTACCGTCCCGACCAGCGCTTTTTGCGCCGCGAGGGCGCCCACCTTGCCAAGCCGCACGGCGGCCGACGCGAGGCTGCTCGCACTCGACCAGCCGCTCACGGCACACGCCGAGGCCTCGTCCATGCCGCACTCGCGGAAGACCAGGCCCTGCACCACGGCGAGGTGCCCGTCCGCGCGGCCGTCCTGCACGCGGGCCGCAAAGTCCTCGGTCGCCGGAAACCGCATGCGCGACCACGGACGAAGGAAGGTGCGGCCGGCGCGGGTGCTGGTCTCCCGGACGACGGCACTGACCGTCGCCGCGGTGCAGTACCGGTCGACGCCCACCCGCTCCTCTTGTGTGGCGGCGACGAAGCTCCGCTGGACGAAGTAGCGGTCGAATCCGGCCCAGCGGCCCGTCAGGTACCACGCGAGCACGTCCTCCAGCGGGTCGTCCCCGAGGACCTCGTCCTGGTACAGCTGTTCAAGGCCCCACGAGAAGGCGAACGACCCGGAGGGCAGTGCGCTGTCGGAGTGCAGGAGCGCGGCGAGGAAGCCCTTGTCCACGGGGCTCATAGCTCCGCGACCTCGATCTGCCCGGAGTCCAGGAACGTGGTGATGCGTGTGAGGTACTCGTCGGCGGGAGCGTCGAGGAGTACGACCAAGCGGTCGCCCTCGGTCCGCACCCGCCAGTGGAGGTGGCCGGCGTGCCACCCGAGCTGGATGCCACCGGCCACGTCCGTGGCGCGCAGCACGAGAGTCTCGGGCGCGCCGCGGTGCAGGACGACGGCACGGTCCGGCTCCAGGAGGAGCACGAGCCCGTCGATGTCGTTGGGATCCTGGTCGAGAACAATACCGAACTCGGTGCCCCTGTCACTCGTCGCCCGGAACCGCCGCCGCCCGACCAGGGGCTCGGGCAGGTAAATCCGCTCGACGCGATTCGCATGCTCAAGGCGGTGGAGCTCGTCAGCGAGAGCCCCGTCGAACTCGCGCCCGACAGAGCCGGTAATCGTCTCCATGCATTCCTCCTTCGTCACGGTCGACCCGTGGACCGGCGGGAGCTGTCGCGCACGATCAGCTCTACGGGCAGGACACGGTGCGCCTGCGCACGGTCCTCACCGTGAAGCAGGGCGACCAGATCGGCCACCGCCTCCTGCCCAAGCTTGTGGTAGTCCTGCTGCACGGTCGTGAGGCGCGGCCGCAAGTAGCCCGACTCCTCGGTGTTGTCGAAGCCGACGACCAGGACGTCGTCGGGCACCGAGACCCCGGTGTCCGCGAGCGCCGAGAGCGCGCCGATCGCCATCCGGTCGTTGGCGACGAACAACGCGTCGACGTCCGCGCCGTCGATGAGTTCCCGGGCGGCCCGGTACCCGGACGACACGGACCAGTCCCCGCGCACCGACAGCCCCACCTGTAGGCCGTGCCGCTGCAGCGCCTCGAGCCATCCTGCGCGACGCTGCTCGGCCGAGGGCCAGTCCTCTGGACCTGCGATGTGGGCGATGCGACGGGCGCCCTGCTCGATCAGGTGCTCCGTTACGAGTGCTGCACCGCCCTGCTGATCCATGGTGATCGAGGGCAACGCGCCGTGCCCCGCGCCCTCCACCACGATCGTGGGTACGCCGATCGCCATGGCCGCCAGCGCCCGCTCGCTTTCGCGCGTGGGAGCGAGGGCGATGAGGCCTTCCGCCTCCCGGAAGGGGTCGAGCCTCGAAAAGGAGCTCTTCGTCGCGGCCTCGAGCGACGGTATCGTCGCGACCGAGACGTGATAGCCCGCATCCTGCACCGCGCTCTGGAGCACGAACGACAAGGACGCCGGGCTAAAGATCTCGGCCAGGGTCAGGATGCCGATAGTGTGCGAGCGCCGAGTCGCCAACGCCCGGGCGGCATGGCTGGGCTCGAAACCCAGATCGAAGATCGCTCGGACGACACGGTCCCGGGTGCGGGCGTGCACGGCGCCGGCGCCCGCGCCGTTCAGCACCCGCGAGACGGTGGCACTCGAGACGCCGGCCTTGGCCGCGACGTCGCGGATGGTGGCCCGGCCGACCTCGCCGTGCCGGCCGTCGATCACCCTCGACGTCGACGCAGCGACCTGCACCTCAGGCTCGTCCTCCACCTCGGTGCCCCCCCCCTCTCATCACCTCGCTACCAAGACCGACTCTGATTCGCGTGCAGCATACTGTAACCGGTTCCAGTTTCGGTACTCGCCCTCCGGCCCGTTGGTCACGAACACCGGCCGTGGTCTCGGTGAGCCAACCGTTGGCGATACTGATGACAGCAACTGCAGTTTGACGCGGTCCATGACAGCGGCCCGGCCACTGGGCGCGGCCTCCGAATCCCCGTGCAAAGCCGACGATGCCGCCGTCGCAGGCGAAAACCGCGAACCTAGAGGCTTCGCCCGTGCGTGCGAGCACCGCGCGGTCCAGTCCCCGGCGCCCGGGTGAGGGCTCGGGCGCGGTGCAGTGCGTCGGCGGCGTGACGCCGGTCGCGTTCCTGGGCGAGGGTCTGGGTCGAGGGTCCGAGCGGCGCGGGACCGGTGATGGTGTACCGGTCGCGGTAGGCGGCGACGACGGCCAGCTCGGCGAGCCACCGTTCCCGGCCGCCTCCCGCCGGCCGCTCACCGATGCGGCACACCCACGGCGCCCGGTCGCGCACCGCGGCCTCGGCGAGGCCTCGGGCGCGGGTCTCGATGAGCTCGCGGCGTTCGGCCAGGGCGCGGGCGGCGTCGGCGGGCAGCGGCCCGGTCACGGCCGGGATGAGTCCGGCGATGAGGTCCGGGGTCGTGCCGGGTGCGGGTCGCCGGGTGGCTCGGGCGAGGCGGGTGGTGAGGACGGCGGCGATGTCGTCGGCGTCGAGCAGGGTGCGCTGGGCGACCAGGCGTGGCAGGAGGGTGTCGAGGTCGTGGTGGTTGGCCTCGGCGCGGCGCAGCTCCGCGGTGAGGACGGCGAAGGCCTCGGACGAGGTGATCTGGTCGGCTTCGGCCGGCGTAAGTCCCCCCGCGCTGATGAGGGTGTCGGTGACGAGCCTGGTCCAGCGGCTCTGTTGGGCGGTGGTGACGATGGTCTCGTACTCGGCCGCGAGCTGGGCGATGCTCGTCCAGCTCTCTTGCTCGGCGGTGATGGTCTGGTGGGCGGAGAGCTCGAGCCCGGAGTGGTTGAGCACCCCGAACAGCACGGTCCGCGCGGAGGTGTCCGCCTCGGCGGGGGTGGCATGGAGGGGGTCGGGCTGGTCGAGGGCGACGTAGGCGGTGTTGGCGAGGCGGCCGCGGGTCATGGACACGTAGAGGTTCTCGCGGGTGGTCAAGGCGGAGACGACCACGTGCGCGGTGTCGACGGTCAGGCCCTGGGCGCGGTGGGCGGTGACGGCGTAGCCGAGGTCGACGTACCGGCCGACGTACCCGGCAGGGAGCGTCACCCGCGCGCCCTCTCCGGGCCGGCGGACCTCGAGCGTGCCGTCGTGTCGGACGTGGGTGACGGTCCACCGGTCGCCGTTTCGGACCCACGCGCCCGGGCCGGTGCGGAGGCGACGGTCGTTGCGGCGGGTGATGACCACATCACCCACGGATGCGCGTGCCTCGTCGCGCAACCGGACCTCGCGGCCGGTGGCGGTCAGGCCCTGCTGGATGCGTTCGGCGCGGGCGCGCTCGTTGAGCTGCCGTACGGACTCCGCGGCCTCGGTCACCAGGATGGACGACCGGCCGGCGGCCAGGTCGTCCTGCCACGCCTGGTAGGCGGCGTCGGTCATGGCCTCGGTGGTCCCCTCGACGATCCGGCCGTGGCCCGCGTATGCGTCGATCGCGGCCGGGTCACCGTCGCGCAGGGCGAGGGAGGCGTCCTTCTCCCACGCGTGGACGAAGCGCCGCACCTCCACCAGCTGTGCCAGGTCGCCGCCGCGGGCCTGGGCGAGCATGTTGAACGCGCCGCCGGCGTCGACGGACTGCAGCTGGGCCGGGTCCCCGACGAGGACGACCTTCGCGCCG